>NZ_JBKQBJ020000017.1:0-150595 GCF_046825355.2 Flavobacterium sp. C3NV | reverse complement strand
CCCCCTCGGTGTAAACGAGGTGCTCTGAACCAGCTGAGCTAATCGCCCTATTTTACTAGGTTGCTATCGTTTGTGATTGCGAGTGCAAATATAAGGCACTTTTTCAGTTCTGCAAACAAAACCCGCTAAAAATTTAAAGTTTTTTTAAAGTTTTTTCTATCTCGTTGTAATTGAATTTATTATAAAAGAAGTTTTTTTAGTCTTTTTCTTTCAATTCTAAAATCCGTTAGTGTAACGGCAATTCGGCAACGACAAAAGTACTTCCGCCAACATAAATAAAATCGTTTTCAGTTGCATTTTTCTTTGCAGCAGCGAAAGCTTCGGCTACAGAATCGTATTTCTCTCCTGACAAATTATATTTTTTAGCCGCTACTTTCAAGATTTCAGTGTCTAAACCTCTCGACGAATCAGGTCTGCAGAAATAGTATTGTGCATTTTTAGGAAAAAGAGGCAAAATAGAATCCAGGTCTTTGTCATTTACAACGCCAAGAACAATATGAAGCTTCTCAAAAGTTTCTTTCTGGATCTGATTCATCACAACCGCTAATCCATGTTTGTTGTGTGCCGTGTCGCAAATAATTTTAGGATTTTCGCCCAATTGCTGCCATCTTCCTTGTAAGCCCGTATTTTTTACCACTTTCGATAAACCAGATTTTAAATTTTCATCAGAAACCTTAAATTCATTTTGAGAGTTTAAAACCGTAATAGTTTGCTGAACCGTTTTCTTATTATGAAACTGATAATCCCCAATTAAATCCGAAGGAAAAACTTGTGAAATTAAATCAGAAGCAAAATATATCGGCGCTTTGTTTTCTTCGGCTTTAGCCAAAAATACAGGCTGAGTTTCATTCGTATATTCACCAATAACAACAGGAATGTTCGGTTTAATAATTCCCGCTTTTTCCCCAGCGATGAGTGCCGGAGTATTTCCCAAAAATTGAGTATGATCTAAATCGATGTTTGTAATAACCGAAATCAAAGGCGTGATAATATTAGTAGCGTCCAATCTTCCGCCAAGACCAACTTCAACAATAGCAATATCCGTTTTCTCAGAAGCAAAATAATCAAAAGCCAAGCCAACCGACATTTCGAAAAAACTCATATCATTCGCTTCAAAAAAGTCTTTGTGTTTCGCTACAAATTCACAAACAAAATCTTCAGATATTTCTTCACCATTTATTTTAATTCTCTCCCTAAAATCGTTTAAGTGAGGCGAAGTATACAAACCCACTTTATATCCCGCTTCCTGCAAAACTGAAGCAAGCATATGCGAGGTCGATCCCTTGCCGTTTGTTCCCGCAACATGAATGCATTTTAACCTGCCTTGTGGGTTATCAAGATGCTTTGCCAATAGTTTAATATTGGTCAAATCCTCCTTATATGCAGAGGCGCCCTGAAGTTGATACATCGGGAGTTGATTAAACATCCAATTCGTAGTTTCCTGATAGTTCATGTATTTTGGATAAAATAGTTGTCGATTAAAATAATTTTCGTTTTTTTTAGTTTTATATTACAGCGAAAATTATCTTTATTGCAAATTTCAAATATTTTTTAGAATTAATTATTAAAAACCAGAATTAATATATGTTTAGTTTTATTCAATTACAAACAGACACCATTGCAAACGCCGCATCAAACGTAGTTATCGAAAAAATTGCACCAAATACCGAAATCTCAGTTTTAGGATTTATCTTAAAAGGAGGTTTTTTCCTAATCCCAATTGCCCTACTATTATTCTACACCTTTTACGTCATTATAGAACGTTATCTATATATCAGTAAAGCCTCTAAAATCGATGCACGATTAATGCAGGATGTAGGAGACAAACTAAACGCCGGTAATATCGAATTGGCCAGAACAATTGTAGAAAGAAGCAATACCGCTGCAGGAAATATTCTAAAAGAAGGAGTTCTCGTAATAGGAAGACCAATTGCCGAAATAGAATCAAACATGGACCGTGCTGCCGATATCGAAATTGGCGAAATGGAACGACGTTTAGGCCACCTGGGACTTATCGCCGGTATCGCACCAACGTTAGGATTTATCGGAACAATTTCAGGAGTAATCAAAATCTTCTACAGCATCTCAGTAACAGAAAATATTAGTATCGGAAACATTTCCGGAGGTTTATACGAAAAAATGATCAGTTCCGGTTCCGGACTTATTGTAGGTATTATTGCCTATAGCGCTTACCATTTATTAAACGGAAAAATTGATGATTTTGCTTTAAAAATCCAAAAACAAATATTAGAATTTGTCAATATAATTCAAAGAGCATAAGGTATGTCTATTAAGAGAAAAAGAAGATTTCATGCCGAAGTGGCGACTTCATCATTAAGTGATATTATGTTTTTCCTGCTGTTGTTTTTCCTTATAATCTCAACACTTGCAAATCCTAATGTTATCAAAATGACGTTGCCAAAAGCGAAATCAAATGAAAAAACAAACAAACAGCTGATCAGTTTATCAGTTACCGAAGATAAAAAATTCTACATCGACAAAGAACCCGTAGATTTCGAAAATCTCGAAACCAGTCTAATGTCAAAAATAGGAGCAGACAAAGAACAAACCGTTGTCGTTCGAATTCCGTTCAATCTGCAAGTACAGGATTTAGTCGATGTACTGCAAATAGGAGTAAAGAACAATTTAAAGTTTGTGATTGCAACAAGTCCGAAGTAGATTTAAAAATGAGTAATTCAAAATTAGATAGGCTTCAATTCTTATTAGATAAAAAAAAGTTTGCGGATTCAGAATGGGATAACAGAGGATTAATTCCTTCAAATTCTGATTTATGTGAGTACATGGAATCTAGGTTTAATTCATGTTTAAGTTCTTTAATTATTTTGGTGAAAAGTGATTCTTCTCTTAAAATATTGAACAAAGAATTGAATAAAGGCTTAAAGAGTTTCGAGCGTTCTAAATTTGATACGGAAGAAAGAGAATTTATTTGTGATATCTTTTATGCGATTTCAAAAGAAATTGAGATTGATTTTAAAAATGAATTAAACATTTGGCTTTATGGAAGTTTTCTTGCTTATGTTTTTAGAATTTCAAGTTTTTTTAAAGTAAAAGAGAAAATTTTGGAAATATTGTCTCAAAATTGTACTAAGTGTAATTCGAACTTAGAGACTTTTATTTTAGCAAGAGAAAATACGATTTTAGATTCTGATTTTTTAGTAGTAAGGTGCAGATCTTGTAGAGAGTTTAATTTGATTGATAATGGACCAAATGTGAGGCAATTAAGATTTGGTGAATATGAATTAGTTGAACAATTGCCTAAAAGTAATTATGATTTGGAGGGAGCTAAGATTAGATTAAAACAATTACAGTTTTTTAGAAAATAATGGTATTAAAAAAGGCTTTCTGAAATATTTCAGAAAGCCTTTTTTATATTTATTACAATTAGTGAAAATTAGTGCAATTCGTGTTTCTTAATCCAAACTAAAATTATAAATAATCTTACCAACTTGTTTCGCCGCAGCATCAGCATCAGCTTCCCATTTTGTATTCATGGCAGCAATCTTCGCCTGATCAAGTAAACATCTTGCCGTATTTGTAGTGCCTTTTATTCCGGGAGTCGCACTGATCGTTTTTCCGTTTTGATCTACCGTGATTTCAACAACAACTCTTCCTTCTTCATTACAAGTATATTTTGGTGCAGGTTTCGACAAGGCCTTTCTGGTTCCTAAAGAGTATCCTGATCCGCCACCAGAACCACCCCCGCTTCCGGCTCCATAACCGCTTCCTGTACCAACTCCATTTCCTGTACCGTTTCCACCGCCAGTTCCGCCACCGGAACCTCCGGCGCCATAATATCCGTTAGAACCTAAACTTCCGTTAGCTTTTCCTTTATTTCCTGCTACTTTATCATCACCATCGCCACCTTTGTTCGATCCTTTTAAAATACTTGACAAAGCATCATTGGTAGAATTCGAAACTTTTGGTTTTTCAGGAACAGGTTTAGCTTCCGGTTTTACAACAGGAGTAGCTTTTTTAGGTTTTTCTTTTGTCGGAATTATTACGTCATTAGCATCATCTTTTGTGTTTTCCTGAGTAATGATTGCTTCATCTGGAGTAGCTTTTGCAGGAGCTTGTTTTACGTTGTTTTTTACGTTCAAAACTTCACTCTTATAATTCGCTCCGGATCCTAAATCACTATCTCCAAAATTAACCGTAACGCCACCACCGCCGCCGCCTGAAGCAAGTGCAGCATTGTTCTCCGGATTATAAGGAGGCCAAAAACGAATGAAAAATAAAAGCAACAACAAAACAGCATAAATAGCTGTAGATATTAGTAGAGATTTCTTTTTATCTGAAGAATCCGTAAAAGTCATTTTGATTCTGAGTTTTGTAATAGTATATAATAAAAACGTTTAAAAGTAGTAAAAATTGTTTAGAATATGCGAGAGAATTTAACCGCAAAGTTCGCAAGGATTTTACGCGAAGTTCGCAAAGCCGTTTGTTTTAATCTCGCAAAGTCGCAGAGTCGCAAAGAAAAATTTAAAAAGAAAAACTTTGCGACTCTGCGAGAAATAAATTAGCGTTACTTGCGTAAAATCCTTGCGAACTTCGCGGTTAGATCTCAAAAAAAACGAGCCAAAGATTATTTGACTCGTTTAGAATAAAAGTATAAAAAATTATACTAATTGTTTCAATGCAATTTCAAAAGCAGTTGCACTAATATTTGTTTTAGATGGATTTAAAGCATGAGCTTTTACAATCGCATTTTTTATAATTTCAGAAGTATCATTAAAGATAGCCTCATCCGTCATTTGCACTTTTTTCTCCATGAAGTAAGCAAAAACCCTCGCCATTCCGCAGTTCGAAATAAAATCCGGAATCAAACTTACTTTATGATCTACTTCTTCCATAATAGAACCAAAGAAAATTTCCTTGTCAGCAAAAGGAACATTCGCACCACAAGAAATAACCTCTAATCCGTTTGCGATCAGGCTGTCAATTTGAGTTTGTTGTACCAATCTTGATGCAGCGCAAGGCGTGAAAATTTCAGCACCAATCGTCCATATTTTTGAGTTGATTTCCTCAAACGGAATCATATTATCGGCAACTAATTTGTTTCCGTCTTTATTAAGGAATAAAGTTCTGATTTCTTCAAAAGAAAAACCTTCTTCTTTGATTAGTCCACCATCACGGTCAATAATTCCAATCACTTTTGCGCCCATTTCAGCAAGGTAAAAAGCAGCAGCAGAACCTACATTTCCAAAACCTTGTACAATTGCTTTTTTACCTTTTATGTCTCCGCCATATGTTGAGTAGAAATGACGAACCGCTTCGGCAACGCCATAACCAGTAATCATATCGGCAACAGTATATTTACGAGTTACATCCGGAGAGAATTTAGGGTTTTCGATTACCTTAATTACACCCTGACGTAATTGACCAATTCTATTAATTTTATCTGCTTCGGTTGGTTTAAAATGTCCGTTAAAAACACCTTCCTGCGGATGCCAAACACCACATTCTTCCGTCATTGGGATTACTTCGTGAATTTCATCCACATTCAAATCTCCACCGGTTCCGTAATAACTTTTTAATAAAGGAGAAACAGCTTTGTACCAACGTTGCAAAACACCTTTTTTACGGGGATCATTCGGGTCAAAATTAATTCCGGATTTTGCGCCTCCAATTGCAGGTCCCGAAACCGAAAATTTTACTTCCATTGTTTTGGCCAATGATAAAACTTCATTCATATCCAAGCCTTTTCTCATTCTTGTTCCTCCACCTGCAGCTCCTCCGCGAAGTGAATTAATAACAGTCCAACCTTCAGCTTCAGTTTCAGAATCTTTCCAGTTAAAAACAATTTCAGGCTCTTTATTTTCAAATTGCTGTAATAAATCTTTCATTTTGTTGAGATATGTTTAGTTTGCGTAAAAGTATAAAATAGAATAATGCGAATAATGTATTCTGTTGCAATTTTAACAAACAAAAAAAAGAAAGCCGAAAACAATTTGTTTTCGGCTTTCATATTCTATAAAATTTAGTAGAATTTTTATATTCCTAATAAATGTTTTTTCAGTGTTTCGTCTACCGGTTTATTAGAAAGCCAGATTCCGAACAATGCTTTTTTGAAATCGAATCCGGGAACTTTTCCTTTCAAAACTTCATTTTTATAAACATTGATAGTTTGATCAAGCGGATTGTAACCTAAAACAAAAACATCTTTTTCTTTAATAGCATCGCTTAGCAGTTTTTTAAAATCTTCTATTCTTGGTCGCAATTCTTCAAGATTACTTCCTGCCGATTTTTCGAAACCAGTATTCATTGCTTTCGTTAATTTGTTTGAAGAAACCATAGATGATGTAATTTCAATTCGAATAGCCATCTCAGTATCACTGTCAATAATAAATTGAGGATCCTGACTTAATTGAGATAAATACAATGCCTGAACATAAACTTCGAGCCACATTTTAGATCTTCCTCCAGCTCCGTTAAGTTGCAAAGTTTTGTTTTGAAATTCAATTTTTCTAGGAACCGTAACGCCATTTACTTCTAATTGAGTTTGGGCAGAGACCGTAGAAAATTGTATGCTTAAAAGGAGAGTGAGTAATAGTAAAATCTTTTTCATGTTCTGTCAATTTTATAATTTTTAGGCAAAAATAATGTTAATTTATCAATTAAACGTCGTTTATTCGAGAGTTTTTTTCTTGTGGCATTCAAGTTTTTTTATTGTATTTATTTAATAATCAAATTAGTAAGACTTGTTTTACGTAGATTTACGTGTTTTATGACTTGTTTAATCTTTTTGCTCTGGTAAATTAACCAAACATCCTACTGGACCTCGTTTTTAACTGTAATTATATTCTTCAATTTTACAGAAAACGTTGCAAACTTAGCGTCTGTATTGCTAAATTTCATTATTATTACGAAAACGATATCGTAATTGTTGCAAATCTATTAAATTTATATGCACGCATTGTTAATTCCACATTTAAAAATTATCTTTGAAAGCCTTTTTTAAGGAAATAAAAACAATTCAAAAAACAAAAATAACCATCAGCTAAGCAAAATTTTTAAAATTTGGTTTAGGGGAAATAATAAAACAATAGAACTATGGATTTCAATCTGACCGAAGAACATTTAATGATTCAACAAGCTGCCAGAGATTTTGCTCAAAACGAATTGTTACCGGGCGTTATTGAACGTGACGAAAAGCAAATTTTTCCGACTGAGCAAGTAAAAAAAATGGGACAACTAGGATTCATGGGAATGATGGTTGATCCTAAATACGGAGGTAGCGGTCTGGATGCGATTTCATATGTTATTGCTATGGAGGAAATCTCAAAAGTTGATGCATCAGCTTCTGTAGTGATGTCTGTAAACAACTCATTAGTTTGTTGGGGTTTGCAGGAATTTGGAACCGAAGAACAAAAACAAAAATATTTACCGGGCTTAGCCTCTGGTGAAATTCACGGAGCATTTTGCTTAAGTGAGCCGGAAGCGGGTAGTGACGCAACTTCACAAAAAACTACTGCGGTAGATATGGGAGATCACTATATTGTAAACGGAACAAAAAACTGGATTACAAACGGAAACACAGCATCAGTTTATTTGGTAATTGCTCAAACACATCCTGAATTAAAACACAAAGGAATTAATGCGTTGATCATGACCAAAGATATGCCAGGCTTTTCTATTGGTCCAAAAGAACAAAAGATGGGAATTCGCGGTTCTGATACACACTCTTTAATGTTTAGTGATGTAAAAGTTCCTAAAGAAAACAGAATTGGAGAAGATGGTTTCGGATTCAAATTTGCAATGAAAACCCTTGCTGGCGGACGTATCGGAATTGCGTCTCAGGCGTTAGGAATTGCTTCGGGAGCTTACGAATTGGCTTTGAAATATTCGAGAGAACGTAAAGCATTCGGAACTGAAATTTGTAATCACCAAGCGATTGCTTTTAAATTAGCAGATATGGCAGTAAATATCGAGGCAGCACGTCATTTATGTATGAAAGCAGCTTGGGACAAAGACCAACATAAAAACTACGATGTTAGTGGAGCAATGGCAAAATTATTTGCTTCGCAAGTGGCAATGGATACGGCTGTAGAAGCGGTTCAGATTCACGGAGGAAATGGTTATGTAAAAGAATACCATGTAGAGCGTTTTATGCGCGATGCCAAAATTACTCAGATCTATGAAGGAACTTCAGAGATTCAGAAAATTGTAATTTCAAGATCTGTAATTGCAGGATAAATCAAAATTCGTTTTTATATAAAAAAATACCCTTTCAGCTTTTTTAGCATCGAAAGGGTTTTTTTATGGATAATTTTTTTAATTTTCAGAATATTATACTTTTAAACCAATAACTTAGCTATTCATTCAGTTTTTATTTTATGAAAAAAATATACTTTCTTCTTCCGTTTGTTCTGTTAGCCTGCAAGTCAAATCCCACTGCAGTAAGCGAACAAGTTTCAAAATCAATTTCAAAACCACTTGAAATTACCTATAAAGTAAATGAGGCTGAAGTGTCGGATTTTCTAAAATATCTTTCTTCGGATGAATTAGAAGGACGTGAAACGGGGACAAGAGGAATCGAAAAAGCAGCAGTATTTTTGGAAGATTTTTTTAAGAAGAATAATGTAAAACCTTATTTTTCTTCTTATCGAGATACCCTGACTAATTTTAAATCTCCAGCCTATAATATTGTTGGAGTTCTGGAAGGAACTGATCCTGTTCTTAAAAAAGAATTTGTGGTTTTAAGTGCGCATTATGATCATATTGGTCTGGAGAAAAAACAACAGGAAGATGTGATTAATAATGGTGCGAACGATGACGCTTCAGGAGTTACGGCTGTTGCACAAATGGCAAAATATTTTAGTGAAACAAAATCGAATAAACGCAGTATTCTTTTTGTGTTTTTTGCCGGCGAAGAAAAAGGCTTGTTAGGTTCTAAAAGTTTAGTACAGAAACTTCAAAAGCAAAACTTCAATTTATATGCGCAACTCAATATCGAAATGATTGGTGTGCCAATGAAACGTGATTATCTGGCTTACATTACCGGTTTTGATAAATCAAACATGGCAGAAAAGATAAACGAATATACCGGTAAAAAGACCATTGGGTTTTTACCAAAAGAAGCTCATTATGAATTGTTTTACAGATCTGATAATTACTCGTTTTATGAAGCATTCAAGAAACCATGTCAATCGATAAGTACTTTCGATTTTGAAAACTTTGATTTCTATCACCATGTTTCGGATGAATTTAAAGTAATGGACATTCCGCATATCACTTCTTTTATTCAGGAGTTTTTGCCAGCCGTGACAAAAATTGCTACTACGCCAACAGAAGAAATTACAATGAATAAATAATCGGTCTTTTTATCTGATTTGCTTATTTTTGCCTTATGAAAAATATTATTGTTACCGGAACCAGTAGAGGAATTGGTTACGAATTAGCGTTACAATTTGCTAATGCAGGAAATCAGGTTTTGGCCATTTCCAGAAAAATGCCTCAAACACTTTTAGAACATCAAAACATCACTTGTCTTTCAGTTGATTTGGCTGATGAAAATGCGTTGCAGGAAGTAGATGGTTTTCTTTCTTCGACCTGGAAAAAAGTCGATGCTGTAGTGCATAATGCAGGCGCTTTATTATTGAAGCCTTTTGCAGAAACCACTCAGGCTGATTTTGAAAGTATTTATAAAGTGAATGTTTTTGCTGTGGCGAATCTTACCAGAATTTGCTTGCCTTATCTTCAAAAAGGAAGTCACGTCGTTACAATTAGTTCAATTGGTGGCGTAAGAGGAAGTCTTAAATTTGCAGGATTGGCAGCTTACAGTTCAAGCAAAGGTGCAGTTATTACGTTAACCGAATTATTAGCTGAAGAATATAAAGAGCAAGGGATTTCATTTAATGTTCTGGCTTTGGGTTCAGTCCAGACAGAAATGCTAAATGAAGCTTTCCCGGGTTATCAGGCGCCAATTTCTGCCCAAGGAATGGCAACTTATATTTATGATTTTACATTGAATGGAAATAAATATTTTAATGGGAAAGTGTTAGAGGTCTCGTCTACGAATCCTTAGTTAGTTCTGAATTATAAATTATGAATTATAAATTATGAATTATGAGTGAGAGTATTGTGAAAACTAAGAGTTTTGAATTAGCTATTAGAGGAGTTAATTTTTATAAATGGTTAGTTTCGGAAAAGAAGGAATTTATAATGAGTAAACAATTTTTGCGTTCTATTACTTCTGTTGGTGCCAATGTTCGTGAAGCGGTCAACGCACAAAGCAAGGCAGATTTTATTCATAAGTTATCAATTTCTCAAAAAGAATGTGATGAATCTATGTATTGGTTAGAAATTTTAAATGCAACAAACTATGTTTCTGCAATAGAGTTTGAATCGATGCACAATCAATGTGGTGAAGTACTAAAGATCATTAAAAGTATAATAATTACATCAAAGAAAAAACTAATTCAAAACTCATAACTCATACTTCATAACTCATAATTATTGTGATCGAAACATTAGCCAGATATATCCCGGAACATGCTGTAAAGCCTGTCTTTGATTTGATTGTTGCCAATCAGGTGCATCTTAAAATCGTAAATGAACGCCAAACGCGTCATGGAGATTATAGGAGAGGGCCAAGTGGTAAACATGAAATTACGGTAAATGCCAGTTTAAATAAATACCGTTTTTTGATTACGCTGATTCATGAAATTTCACATTTGGTGGCATTTGAAAGATTTGGAAGAAATATAAAGCCACATGGAAATGAATGGAAACTTACCTTTCAGCGTATGATGGTTCCATTTATTCGTCCGGAGATTTTCCCGGGACAATTATTGCCTTTATTAGCAAGGCATTTTAAGAATCCATCTGCGAGTAGTGATACCGATACTACTTTGTCTCTGGCTTTAAAGCAATACGATGCGCAAAACGATAAAAATTATGTTTTTGAAATTCCGTACGGAAGTGTATTCAGAATTAAAAATGGTAAAATATTCAAGAAGTTAGCGGTTAGAACCAAACGTTTTGAATGTATTGAGATAAGTTCAGGAAGAACGTATTTGTTTAATCCAAATGCTGAGGTAGAGTTGATAAATTCGAATTAAATTAAATCCCCAAAAAAAATTCCAAATTCCAATACTGATACGCAGTTGGAATTTGGAATTTTTTTATTGGAATTTCTTCTTTATGATTGGAATTTAAAAGGTTTTAACCTTTCAAATATGCTTCTCTCACTTTTTTAAACAGGTTCGAAGAGTAAACAAACTTCACAATATCTTTGTTGTCTGTTCTAAAGATTTCTTCTTTGGTTCCCTGCCAGGCTTTTACTCCTTTTTTCAGGAAAACAATATTTTCTCCAATTTCCATTACCGAGTTCATGTCGTGCGTATTGATTACGGTTGTGATATTGTATTCTTCGGTAATTTCTTTAATCAAATTATCGATCAAAGTTGAGGTGTTTGGATCTAAACCTGAGTTAGGTTCATCACAAAACAAATATTTCGGATTGTTTACAATAGCGCGGGCAATCGCCACACGTTTTTGCATACCTCCGGAAATTTCAGAAGGTAATTTTTTATGCGCGTCAACAAGATTTACTCTTTCTAACACAAAATCAACACGCTCCTGAATTTTAGCTTTATTATCGTTGGTAAACATTTTTAGAGGGAAAGCGACATTTTCTTCAACAGTCATTGAGTCAAATAAAGCACTTCCCTGAAAAACCATTCCAATTTCAGTTCTTAATTCTCGTTTTTCGTCCGGGTTTAATTCAGAATAAACTCTTCCGTCAAACTCAATTGTTCCGGAATCCGGAGTGTGAATTCCCAGTAGGCTTTTTAATAAAACAGTTTTCCCGGATCCACTTTGGCCAATAATTAAGTTGGTTTTCCCAGTTTCAAAAACAGTTGAAATTCCTTTTAAAACTTTACTGTCGCCAAATGATTTTTCTAAATTTTTTACTTCTATCATTATCCTAATAATAATTGAGTTAATATATAATTAAAAAGAATGATACAAACAGATGTCCATACAAATGAAACCGTACTTGCTTTACCAACTTCTAGTGCGCCACCTTTCATGTAATATCCGTGAAAAGATGGAATTGTAGCCAATAACATTGCGAATATTAAAGTTTTAATAAAGGCATAAGTGATATGAAAAGGAATAAATTCCATTTGCGCACCCTGAATAAAATCTTCACTAGTCGAAAATCCGCCATAAGCACAAGCCAGCCATCCACCAAAAATACCCAGAAACATACTAATCCCAATTACAAAAGGGTACATTAATAAAGCTACTATTTTTGGGAAAACTAAGTAGTTTAATGAATTAACTCCCATAACTTCAAGAGCATCAATTTGTTCTGTAACACGCATTGTACCAATACTGGAAGTGATGTAAGATCCCATTTTTCCGGCCATAATTACCGAAATAAAAGTAGGAGCAAACTCCAATATCACAGATTGACGTGTAGCAAAACCAATTAAATATTTTGGAATTAATGGATTAGTTAAGTTTAACGCAGTTTGAATAGCAACAACTCCTCCAATAAAAAAAGAGATAAAACAAACAATACCAAGAGAGTCGATTATTAAATCGTCGATTTCTTTAAAAATCAATTTTTTCATCACAGACCATTTTGTCTGTTTGTTAAAAATTTCTTTCAGCATTAAAAAATATCTTCCTAGTTGAGATATATAACGAATTAGCATCATAATTTTTGAAATATTGGCTAAGGTAAAAAGAAGTTATGAGTTTTGGGTCATGAGTTAAGCATTTTCGGTTGTTTTCCGAGTTAGATTAACTTTTGTTTCATTTTTTGAAAACGATAATTTCTTATAAATTTAGCTTGTTCGGGTGTAACTAATAATGGTGTTTTGGCTTTTTTTGCTTTCCAGAACCCTCTTATATAGTCTAAAAATAAAAATGGTTTTTTCTTCATCATCGCCAATTTTGCCGATGCAATTGCGGTAATCCAAAAACCGTATCCTAAAGTATAAAAAGCCTCGCCTTGTTTGTAACGTGCTGTTTTGTTGTAATTTGCACCCGTTGGTTTAAGGTGCTTTACGTGCAAAGATTCATCGGTAACTATTTTCCAATCATAGTATTTACAAAGCAATTCGTCTACCGTATCCCAACCCATTGCAGGTTTTAATCCTCCAATTTGCTGATAAGTTGCTGCACGATATGCTTTCAGTGCGCCACGAATATGATCTTTATCGGTTAAGTTTTCTAAGATCCAATCTCCATTTTTTTCGATGTAACAAAATCCGCCCACCATTCCAATTTTTGGATCAGATTGAAAGTGACGAATGATCGTTTCAAAATAATTGGGAGGAAAAATTAAATCGCCGTCTATTTTAACAATGATATCATAATTAGAATCCAGTGTTTCATATCCTTTCTGAAAAGCCTGAATGACTTTACTACCCGGCATATGAATCGCATCTGAAGTTTTGTTTACAACAGAAATATACGGATTGTCCTTGGCAAAACTCAAAACAACTTCTTCGGTTTTATCTGTAGAATTGTCGTTGACAACCACAATCTTTGAAGGCAAAACAGTTTGCGTAACCAAAGATTGTAAAGTAAGGCCAATAAGATCTTGCTCGTTGTGCGCGGGAATAACGATGTAATACTTCATTTTAAATTCCAATTTTTTTAAATTCCAAATTCCAACACTTAAAAGTAAATTCCAATCTTTTTTAAATTCCAAATTCCAACTTTTACCGATACGGTTTAAATTGGAATTTGGAATTTATTTTTTGGAATTTGCCGTTAGGCTTTTATTTTCTCTGCCACAACAATATAATATCTGGGAGTGAAATATCTTAATAATGGTCTGAAACCAAACTTTTTTACCGGATGTGTAAATTTTTGGCGATCGGTTATTTTCCAGCCTGTTTTTTCTAAAAGCCAGTCTAGTTGCCAGTCTTCAAATTCGTGGTAATGTCTGTCCCACATATCTGTTTTAGAACGATATGCTGGAGAAAACCATAAACGCAACGGAATTGAAATTAACAATTTGTCGCATTTTACATTTTCAAGAATCGTGTACGGATTTAGCAAATGTTCAAAAATTTCGAATGCAGTAAAAACAGTATATTCTTCGGTTTGCAAAGCCGTTTGATCGTTGTCTAAATCTTCGCCTTTTGTATTTTTTACGGTATAACCATTTTCTTCCATTATTTTTGAGAATGGATTGGGTACACCAAAATCAAAAATGGTTTCTGATGTCTTAACGTGTTTTTGTAAAAACTCTAAAGTAAGTTTGAATCTTTTATTCGGAAACGTTTTTTCGTACATAGTCGTTGCGAGGAACGAAACAATCTCTCGTTCTTGATTTTATAATTAGGTCGCAAATATACTAAAAAGTCCGCATTTTAAGATGCGGACTTTTTAGTTTTCAGTTTACAGTCGCAGTAATCAGTTTTAGGAAACTGTAAACTGTGACTGAATACTGTGACTGAATACTGTGACTGTAAACTAATTTAGTATCGGTAAACAAATGCATTAACATTCATTCCTGCTCCAACTGAAGCAAAAATAACAACGTCGCCTTTGTTGATTTCGTGATTTTCTAATTTGCCCTGAATCAATAAGTCAAATAAAGTAGGTACAGTTGCAACGCTGCTGTTTCCTAAGTCATGAATACTCATTGGCATAATGTTTTCAGGAGCGGTTTTATCGTATAATTTGTAGAAACGGGCAATAATTGCTTCGTCCATTTTTTCGTTGGCCTGATGAATTAGAATCTTTTTTACTTCATCAATACCGATTCCGCTTTTGTCTAAACAGCTTTTCATGGCACAAGGAACCTGGCTTAATGCAAATTCGTAAATCTTACGACCGTACATTTTGATGTATTTAATATCCGGATCTAAATCTGGGTTGTATGATTTTCCGAAGTATAAAAAGTTGGCTTCATCATTGGCAAAAGTAGCACTTTCGTAAGATAGTAAACCTGTTTCGTCATCAGAAGCTTCTAAAATTGAAGCACCTGCACCATCTGAATAAATCATAGAATCACGATCATGATCGTCTACAACTCTTGATAATGTTTCGGCACCAATTACCAGAACACGTTTTGCCATGCCTGATTTGATGAAAGCATTGGCTTGCAAAACTCCTTCGATCCAGCCTGGACATCCAAAAAGAATATCGTAAGCGACACATTTAGGGTTTTTAATATCTAGTTTGTTTTTTACACGAGTCGCTAAACTTGGTAAAATATCAGATTGATTTGTTCCGGATTTTACATCTCCAAAATTATGTGCAAATATGATATAGTCTAATGTTTCACGATCGATTTTAGCATTTTCAAGTGCTCTTTCGGCAGCAAAAAAGGCTAAATCAGATGAGGTATGTTGGTCTTCGGCATAACGACGGTTTTCGATTCCGGTAATACCTTTAAATTTTTTAATTACAACTTCGTTAGGGTAAGCAAAAGGAGTTCCGTCTTCGTTTAGAAATACGTGATCACCAAAGTCAGTATTGCTTACTTCTTTATTTGGAATATAGCTTCCGATGCCTATTATTTTTATTTTCATTATTCAGTAATTATCCGATAAATTTATTGCTAAAGTATAAATAATTTCATGATAACTATCATAAAAAATACTATGCATGCATATAATTATGAAATAATAATTATTTGTGGGATTTATTGTTAATTTTCTAACGAATTTTAAGTTTTATCGAGATTTCAAACGATTGAGATTTGTTTTCAGGTTTATTTTTTTTTAGAAAAAATGTAAAGTTTTTTTATGTTTTGTTACAAATAAAACCGAAGTTTTAAAAAGTGTTAAAAAATAGAGAGCCTTAAGATTTATTTTGAAGTTTTGTAGCCGTTCATGTGGTTTTTGAATGAGGATAGGAGGCAATGTCATCAAGTTAAGCTTTTTTAAGATAAAATTAATCTCGCAAAGGCGCTAAGACGCAAAGCTTAAACATAATATGTTACGGAAATTTAATTTGTAGTTGCTCGCGTGAGGGATAGGAGGAATCCGCCGCGGCGGAACGGATAGCCCGACAGTATTTAAGAAAAGGCCTCATAAGCGCAAAGTTGATTTGGCCTTTTTTTAAATACTGGCACGCCCAAGTACTATTTTAGATTATAGATTTCTGATTTTAGATTTGTTTCAGGTTTCACGTTACGCTCGAACTTGAAACCTGAAACAAAATAAAACAAAAACAGAAAACCCGACAAGTTTAAAGACCTGTCGGGTTTGAATATATAATTCGAAAACTATTTCTTAGTTTTCCATGTAAGCTTCGATTGGAGCACAGCTGCAGATTAAATTTCTGTCACCGTATGCGTCGTCTACACGACGAACAGATGGCCAGAATTTATTTTCAGCGATGTATTCTAAAGGATAAGCTGCTTTTTCTCTGGTATAAGGGAAAGCCCAATTATCTGTAGTTAACATTGCCAATGTGTGAGGTGCATTTTTCAATACATTGTTTTTATCATCGGCTGTTGCAACTTCAATCTCTTTTCTGATTGAAATAAGTGCATCACAAAAACGATCTAATTCTGCTAAATCTTCAGATTCTGTAGGTTCGATCATTAAAGTTCCTGCTACAGGGAAAGAAACCGTAGGAGCGTGGAAACCGTAATCCATCAAACGTTTTGCGATATCACCAACTTCAATTCCGTTTTCTTTAAATGCACGACAATCTAAAATCATTTCGTGAGCTGCTCTTCCGCATTCTCCTGTATAAAGAATTGGGTAGTGTCCTTCGAAACGGGCTTTCATGTAGTTTGCATTTAAGATAGCGTGTTCTGTAGCGCTTTTTAATCCTTCGGCACCCATCATTGTGATGTAACCGTAAGAGATTAAACATACTAAAGCAGATCCGTAAGGTGCAGATGAAATCGCTGTAATTGCTTGTTCACCGCCTACTTTTAAGATTGGGTTTGTTGGTAAAAACGGAACCAGTTTTTCGTTCACACAGATTGGTCCAACTCCAGGTCCACCACCTCCGTGAGGAATAGCGAAAGTTTTGTGTAAGTTTAAGTGACAAACATCAGCACCAATTGTAGCAGGATTTGTTAGTCCAACTTGCGCGTTCATGTTTGCACCATCCATATATACTAATCCGCCATTATCGTGGATTAATTTTGTGATTTCAATAATTGAAGATTCGAAAACTCCGTGAGTAGATGGATACGTTACCATTAAACAAGATAAATCATCTTTGTGTTCAATCGCTTTTTCTCTTAAATCTTCTACGTCAATATTTCCTTCCGGAGTAGTTTTAGTAACGATGATTTTCATTCCTGCCATCGCTGCAGAAGCAGGATTGGTTCCGTGAGCTGATGATGGAATTAAACATACATTACGATGACCTTCGTTTCTTGATAAGTGGTAAGCACGAATCGCCATTAAACCAGCATATTCTCCCTGAGCTCCAGAGTTTGGTTGTAATGTTGTTCCGGCAAATCCTGTAATTACATTTAATTGTTGCTCTAATTTTTTAAGCATTGTAATGTAACCTTCAGCTTGTTCTACTGGTGCAAATGGGTGAATGCTGTTCCAGTTTGGCATTGATAAAGGCAACATTTCTGAAGCTGCGTTTAATTTCATTGTACAAGAACCTAATGAAATCATCGAATGATTCAATGATAAATCTTTACGCTCTAATTTTTTGATGTAACGCATGATCTGACTTTCCGAATGATGATTGTTGAATACATCATGTGTTAAGAAAGAAGATGTTCTTTCTAACGAAGCAGGTAACTGACTTGTAGCAGATAATTCAGCAACGGTGAAAGTTTCTTTACCTAAAGCCTCAGCAAAAATCGCAATAATTTGGTTGATGTCGTTAATTGAAGTCGTTTCGTTTAACGAAATAGAAATCGTATCAGCATCTACATAAAAGAAGTTTACTTCGTTTTTCTCAGCAATTGCTTTTACTTTTTGAGCATCAGCTTTTACTAAAATAGTATCAAAGTAAGCCGTATTGGTTTGAAAAACGCCTAATTTATTTAAAGCTTCAGCAGCAGTAACTGCCGATGCGTGAACTTTACCAGCAATGTATTGTAATCCTTTTGGTCCGTGGTAAACCGCATACATTCCCGCCATAACGGCTAATAAAACCTGAGCGGTACAAATATTTGAAGTCGCTTTTTCACGTTTAATGTGTTGCTCACGAGTTCCTAATGCCATACGTAAAGCACGGTTTCCGTTTACATCGATAGAAACTCCAATAATACGACCTGGCATAGATCGTTTGTATTCGTCTTTGGTAGCAAAAAAAGCAGCGTGAGGACCACCATAACCCATTGGTACACCAAAACGTTGTGTAGTTCCAACTACTACTGCAGCTCCCATTTCTCCCGGAGAAGTTAAGGCAGCTAATGATAAAATATCAGCAGCAAAAGCTACTTTAATTTCGTTTTCTTTTGCTTTAGCAACAAAAGCGCTATAATCGTTTACCTGACCGTATTTTCCAGGATATTGTAAAATAGCTCCGAAGAATTCATTTGAAAAATCAAACGTTTCGTGGTTTCCAACTACTAATTCAATCCCGATAGGAGTTGAACGTGTTTGAAGTATTGATAAAGTTTGTGGTAGAATTTCTTCAGAAACAAAGAATTTGTTGGTATTGTTTTTCTTTTGATCACGTGTACGAACATCAAATAACAAAGCCATAGCTTCGGCAGCTGCAGTTCCTTCGTCTAATAAAGAAGCATTTGCAATTTCCATTCCTGTAAGTTCAATTACTGTAGTCTGGAAATTTAAAATAGCTTCAAGACGACCTTGAGCAATTTCTGCCTGATAAGGTGTGTAAGCGGTATACCATCCTGGATTTTCGAAGATGTTTCTTTGAATTGGAGCCGGAACGATAGTTGGATGATATCCCAAACCAATATAAGATTTGAATACTTTATTTTTCTTTCCTAATTCCTGAATGTGATTTGCAAATTCGTACTCCGTCATTGCAGGATCTAATTTCAAAGGTGCTTTTAAACGAATGTCATCCGGAAGGGTTTCGTAAACAAGTTGTTCGATCGATTCAACCCCAATGGTTTGTAACATGTGTTGAAGATCTGTTTCTCTTGGGCCAATGTGTCTTAAAGCAAAAGCATCTGTTTTCATTTGTAGCTATATAATTTTTTAAGGGCAATGCAATTCGCAATGTATCTTCTTTGACTTAATCAAGTGTAACACAAGGTTTATTACATTTTATAGTAAATGTGTTGTTTTTTTGTCGCGCAAAATTAAGTATTATTAATAATTTAATAGGTATTTTTAACGTCAATTTTTATGAAATTTACAACTAAAGAGTTGATTTGTTAATAATTGATTAGATTTAAAGAATGAAACTACTAAAACAGATATTCGATTTTTACCTCAATAGCAGTATTCATGTGGCTTTATCCTGTTATGCTTTGGTTCGGGTTACGTTTCATGTGTTTCATATTCAGTATGATGAGCCAATGGCTTTGTTCGTTTTTTTTGGAACAATTGTGGGGTATAATTTTGTTAAATATGATGCGTTGGTTCGCGTGAAGAAAAAACCAATCGGAATTCAGTTAAAAATTATCGCTGTTTTAAGTCTAATTTCACTCGTTTTAGTAGGCTATTATTTTTTCCATCTCAAGCGAATTACTCAAATTGTTTCGGTTGTAATTTTTGCCATCACTGCACTTTATACTTTGCCCTTCTTTCCGAACAGAAAAAATGCCCGAAATTGGGCAGGAGTAAAAATTTATATTGTTGCCCTTTGTTGGGTAGGAGCGACCTTGGTTTTACCTTATATAAATGCTGAAGTTCCGTTTACAGCCAATTTTTTCATCAAATGCATTCAGCGTTTTGTCTTGGTTTTTGTGCTAATTCTGGTTTTCGAAATTTTAGATCTGGCCAATGACGATCCGCATCTCAAAACCGTTCCGCAAACAATAGGCGTAAAGAAAACCAAGATTTTAGGATTTTTATTATTGATTCCGTTTTGGATTGTGGGTATTCTGACCTTTACTTTTCATGAACTCATCATTAACCTTATTATGGTTGTGATGCTCATGTTGTTTATTGCTTTTGCAAACTCTAATCGGTCTAGATATTACACTTCTTTTTGGGTCGAAAGTGTTCCGATATTTTGGTGGTTGATGATTGTTTTTTTATAAATAAAAAGGCATTTAATTTTATAAATGATTAGGGCGTGTCCCTCCGGGTCGGGCTATCCGCTGCAAGTCCTCGCACTTCCTTCGTCAGGCTGTGGGCTATCCGCTTCTATCCCTCACGCAAACCGTAAAGCGAGAAAATTCATTTTCAAAAGAGATATTATTTTTTTTGAATAGACTCCAGCTTTAGCTGGAGGTAAAAAATAAATCATCAAAATGGCTTTAGCCGAATGATAAAATTTGGCTAAAGCCAGAAATATTCTGTCACAATTTTCATCCAGCTAAAGCTGGAAGCTACTCACATTAATTTCCCAAATTCAGAAATCTGCTAAATCTGCGAGAGAAAATTTCAAAACAATTATTTCGTCTTTTGTTCAGCAAGAGCCTTATTCAAATCAGTTTTTGCTTCATTTAATTTTTTCTTTTTCTTGTCGATTTTTTCTTTGCTTTCATTGTCTTTAATCGCTTCGTTCAAATCAGCAGTTCTCTCGTTTACTTTCTGTTGTTTTTCTTTTACCTTTTTGTCAAGGTCTTTGTTCACCGTTTTTGTAGTACAGTTCTTTTTGGTTTGAGCTATAGCATCTTCAACACCTTTTATTTGGTTTTGATTTCCCGCTTTTTTAGCAGCAGCTAATTTTGTGTTCAATTCACATAATTTTCTTTCACATCCTTTTAGAGTAGTGCAATTACTTTGCGCGAATCCAATAATCGAAAAAGTGAAAAATGCTATCGATAAAATTTTAGTTTTTAGAGTCATAAGTTTATTTTTTAATGATTTACAATACTTATAAAAGTAAGAAAATTATTTTAAATCATTTTTTTCCGAAACTTCTTTCAGTACTTTATTTCGTTCTAAAAGAAAATTAGTAAGATGCTTTTCTAAAAATAAAATATCGACAAGTTCCCCAAAAAATCCAAACGGAGTTTCATATTCCAATTTGTCTTTCATGATTGTAACGCCATTTTCTTCTTCAAAAAAATGTTCGTGTCTAAAAGTTTTAAATTTCCCTTCTTCCATTTCATCGACAAAATAATCGTAGAAATTCATTGCTGTAATTCTGCTTTTGTGTGTGAGATAAAAGCCAAAATGTTTGCCACGCCAGGTTACTGTTTCGTTTAAATTAATCAAACCTGAAGTCACGCCGGCAATTGCCTTTTCATTTGTAGGACTTGCAGATTGTTGGTGAATATCTATGTTTCTGGATGCATCGAAAACGGTTTGTTTTGGTGCTTTTATTTTTGTGGTGAGGTGAATTTTGGTCATGGTTGGTGTTGGTATGAGTTGTATTTGTCAAAATTTAAAACTTTGACGAAGATTTTATATTGTTATTTTTTTGGATGATTTAATAAAGTATATATACTCATAGTAGTAAGTCCCAGCGGGACGATATATTTATAGAAAAATAATGGATTTTATTTAAAACCCCGTCGGGGTGATATATAGCAGTAATAAAAATATGTCGCTCCGCCGGAGCTTAAGGTGGGTCTGATTATTGATTTCTATAAATATGGCGCTCCTCTGGAGCTAATGAAAGAACGTATAGTATGTTTTCTGCAAATATTTTGCTCCACCGAAGTTTTAAAGAAATCTATTCTGCGTTTTCTTCTTCATCTTTAAAATTCAACTTAAAAAATAATCCGCTAATGATAGATGAAATGGAATAAGATATTGCAATATCCAACCACATGTATCCTTTTATGAGATATGAAGTTATAAAAATACCGCTCAGGGCTATTGAAATTAAAATGAATTTTGAAAGTAAAATTGGTAAGTCTTTTTTAGAAAAATAATTGTAAGCGGAGGCATAGATAATATAGGTGGGGATTGAAAAAAGCAAACTAAAAATAAAAGCTAAGGGAAACACTTCTAATAATCCTACAATTTTATTTGGATGTAAAACAATAATATACATTATTAGTTGAGAAATAACCGGACCTAGTAACAATGTGAAGATCCAATGTTTAAATAAAAAAATCCAATCTGTATTTTGTTCTTTCATTTCTTTAATAAATTTGTAAAAGCCTCATCAATATCTCCAAACTTAAATTTAAACCCATTTTCTAAAAGCTTTTTCGGAATCACATTTCTGCTTTTCAAAACTAATTCAGCTTCTGTTCGAATAAAGAAAGATCCAATTTTTAGTAAAAAACTATTCACAGGAATTCCAAAAGGAAAACCAACTGCTTTTCTAAGCTTTTGCATAAAATCAGCATTACGAACTGGTTTAGGAGAAACAACATTAATCACTCCGGTAATTTCTTTCTCGATAATAAAATCAACCGCATTGGCAAAATCTTCTTCATGAATCCAGCTGATGAATTGATTTCCTTTACCTTGTTTTCCACCAAAACCTGTTTTTGCCAAAGTTTTAAGCGGAATAAAAGCACCACCCTTTTTACCTAAAACGATAGAAGTTCGCAAAGCGGTTTTTAGGGTATTTGGAGTTTCGGTTTTAAAGAATGCTTTTTCCCAGGATAATGCGACGTTTATAGAAAAGTCATTCCCGATTTCGCCATCAATTTCATCCATTTGTTTATCCAAAGAAAATCTGTAAATAGTAGAAGTGGATGAATTCAGCCAGTGTTTTGGTGGGTTTTTACAATTTAAAACGGCTTTGTTTAAAATCTTTGTGCTTTCAATTCGTGATAATAAGATTTCTTTTTTATTCTTTTCAGTATAACGACAATCAACCGATTTTCCAGCCAGATTTATTAAAACTGTTGCATTTTCCAGCTCGTTTTCCCAACCTGAAAAATTTTTAGCATTCCAGTTTACATATTTAATTCCGTCAATGATTTGAGATTTTCCACGGGTCAGAATTACAATTTCTTCAAATTTATCTTTGAAATGATTGACTAAGACTTGTCCTAAAAATCCTGTTCCGGCTGCTATGATAAGTTTGTTCATGGTTTTGTGATTTTTTTCGCCACGAATTCCACGAATTTGCACTAATTTTTAAAATATTAATTCGTGATAATTCGGGAAATTCGTGGCGACTTTTAATATGAAATTATGCTTTAAAAACCAGTCTTTCTTCTTCCTGCGCTTCTTTGGCTTTTCTTTTTCCTCTAAAGAAGAAATATAAATTGAAGAATAACATGACACCAAGATAGATAGAAAATCCTCCAATTTTGTAGCTTAATCTTTCAATTAATTCCTGATAACTATTGTCGCTCAATTGCAGTTGCAGAATCATTAAGGCAAAACCAATGTTTAAAAGATAAAAACCTGTTTCGAAAAGCCTGTTGGTTGCTTCGGCAATATCTTCGCGGCCTTTGAAAATATCCAGCATGAAAATTTTTCCGTTTTTAAAAAGTGTTTTAGAAACATAATAAGTAAGAAATAAAGCAACTGGTAAATAAATGCCGTAACCGATTAAGATTTTTGTAGTTTCCATGATATTTGAATTTAAGTGTTATTTGATTAATTTATGAATGTACTTGGTTAGGATAATAATGTTGAGGTAATGCAAAACTGAAATGATAAAAATGATGATGGCTGTTTTTATTCCGATTGTTTCTATAAGCTGAGTTGATGATAATATTTTCTGCCAGGAAATAAGCGTCATGGCGCAATACCCAATATTTAAAAGATAATACGCCATAAGCAAAACCTGATTGATTTTGTGGCAGATATCTGCATGATTTGGAATTAATTCTGCGACAAAAATATTTCCGTTTTTGTAGCATATTTTCCCAACTCTTAAGATGATGAAAATCGTAATGCTGAGATAGATAAAATATCCTGTAATATTAAGATTCATAATTGCCGATTTATAAATTAATGATTGCAAATTTATTATGCCATTTCCTCCAGAGCTTTTGCCGATTCTAATTTTCTTTTATTCTTAACTGTAATTTTGGAACCTTTCGCCAGAAAAACTGAAGTTGGTTTTATGTTTTGAAGGAATTTAAAATCTTCTCCATATGTTTTTTCGAAATCAATATCAATATTATGATGTAAGACTTCATATTGCTCCCATCTTGGATGCTGAACTTCATATTCGAAAGTGAGGTCTTTTGTAATTTTGGTATAACCAAAATAATGCTCTGTAATAAATTCAGCGTCAGAATCAATTCCTATTTTCGTCAAATCTTTTTTAGTTTCTAATTCAATAGTATTCCACTTTTCTTTATTCTTCCATTGATAAATAAAAGTATTGGTCGTGTCACCTTCAATGATTTCATGTCTCATTTTCTGAGTTTCATAATGTTCCTGATACAAAGTGTTGGCGATAAAAGTGATCGCTTTTTTAGGAACAATTTCTTTGATAAAAACTACGCCGCGTTTCCATTCGCCGTTTTCGAAACGTTTTACATAAAATCTTAAATTGACTTCTTCAAAATCTACATGAAACGGAACTTTCAATCCTAAAACTTTGGTGTTTTTGAACATAAAACCCACTAAGCTTACATAACATTTGTTGTTCCAAAGATCTATTTTGGTTCCTGCAGGAACATATTTTTCTAATATTTTAGCATCAACTTCATAATTAAAGAGAGCTAAGTTTTTCCATTCTGCTTTTAAGAAGTTCATTGGTGCGCTTTTTTATAGGTTATTGTAGAGAAATAGATGGCCAGAATAATCGGTATTATAAATAACAGAAAGTAAATAAATTCAAAATGCATTATAAAAGCATTAACGGGCCACAACAGGAAAAAGAAAATAACTCCGTTTACATAAGCCTGAAGATTTTTGTCATCTGGTTCATCGATTAGCATTTTTATTCCGAAAATTAATTGAAATAAACCGGTAAGTATGGTGAATAAAAGACCAAAACATGCTAGTTCTGAACTAGTAAACAGCCCTATTGTAATGAGTATTATGGGTGCAGCAACAAAAAAGTAGTTGAGGTAGTTAATAGCTTTCATAGTTATTGATTGTTTTAAACTTTCAGAAAAAAATGAAAGTTTTAATTAAATTTTTTTACTTCATTATTTTTAGAACCAAACGTCCTAACCAGTTATCATTAAATTCAGTCATTTTGTCTAACATATTATCTGCTTTTAAAACAAAATCATACAATTTAGAGGTCTGATCTACAAAATGTTTTTCTTCAGCCGAATTGCTGGAATCAATTGTAGAAACTTCTTTTAATATTTTAAGAGCTGGTTTTATTTCTCTTTTGCTTCTTTCTCTGGCAATTTTTACCGCTAATTCGTCAAGATCTTTTTCGGCGGTAAAAAACTCTCTTCTTTCTCCGGTTTTGTATTCTTTGTAAACAATTCCCCAATCCATCAAAGCTTTTAGGTTCATACTGGTGTTGCCGCGGGAAATTTGCAATTCGTCCATAATATCTTCCATAGAAACTGGTTCGTTTGAGACCATTAATAAAGCATGGATTTGTGCCATGGTTTTATTAATTCCCCACTGAGAACCTAATGCTCCCCAGGTTTGTACAAACTTATTTTTTGCTTCTTTGAATTCCATAGATCAAATGTAAGTAAAAGTTTTTAAACTTTCAAAAATAAATGAAAGTTTAATTTAAAAAAGTTGTTTTATTTTTTTTAAATGAGCAGGAATAGGTGTTTTTACGTGTAAAATTTTTCTGTGTCATTCATTATCTCATTCATGCCCAATAATTTCCACTCTGTATCATTTTATTAATTATGCCTTTTTATTTGATTTAGTTTTGAAATAGAAAATCATCCCAAATGCATTATTTAAGATGTTTTTGAAACAATAAATAATAGCATTAACAAATCAGGTGGAGCAGAAACCACTAAAAAAAACGAGGCGTTCCCGAAAAGCCTTATGAGTAGGAAACCTAAATCAAAAGTTATGTCAGATTTATTAGCAGGTGCTTATTTAGCACAAGGCACAATTGGAAATGTTGGAACACCGGGTGCTCCAATTGCAAAATTTAGTTTAGTAGTTGTACCATCACAACATACTGTTACAGGTACCGTTGTAATTACTCAGGCGATTCCAGGTCCGGATGGCCATATTGTTGTTCCGGTAACAGGAAAAATCTATTCAACCGGAATTGGTAAAGTTACACAAGTAGTAAGTCTTCAGGGAGAATATGTTCATTCTGTTCCTCCACCTGCAATTGGTTCATTCTTAGCAAAATTTGATGCTCATTTAGCAATCGATGCTGCATGGAACGGAACGGGAGGTTTTTCATATTATCAACATAATATTGAAAACGTACCGGTAGCGGCAGTAAAAAATTTACAAGAAGAATTGGTTTAAAAATTAATTTCTCCCCAAAAACAAATTCAACAGGATAGCAAAAATTTCCTGACTCGATAAGAGTTTTGATTTAAAGATCGCCTGATTAAGGCGATCTTTTTTATTGAGTTCATCCTGTTTATCTAATCAATTTTAAACCTATAAGAAAATGAAAAAAAAATACGTTATCATTAGTTTACTGTTTATTATTATAATAGCAGTTGGTTTGTGGTTGTTTCTTTTTAATAAAAATAACGGAATATATAAGGATGGAGCTACTTATGCAAATGCATCAGCCGATTCATGTAACTGTGAGACAAGTTGGTTTCCGCATGAGCAAACTCCCGCTCCAAAAGAAGGTGACGGAAGTCCGTTTGACAGCAAGACTACCACAAATTGTGATTTTCACCAATGGTCATGGCAAAAGTTTTTGTGGGTAACAAAACCATTGCCAAGCGGAAATCCTTTCTTTTTAGATTCTCTCGATTTAGTTAGTCCGGAAATGGAAGATGTCACGTCACAGTTGGGCATAAAACTAGTGTTGAGTTCTATTAATCAGGCTGGTTCCAGAGGAGTTTTACGTTCTAATCCTAAATTTAATAATGTTGCAGATACAGTGTATTATTCCATTCATATTAATGCGCTGCTAAAAGACAAAGCAGTTTTAGCGGCATCTTTAATCAATAGTGGCAAATTACCTGTTTCTAATTTAGAGACATTTCCTGTTGGGGCTTTAGAATTAAAAGTTTCCTGGATTAATATCGATGCAATTGCAAAGACCAAGCAAAAAGATTATTTCACAACGAAAGCTGCTGTTGTAAATAGCAAAGGGCAATATGTTGAAAAAACCATGGCGTTATTGGGTATGCACGTAGTGGGAGTTGTGAAAAATCATCCTGAATTTATCTGGGCCACTTTTGAGCATAAAGATATGGCACCTGTTTACGATAAGAAAACCAATTCGGTAACGGCGGCAAATGAAATGTTATTTTACGAAAAAGGTACGACTACGGGAATAGGAGGGATTAAGTGGATTAAAAACGGAACTTCGCCTGTTGTTCCTAACAAAGCATTTATACTTTATGAGTATGGTGTGCCGAAGGATGTAAATACTGGTGCGTTTATGGCAACAAGTCAGTCAGAACCAGCTAATTTTAATAATATAGACAACATCAATAAGTGCGTAGCATCTAATTTGAAAGATGTTTTCAAAAATTATTTTTATAATGGTTCTATTTGGTTAGATTTTGATGGCGTTTCTCCGGAAAATCAGGCAAAATCAATTGTAACAAAAGACATCTCGAGTGCGCTTCCGGATTCGTTAGCAAGAGGTTCAGTTAATTTGGCCAACATTACTATGGAAACTTACACGCAGACTTTTCAAAATGATATACACGATATTAATAATGGTAATGTAATAAGTTGCTTTTTTTGTCATCAATCTGCAAACTTTGATAAAAGCAGACCGGGAAAATCGCCTTTGTTTTTAAGCCATTTATTTGGAGATTATTTACTGTTTACCAAACCGGTATTACAATCTAGTGGTAAAAACACAAATAATGCAAACAATCTAAGAGCACGACGTATTGAACAAATAGATGCGCTGAAAGTACAACAACTTGAAGAGTTTGTTAAGGCTAAAAAGTAACTTATTTTCGAAACAAAAAAGCATCTTATTTATAAGTTGATCCCAAGATAAAAATGTCGAAGTTTAGCTTCGGCATTTTTTTATGGCTTTTGTTGTCTTTAAAAATAAAGTTCTTTTAATTTAGGAAATGAAATTGTTTTTAAGTGATTAACGAAATGATGCGAAAACCGAATCTTTTATTTCCTTAAAATGATAGATACACCACTGCTAAAAGAGGATTGCGACTCAGGTTCGTATTTTGTCAGCTTGAAAGCAAATGTGTATTTGCCATCTTTTGGCGCAGTAAATTTTTTATTTTCAAGTTCAAATTCAAAATTTTCCCTGTGTATTATGGTATCTTTTTCTTCAAAATTTTTTTCAGTTATGTCTTCAGAAGTTGGCTTAGCGTTTATGATATGATTTTTTTCATAAGTGAATCTACTAATACTATCAAATTCAATTGTTTTTTTATTTTCTTCAATCAAATATTTAATGGTGTATTCAGGATATGGAGTACCGCTATTTATTTTCGTCCAAAATGAAATGGTTTCTCCTTTTTTTAAATTGATTTCGCCTGAAGAAGTAATTTCTTCTTTTGTTACTGGTACTTCAATTAATTCTTTCCCAACAGAATGGCAACCGCAAAGGGTTAGTAGCACTGTTAATACAATCGTTTTTAGTATGATTTTCATATTTATTTTTTTAGGGCAGGAATGTCTAATGTTTTGTTTTTTGAATAATAATTGAACATTTTAATGTAAAAGTCCCTTGTAAGATCTGAGACCTCATTAGTAACTAAGTAAAAACTTTTTCCTTCATATTGTACATTACAAATCAATTTTTCAAAAACACGATTATTGTATCCTGAATCCGTAATTTTTAAATCCGTGAGATTATCAATTTGGGTAAAACTATATTTATTTGAGAGTGAATATCTGGAGCTAAAAAAAATATTATCGAAGTCGGAACTGATTTTCTCAGGAATTGTGAAGTTTTCTAAGGTGTTTGTTTTTACTGCATTTAGAAAATTAAGATAAGTAAAATCCATTTCATCATTTGTTCTGTAAAATGTGACATAATCATAGTTTCCCTCTGATCTTGGTGAAACGGATTGGTTGATGTCTAAAAAAGCTTTCATTTCTTTATCTAATTTATTAAAAATAGATTTGAATAAATAGATTTCAGCCTGAGGTGTATTCAAAACATATTCTTCCCAGGAATTGAAAGGATTTTTTTTGAAATCTTTCTTTAATAAATTTTTGCCATTTTTAAGCATATGAAGCGCCAGATTTTCTTTTTCAGGAAATTTAGCAAAATGATCTACTTCTCCGTTGTAAATAATATAGCTTTTTGAGTTAGAATCGTACGCGTAATGTATTACGGTAAAATTTTCGCCATAAATAATGCTATTAGAATCTTCAAAGTAAATATGATTTTCTTTAACAATTTGTTTTTTGATTTCGGCTATACTGATCAAATTAGGATTTTCTTCTTGGGCAATGTAAACGCTTTGTGAACAAAGTCTTTCACGCGGGAGTAAAGCTGAGGTTAAATCAATAGAGATTACATCTTTTCGGGTTTCAAAATCTATTTTCCCAAATTTCAAATCAATATTACCCTGCTCATAGACTGTAACTGCATAAATATAATTGTCCGGAATAGAAATATTGAATTTACCTGGTTCAGAAAATGAAGTCAGGTTTACTTTTGAATTCAAAATCTTTTGAGCTTCTTGTTTGTTGATTTTTGTCGCTTGTGCAATTAACTCATTATTGCCTTGGTTTTCTTCAAGATTATATCTTTTGCAACTTAATATTGATAAAGGTATTACTAGTAAATATATTATTTTGATAATTTTCATAATGCGCATCTATTTGTTAATTAAACTTATCAATATTTACTGTTGCGTTTTCTTCGTTTTTACTGTTTGGATACTCAACATAAAAGGATTTATGCAAAACATAATAAAGAACATAATAAAGAATAAAAACACCAAAACTAGAGAGCCATAGAAAGGAGAAGATTTTGTCTTTAAAAAAAATGAGATATCCTTCAGTAAAATCAAAAAAGTGTTTTACATCTTCAAAGTATAAAAACAGAACGACTGCAAAAGGAACAATTTTAGTCATGATTTTATAGTAAGCAACCAAAAGTATTGCTAGTATAAATACCGGGATTTTTATCAAATCGTTTATGGCTTTTACTTCACTTGTAAAATACTCATATATTAAAAAAGCAGTCAGTAAAAGGCAATAAAGAGCCAAATGAAGTTTTTTGTTTTTCTTTAGATTAAGAAAATATTGCGTAACGTTTTCTGCTCTTTTTGTTAGCAGTAAAACTAAAAAGCTAAAAATATTGAAGATAGGAATAAGCGTAAATACATTTATAATTCCGAAATATTTTTTTAAGGAATAACCGCGAAACTGAATCAGATTGCCTAAAAATCTTCCTGAATATAGTAGAAGGAAATAGTTTGATACTAATTTTATTACTTCAGATAAATCAAATTTTGAAGAGAAAATAGAAATTGTAAATATCGATTGAGCCAGATTTAAGAGAGTTAGAATTAAAAGAAAAAAACTAATGATAAAACCCCATTTAAAGAATTTTGTATCAATAAATTGTTCATCGATAGGTTTTCGGATACTTTTAATTCCTCCAAATCTATTGGTAATGTAGAAAAAGCCGATCAGACCAAATAAAATTTTGAACGTATTGATAAATTCCATAACCGTTATGAATATATCCTGCATATAAGGTTCGTTGAAATTTAAAAATGTAAAATTTCCAAATGTATTTTCAACTTCTATATCAATAACGTTGAGTAAAAGTATTGTTATTAGTATAGGAAAAAGCCATTTTGTTTTTTTAGAAACATTAAAGTTTTCTAGTGCAAAGTAATGCTTGACAAAATAAAGAAAAGGCACTATTAGCGATAGAAAATTGATGATTTTGTAGATGTAACTACTTTTATACCAAGTAAAATCGTAAAGATAATGTGTGAAATTATAGTCTAATAAAAATGAAACATCATTTTTGAAAAAATAAGGAATACTCAGCAATTGTAAAATGATCCCTGTCTTTATTTTATTGTTTTTATAAAAATACCAGGAAAGAATTAATGTATTCAAAAACCAAAAAAGTACACGCCAAATTTGTATAAATATAAATGTGTTGGGGGTAAAGACTTCGAGGTAATACAAGAGCATACTTAGTGAGAAAAGTATAATTCCGAATACCCAAATTTTATCAATAACATTATTTTGAGTTTCGCTAAAAATTAATTTCATAGAATGGTTTTAAAAAGAAGAGTAATTACGTACAAAAATATTCTTTTTAAAATGATATCAAAATATTCTTTACTATTTATCGCTTTAGAAAATCATTTTTCATAATTGTAAAGTTATGTTAATTTAGGAAATGAAATTTTGTTTTAGGTAATGGAAATATATTTTTGTAAAAATCACATTTATGGAATTATACTACACCTTTTCAATACTTATTGTATTGGCTTCTTTCTTCGCCTATTTAAATTTAAGATTTTTAAAACTTCCGGGAACTATCGGAATAATGATTATTGCCATGTTGGTTTCTTTAGGTATTCGCCTTTTGGGAGATTCTTATTTTCCGGCTACAACCAAACATTTTTTTGAATTAATAAAAGAATTTGACTTCAACGAAATCTTAATGGGAGCGATGTTGAATTTTCTTTTATTCGCCGGCGCACTGCATGTAAATATGTCTGATCTTAAAGAACAAAAAGTTCCTATTATGATATATTCTACAGTTAGTGTTGTGTTATCAGCATTAATTATTTCTATGCTGCTTTATTATATAGCGCCAATTTTAGGAATAAAAATCCCTTATATATTTTGTTTGGTTTTTGGTACATTAATTTCTCCAACTGATCCAATTGTGGTGTTGGGCGTTTTAAAACAAGCCAAAGTGCCTAAAAGAATAGAAACCAAAATTGTTGGTGAATCGTTGTTTAATGATGGAGTAGCAGTAGTAATGTTTGCTGTTGTTCTTAAAATGGCAACCGATCCAACATTTGATATGACTTTTGGTTCTATTGCCTGGTTATTTGCAAAAGAAGGAATTGGCGGACTTTTATTAGGAGCTGCTTTAGGATATACCGCATCGAGAGTTATGAAAAAAATCGACGATTATAAAGTGTCAGTTCTAATCACGCTTTCTATCGTAATGGGAGGTTTTCTAATTGCCCAAAGCCTTCACGTTTCAAGTCCGTTAGCGATGGTAGTTGCCGGATTGATTATTGGTAATTATGGTAAAAAAGTAGCAATGAGCGAAATTACTCAGGATTATTTAGGTAAGTTTTGGGAACTTATTGATGAGATATTAAACGCTATTTTATTCTTATTTATTGGTTTTGAATTACTATTGCTGCCAGATTTAAATAAACAATTATTAACCGGTTTTGTAGCTATTTTTATAGTGTTATTCGCTAGAATTTTTTCTATCGTTTTACCGTGGAAATTCTTTGATATATTTAAATTTTTCGGAATTAAATCTGCCTACAACAAAGGATCCTTAATGGTTTTAGTTTGGGGAGGAATTCGCGGAGGAGTTTCTATTGCATTAGTACTTTCTATGCCGGAAGGGGAATATAAAAACCTCCTTCTTGAAGTAACTTATATTGTGGTATTGTTTTCAATTGTAGTACAAGGGCTGACCGTTGGAAAATTAGCCAAAAAGGTTTTGGAGAAAGAGTAAATGACTTAGAAAATGAGCATAGAGTAAAGAAAATAGAGTAAAGAATAAAGATCTTACTTTTAATTTAATGAAAAAGCCTGCAAAATATTTTGCAGGCTTTTTTTATAGTCTATCTATTTTTTATAAATAGCAGTAAGTTTTATTTTGAAAGACTTTTCTTATATTTGTATTTTTGTTTTTAATTGTAACTAAATTACAGTTGCATTCTTGAAATTTAATTATAAATTTGTATGAGTAAAATTAATAAACTTATTGAAAAGTTAAAATTAAAACCAAAAGATTTTTCTTGGGATGAAATGCTGAAAGTTTTAAATCACTTCGGTTATAAACAAATCTCACAAGGAAAAACAGGAGGCTCAAGAAGAAAATTTGTGAATGAAAATAAACAGATTATAAGTCTGCACGAACCGCATCCACAAAAAGTTTTGAAAGGATACCAACTTGATATTATTATTGAACATTTGGAATTATAAAATGAAAAACTATTTAGAATATAACGGATACATTGGTACATTAGAATTTTCTGCAGATGATAAAATATTCTTTGGAAAAATTCAAGGTATAAACGATTTAATAACTTTCGAAGGTTCGTCTGTTAATGAATTAGAAAAATCTTTTGAAGAAGCTGTTGACGACTATTTAGAAACATGTAAATTATTGAATAAAGCTCCGGATAAAAGTTATAAAGGATCTTTTAATGTAAGAGTTTCTCAGGAATTACACCGAAAAATAGCTCTCTTGGCCACTAAAAAAGGATTGAATTTAAATGAGGTTGTAAAGGAAGCACTATCATACATAATTAAACACGAAGAGATATTAAACTAAAACATAAGAGGCTTTCAAGTTATCGTTTGTCTTCTTTTGAATAATTTGAAACTCCATTGATATCAATTGGATTTCCTAAAAAACGAGGTTCACGATTTCTTAAAACATCAAAAAAGGATTTAAAGATAGAACCATATTCTCTAAAAGTAACATATTTGTATCCCAGATATTCTCCATTGTTGGCAGAATATCCAACAGCTTTTATCCCAAGTTTTTGTCCGATGTAAATTGCCCGGTTTAAATGATATTCCTGAGAAATTAAAGTTGCTTTTTTGATGTTGAAAATATGTTTGGCGCGATACATGGTTGAATACGTATCGAATCCTGCATAATCAATAAATATTTTGGTTGTATCAACACCATGTTTAAAACAGTAATTTTTCATTACCGTTAATTCATCATATTCGTCGCGGCCATTATCTCCCGAAAGTAAAATTTTATTGATTCGGTTGGCTTTGTATAGTGCGATTCCGGCATCAAGACGGTCTTTTAAATATTTGCTCGGTTGATCTCCGTTGATTCCGGCACCAAAAATAATTCCTACATCGTTTTTAGGGAATTTTTTAATCGAATAGTAAATGTTTTTTTTGGTCGAAGACTTCACGTAATAATTTACCGAAATAATAGCAACCAATCCGATAATGGCTAGGTAAAGAGCGATTTTAAAATATTTTTTCAAAATATATTTTTGTAAGATTAAGATTTAAAAAGTGGTGAAGGTAAATAACATTTGTTTACAGTCAAAATGAAAATAAAAAACCGAAGCGTTTTTTGCTCCGGTTTCTCATTATCTAATATTCTAAGAAGTCTAAAGTCTATAAAAGTCCCGCTCTCTTCAATAAAGCTTCCGGTTTAGGTTCCTGACCTCTAAAGCGTTTGTATAAAATCATAGGATGTTCTGTTCCTCCTTTTGAAAGTACATTGTCTTTGAATTTTGTAGCAATTTCGTGATTGAAAATACCGTTTTCCTGAAAATATTCAAAAGCATCCGCATCCAGAACTTCAGCCCATTTATAACTGTAATATCCGGAAGAATATCCGCCTTGAAAAATATGAGAAAACGCCGTACTCATAGCATTTTCTTTTACATCAGGATACAATTGTGTGTTGGCAAATTGCTCTGTTTCGAAAGTTTTTAAATCTGTAATATGAGTCGGATCTTGTCCGTGCCAAGCCATATCCAATAATCCAAAACTTAACTGACGCAAAGTGGCTAACCCTTCCTGGAAACTGGCACTTTCCTTAATTTTCTGAACATATTCAATAGGAATAATTTCTCCAGTTTCGTAATGATTGGCGAACAAAGCCAAAGCTTCTGGTTCGTAACACCAGTTTTCCATAATCTGACTTGGTAACTCTACAAAATCCCAAAATACAGAAGTTCCGGATAAACTTGGGTAAGTTGTGTTCGCTAACATTCCGTGTAAACCGTGACCAAATTCATGGAATAAAGTCGTTACTTCATTAAACGTCAATAAAGATGGTTTTGTTTCTGTTGGTTTTGTAAAGTTGCAAACGTTCGAAATATGCGGTCTTTCGTTTACGCCATCTTTTATAGATTGATGTTTGAATGAAGTCATCCATGCACCATTTCTTTTTCCTTTTCTTGGGAAGAAATCTGCGTAGAAAATAGAAACTAAATTACCATCAGCATCGGTTACTTCGTAAGTCGTAACTTCTTCGTGGTATTTATCTATGTCAAAAACTTCGGTAAATGTTAATCCGTATAATTTTTTTGCAACTGTAAAAGCGCCTTTTAATACTTTTTCTAATTGAAAATAAGGTTTTAGCTTTTCATCATCTAAATTAAAAAGCTGTTGTTTCAGTTTTTCAGAATAATAAGCGCCATCCCACTTTTCCAATTGTTCGATTCCGTCCAGCTCTTTGGCGAAAGCCGTTAATTCAGCAAATTCTTTTTGAGCTGCCGGTTTTGCTTTTGCTAATAAATCATTCAAAAAAGAGAAAACTTTCTCCGGACTTTCGGCCATTCTTTCTTCAAGAACAAAATGTGCGTGCGTTTTATAACCTAATAAATTCGCTCTTTCGAAACGTAATTTCGCAATTTTCAAGACATTTTCCTGATTGTCGAATTCGTTATTCTGAAAAGATCTTGAGCCAAAAGCAATTGCCATTTTTTTACGCAATTCACGATTATCTGCATAAGTCAAAAATGGAAGATAACTTGGATGATCTAAAGTGAAAATCCAACCTTCTTTTTCCTGGTTTTTAGCCAATAATCTTGCTGCTTCAATTGTTCCTTCAGGTAAACCAGATAAATCTTTTTCGTCAGTTAAATGCAATTCGTAGGCATTGGTTTCTGCCAAAATATTCTCTTCAAATTGTAATTTTAATTTTGATAATTCTTTATCAATTTCGCGAAGTTTATCTTTTTTGTCTTCAGCTAGATTTGCTCCGTTTCGGGAAAAACTTTTATATTTTTTATCTAAAAGGGTAGTTTGTTCCGGATTTAGATTTAATGTTTCTTTTTGATCGTAAACGGCTTTTATTTTAGCAAATAAAGCAGCATTTAGCGTAATGTCATTTCCGAATTCAGACAATAAAGGGGAAACTTCCTGAGCGATTTTTTGCATTTCCTCGCTTGTTTCTGCCGAATTCAAATTGAAGAAAACACTCGAAAGACGATCTAAAATATCTCCTGAAAAATCCATTGCTACAACAGTATTTTCAAAAGTTGGCGCTTCGGGATTGTTTACGATAGCATCAATTTCGGCTTTAGCCAAAGTAATGCCTTCCTGAAAAGCCGGAAGATAATCTTCAATCTTTATTTGCGAAAAAGGTGCTGTGTTATGTTTGGTTGTGAATTTTGAAAGTAAAACGTTCATTATAATGTAATTATTTATATTAATTGAAGTCAAATTTTTGAATTCCAAAGATAGCAATTTATAAAAATCTAATCATCTATATAGAATTGATTCTAGGCATAAAATCCTCTTAAATTGTGTTATAGATATGTTATTTATTTCTGTGAGGGTTTTAAAAATCGTAAATTGAAAAAATGCGATTAGAATATAAAATGCTAATCAGAAATTGTAAAACAAAAAAATGATGAATTATCAAGTTGTAATAAAGAATATAGATACGGTTAATGAAGTAGAAGGATATTGGTCTGATGAAGATTTTGTTCAGTTATTAGAAAAATTCAATTATCCCGATGGTGCAACTGCAGACAAAGCGAGTCTACCGGAATTGTTAGAAATGGCGATATCGGATTACGAACCTAATGAAGCTGCCGAAATAGTTTTGAAATATAAATTTCCTGATCGATTAGGCGACGGACAAATCGAGCAAATATCGCATAATATGTTGATTGATAAAGTTTGTGAGGAATATCCCGAAATAGATATGCAGGGAACTTTGTTTCATATCAATCAATTACTTTTTAAAGCATACAACGGAAAATTCCCCAATGCAAAAGCTTCTATTGTTCATTTTTCAATGACACCAACAGATGGCGAAGCACAAAAACTGACAGCAGAAAATGTGCTGAAATTATTGAATAAAGGTTTGTCTGATAGAAATCTTATCAAAAGATTATTCGAAAACCAAATTTCTCAAAATATTCCATTTCCTGAAGCCGAAGCTATTGTTTGGGAATTAACCACAGATGATAATGTAAATTATGATCTGGTTACTTCGGAGAATTGGATAAATAAAGAAGACATTACAGAATATGAATTTGAATCTGTTCTGGAGGATATCGAAGAAGAAGCATAATTCAGAAATATAAAAGGGTAAAACAAAAGGCTTCCGTACAGGAAGCCTTTGTTTTTTGTATTCTATTCAGTCGCTGTTTATACTGAAAACTGCGACTGAAAACTATTTCAATCCTTCAGCAGCTTTGTTAACTGCCGCTTTCAATTCTTCTTTGTAAGCAATAATCGTATCAAGTACTTTTTTATCGTGACTTCCAATGATTTGTGCTGCTAAGATTCCGGCGTTTTTTGCTCCGTTTAAAGCTACAGTTGCAACAGGAACTCCGCCTGGCATTTGCAGAATCGATAAAACAGAATCCCAGCCATCGATAGAATTGCTTGATTTTACCGGAACTCCAATTACAGGAAGTGGTGACATCGAAGCTACCATTCCAGGCAAATGTGCTGCACCGCCCGCGCCGGCAATAATTACCGAAATGCCGCGAGTATGAGCATTTTTACTGAAATCGAATAATTTTTCCGGCGTTCTGTGTGCCGAAACGATATCAACTTCAGTTTCAATGTTAAATTGTTTTAGTATGTCGATGGCATCCTGCATGACTGGCATGTCTGAGATGCTTCCCATTATAATAGCTACTTTACTCATTTTGTTTTTGTTTGTTTTGTTTCAGGTTTCAGGTTTTTGTTGAGACTGAAAATGTTTGTTTTTTTATTTATGAAATTACGTCAGTATTTTTATTGTTTTGATATTCAAAAAATGCTTTGAAGCTTTTTGAAATTGTAAAATGGTAAAGTGAAAAACTATATACGACTGTCATAATTATTATTGGAGCTTTATTTATCAAAGAGATATCAATTGAAAATAAGCTAATTATGAGAATTACGTTTGCAATCGAAAAAAGTACGATCGTTACGACTTTTGCCCATTTTTTTCCAATATATACCAGATAAAGAAGTCCAATCGTTAAAAAAAAGCGGGTTATTCCAGAGATCAAATTTTTTATGTCAATTTCTGATTGGTAAGACTGATAGATGTAAGTTGAATATAATGAAATTATCAAAATACAAATGAATACAAATAATGTTTGCTTTTTTCCGATTTTTGCTAATTCAGTCATAAATCCTATTGGTTAGAAAATGTTATTGAGAAATCACTTTAATTGTATTCTTAACATCCTCTGCAATTCTTCTTGCTTCGCCCATGTTTTCATTTACAATCGTAACGTGACCCATTTTTCTAAAAGGTCTTGTTTGTTTTTTACCGTAGATATGTGGTGTAACTCCATCCCATCCTAAAATGGTTTCAATATTTTCGTAAACGACATCTCCTGAGAAACCTTCGGCACCGACTAAATTTACCATAACTCCGGCAACTTTACTGTCTGTGTTTCCTAACGGAAGATCTAAAATAGCGCGTAGATGATTTTCGAATTGTGATGTGTAACTTGCTTCGATCGAATAATGACCTGAATTGTGTGGACGAGGAGCAACTTCATTTACCAAAATTTCATCTTCATGAGTTTGGAACATTTCAACTGCCAAAAGACCAACATGATTGAATTTCTCCGAAACATTCAAAGCAATTGCTCTGGCTTTTTCAGCTACTTTTTCGTCGATTCGTGCAGGACAAATTACATATTCTACTTGGTTGGCTTCCGGGTGAAATTCCATTTCGACAACCGGATAAGTTTTTATTTCTCCTGAAGGATTTCTTACTACGATAACGGCCAATTCATTTTTGAACGGAACCATGGTTTCTGCAATACATTCAACATTTGGTAAATCATCCATATCAGAAATCTGGCGAATGACTTTTACGCCATTTCCGTCGTAACCAAATTCAGTACATTTCCATACAAACGGAATGGTGATTTCATTATCTCCAACTGATTTTTGCAAATGTGCCGGACTATCAAATCGTAAATATGAAGCTGTCGGAATATTACTTTGAGTATAAAAATCTTTTTGAACTCCTTTATTCTGAATTCCTTTTAAGGTTTTTGGAGAAGGATATACTTTTAGACCTTCGTTTTCTAGTTGCGTTAAAGCTTCAAGATTAACCAATTCGATTTCAAAAGTCAAAACATCGACTTGTTTTCCAAAATTGTATACTGTTTCATAATCCATCAAATCGCCCTGAAAGAATTTATTGCAGGCAATTTTACTAGGAGCTTCGTCGCTTGGATCTAAAACATAAGTTTGTATGTCAAATTTTCGAGTGTCAGACAGTAGCATTTTTCCTAATTGTCCGCCACCTAATATTCCTAATTTAAAATCAGAAGAAAAATAGTTCATTGTAGTTGTGTTTTTGCAAAGATACTTTTTAATCTTTTTTTTGCCACGAATTTCATGATTTTCATGATTTTTTTCCAATTCTAATTTCAACTGGAAGACAATTAGTGAAAATTTGTGGAATTTGTGGTGAACTTTTTTTAGTTTGTGGTGAAAAATTTAACCGCAAAGTCCGCAAAGATTTACGCAAAGTTCGCAAAGTTTTAATTGTTAGAAGGAGGCAAAGAACACAAAGCTATGTGTTAGATTTTGTAGATAAAAATTTGTGCTAATTTGTGAAATTTGTGGTAAAAAAAATCCTTTTTAATCATCTAATCTTTGGCTAAAAAAAATTAACCGCAAAGTCCACAAAGATTTACGCAAAGTTCGCAAAGTTTAATTGTTAGAAGGAGGCAAAGAACACAAAGCTATGTGTTAAGATTTGCAGATTAAAATTTGTGCTAATTTGTGAAATTTGCGGTTAACTAAAAAAAATCATTTTTAATCGTCTCATCTGTGGCTGAAAAAGATTAACCGCAAAGTCCGCAAAGGTTTCGTAAAGTTCGCAAAGTTTTAATTGTTAAAAGGATGCAAAGGGCGCAAAGCTATGTGTTAGATTTTGTAGATAAAAATTTGTGCTAATTTGTGAAATTTGCGGTTAACTAAAAAAATCATTTTAATCATTTAATCTGTGGCAAAAAAATAAACGTAAGGCTATATGTTAAGATTTGGGCAGATTAAAAATTCGCGCTAATTTGTGAAATTTGTGGCAAACTAAAAATCACTTTTCGATTTTCTTCAAAACTTCTTTGGCGACAGCTTTATAAGCCGCAGAATGATCTCCATAATCTTTGTTCAGGATAACTTGCAATTCCGGATGAATCCAGTCGTAATGATTTCCTAAGATGTATAACGTTCTGATAGAATAGGCTTTTGTTGCCACTTTTACATCATTTATCAGCCAGTCAAAAGAAACTTCGATACAATCCTGGAGGTTTTCTTCGGAAAGTAAAATGCTGTCATCATTTTTCTTATAATGTGATTTTATTAAAAGCTGAACCACCTTTGCAATTGGCCTTATCGAACTTTCATCCTTTAAAATTTTCAAATTAGAACATAAAAAATCGAGATGAGGTTGCAGCCAGATTAATTCTTCGTAGGATACAAATTCTAAAATCCAACAGGCTTTATGATTGTTTTTATCTTCGGGCGAAAAACAAATCGAAACCAATTCTTCGAATAAATGATGATTTTCTAAAACATACTGAGCCGCCATGAGTCGGTTTTCTCTGTAAGCATTTACATAGTCTAGTTTTGCTTGTAATTCAGATGACATTTTTTTCGATTTAGGACACATCTAAAATAAGTAATTTAGTGAAATAGTTCCGTAATAATTTACAGGGAGTCCCGGATAATAATATCGTGGACTTGCGTTCCCGACAGCAACGGCGTTGGGCAAAATCATTGAAGCATATTTTTCATCCGTAACATTATTAATACCGAAAGCTAAATTGGTATTTAAATTAGGGAGAATTTCAAAACGATAACCTGTTTTTAAATTGACGATATGATAAGAATCTGAATAAGCAGAATTAGCATCATTGAGCGGAATTTTATCTGTAAATTGAAAATCGGCAGAAAAATAAATCCCTAAAGAAGTATCTAAAATTATTCCCGCATTTACTTTATTCGCCGCAACTCCCGTTAATTTATTTCCTGAATAATCGTTTCCGTTATCGACAAAATCTTTAAACTCATACTTTCCTAACGAAGCTGCGATAAAAGAATTCAAGGTAAAAAAACGATTAATCGTCCAGTTGTGTTTTGCTAAAACTTCGATTCCTTCATGAAATGTTTTTCCGGCATTTACACCTTCATATTGATCATCGCCAATGCGTTTCGCTACCAATAAATCTTTTATTTCCATTCGGTAAACCGCAAATTCAGTATAAAGATTTTTATTAAAGAAATAGAATTTTCCGCCAGCTTCAAAATTATAACCGCTTTCAGGTTTTATATCAGGATTGATGTTGCCGGAACTTGTAAGTGTTTCTTCGGTCGCAGGCAATGAAAATCCGCGACTTGCCGAAAAGTATAAAGTTCTTTCGGAATTGGGTTTGTATAAAAAAGACAATTGAGGAGAAAAAATTCCGTCATAACTGTATTTTTCAGTTGCCGTTTTATTCGGCAGAAAATTCGTTAGCTCAAAATGAGTTTCATTATAATTTAATCCTGCCTGAATTTCGAACTGATCAGAAAGTAACATTCTGATTTGCGAAAAAATATTATAAAAATGTCTTTTTTGATCGGTTTCTGTTAATTGATTTCCTTGTAAGCTTCCTTGATCATTGTTGGTTTTGTAGAGGTTTTCAAAAGTATTCCCGTTATAATTATCTGTGAAATATTCAATTCCCGCAATAAATTGATTTTCTGTTTTTCCTATTTTAAAATCTCCAGAAAACTGCGTTCTTCCGCCAGTTCCAAAAGTATATTGATGTAAAATATCAAAAGGACGAGGTTCGTTACTGTCTTTATAATTAACAAATATTGAAGTAGCATTACTCAGATGATCATTAATTTTAAAATCATAAGCCAATCCTGCCAAGGTCGATTTGTATTCTTTAAACCCTTTTGAAGCTACCCAGGTCGAGGCGCCCAGTTTAGGGTTAGAATCAAAAACCTCCTTAGTAATCGAACTTGGAATATAAGCTTTCAAATAAGTGTAATTCGAAAAATACGTCAGTTTGTTATTTTTCTTTTTGAATAATTCTCCTGCAAGTGTGATTCCTTCGCGATTGTACGAACTGTTTTCTCTCCATCCATCGGTTTTAAGATTATGGTAACTGATATTCAGACTGGAACTTTTCTCATTTAGACTATAATTCAAACTGTTTTTAAGTAATCCAAACGAACCAAAAACGCTGCTTACGCTGGCATTTTCTCCATTCGTTTTCGAAAGTTGAGGTGAAATTAAAATCGCACCGCCCAAACCCGCGCCATAAATACTCGAAAGCGGCCCTTTGATAACTTCAAGTTGCCCAATATTTTCCAGATCAATATCATCAATAACCGTTTCGCTGTTCCCGGAAGTTAGCGGAATACTGCCATAAAAGGCCCTGATTTTATTGGTTCCGTAAGGAGATCTTGCGCCAATACCACGAATCGAAATTCGGGTTGTGGTAAAATTAGAAGACTGCATAAAAACTCCCGGAATAGTATTAATTACCGTAGTAATATCTGTTGCATTATTTTGCAAAAGGTCTTTTTTAGACAAAATGCCAATTGCAGCCGGTGTATTCTGCAAGCGATTATTAACATGAAGTGAACTGATAACAACTTCGTCCAGTTTCTGAGTTTTGAGAGAATCAATAGTTTTGCTTTCTTTTTCTTGTGCTTTAGTATTTTGGAAAACATAAAACACAAGAAAGAGAAAACAATATTTTTTTAAAATCATAAAAGAGTTTGTTGAAATATGAAAAAATTAACCGCAAAGGGCGCTAAGATTTACGCCAAGTTCGCAAAGTTTTTTTTAAAGCTGATGTCTAATAATCTCGCAAAGGCGCGAAGCAGCAAAGTTTTTATTTTCTTTGTGACTCTGCCACTTTACGAGATTAAAAAGATAAAGCTTTGCGAACTTTGCATTATTATAAAAAGCTACATAAAAAATCTTAGCGCTCTTTGCGGTAAAAATTCACCGTTTTTGAATTCCCGTTAAAATTGGAATTTACTTCTTCGCCGTTACCTTCCAAATCGTATTTCCGCTATCATCATTCACCAAAAGCGATCCGTCTGGTGTAACCGTAACCGCAACCGGACGTCCGTAAACTTCGGCTTTTTCAGCATTAGAAATAAAACCAGTTAAAAAATCCTCAGGTTTTCCAGAAGGTTTTCCGTTCGCAAAAGGAACAAATACCACTTTATAACCTGATATTTTGGCGCGATTCCAGGAACCGTGTTGTCCTACGAAAATTCCGTTTTTGTATTTTGCCGGAAAAGCATCTTTAGTATAAAAAGCCAATCCTAATGAAGCCGTATGAGCACCAACCGGAACATCCGGAACAATAGCTTTTTCTACTAAATCTTTGCGTTCACCTTTCATTCTTGGATCAGGAATATTTCCGTAATACGAATAAGGCCAGCCGTAGAAACCATCTCTTTTTACACTCGTTACATAATCAGGAACAAGATCGTCGCCCAATTCGTCACGTTCGTTTACAGCAGTCCAGAGTTCCTTGTTTGCTGGATTCCAGTCCATTCCAACAGGATTTCTAAGTCCGGCAGCATAAATTTTCTCACCGGTTCCGTCAGGATTAATTTCCAAAATATCAGCACGACGTACTTCTTTGTCCATTCCGTTTTCACCAACATTACTTCCTGAACCTACAGAAACGTAGATTTTTGTTCCCTCAGGATTAGCAATTATATTTCTTGTCCAGTGATTGTTGTAACCTCCGGCAGGAAGTTCAAGAATTTTAGTTCCCTGAGTTTCTAATTTTAGCGGATTGTTTTTATAAGGATATCGGTATAATCCATCTGTATTGGCAATGTAGAAAAAGTCTTTTAGCACCAACATCCCAAAAGGTTTGTTTAAGTCTTTTATAAAAACTTCGCGGGTTTCAAATTTACCGTCTTTATCTTTGTCACGCAATACAGTAATTTGATTTTTACTGGTTCTTGTTCCGCTTTCTACTACAAAAATATCATTATTTGGAGCAATATAAGTCCAGCGGGGATTTTCGAAACCATCAGCAAATTTTGTAACTGCAAAACCTTCGGGAGCCGTTGGAGTTTTTCCTTCAGGCCAGCCAATAACTTTACTGTTGTTTGTTTTCGATTCAGTTGCATAAGGCGGAGGCAGAGTCAGGTCGCCAACCGCTGTTTTTACAATCGTATTAGGTTGCTTGCTAAGCGCTTCTTTTTCTTCTTTTTTCACCTGTCCGTTGCAGGCTGTTAGTATAGCTAGTAGGGATATAGAAAATAATTGCGTGGTATTTTTCATTATAGTTTAGGGTTAAATATTTATAGAACAACAATTTAGTAAAATTAAAAATGTTTTTAAGAAAAGATTTATAAATATTATGTGATATTTAACATTCTTAAAAAAATATGTGTCCAGCCTATTTTGATACTTACACTTTAGTTCTAATTCTGTATCTTTGCCCATTATTTTAAACATAAAAATAATGATACAACTTCACGATAAACAATTTGTTCCGTTTATTTCGGCCAAAGAAATTGATTTTGCTTTGACCAAATTAGTAGCTCAGGTAGAAGATGATTTTGGAGACGATACTCCAATTTTTATAGGAGTTTTGAATGGTGCATTTATGGTCGTTGCAGATTTTTTAAAAAAGTATAAAAGTAATTGCGAGGTTTCATTCATCAAAATGGCATCTTACGAAGGAACCGAATCTACTAATACCGTAAAGGAATTAATAGGAATCAATCAGGATTTATCCGGCAGAACCGTAATTATCATCGAAGATATTATCGATACCGGAAACACGATCGAAGAATTAAAAACGATGTTTAAAGCGCAAAATGTAAAACATTTTAAAATTGCGACTTTGTTCTTTAAACCAGATGCCTATAAAAAAGACATCAAAATAGATTACATCGGAATCAGAATTCCAAATAAATTCATCGTGGGTTACGGATTAGACTACGATGGTTTAGGACGAAATTTACCCGAAGTATATAAATTGGCAGAATAATTATAAACACACACAACTATATATTCATTTAAAACTTCTTATAAAAAACAGAAGTAACAACACTCACTCATATTATGATTAATATTGTTTTATTTGGAAAGCCAGGAGCAGGAAAAGGAACTCAGGCAGAATTTTTAAAAGAAAAATACAAATTGACTCACCTTTCAACAGGAGATATTTTTCGTTTTAATTTAAAAAATGATACAGATTTAGGTAAAAAAGCAAGAGTTTTTATGGACAACGGAGAATTGGTTCCTTGCGAAGTTACCACTGCAATGTTAATAGACGAAGTAAACAAACATCCTGATACAGCAGGTTTCTTGTTCGATGGTTACCCAAGAACATTAGATCAGGCACAAGCACTGGATAAATTTTTACCAACAATTGGGTCAAGTGTTACTGCTACAATCGCATTAGAAGCCGATGATGAAATTTTGGTTGCGCGTTTGTTAGAAAGAGGAAAAACAAGTGGAAGAGTTGATGATCAGGACGAAGAAAAAATTCGTGTAAGATATCAGGAATACAATGAGAAAACGGCTCCACTAATTGGATATTATAAAGAACAAAACAAGTTTTATGCCGTAAACGGTATCGGAACTATCGAAGAAATTACAGAGCGATTAACGTCAGTTATAGATAATTTGTAGAAGCTTTTTCCAGCTGTACGTGAAATCCCGATAGCTATCGGGACACTAAAAAACTATTTTTCTATACCATAAAACGAGCTTCCTCCGGTCGCTGTTTTCTGGCAAGAAAAATTAGTTTTTTTAGCTCCGGGCTTTTCTCTTCCATCTGGGCTATGAAATACCGAAGTTGCAAATTATATTAACGAACTATTAAATAACGAATAACCCTCAAATTGGAAATACTAATAATATTTTTTCTAATACTATTAAACGGAGTTTTCTCTATGTCTGAAATTGCACTTATTTCAGCAAGAAAAAACAGACTCGAAACTGCCGCAAAAAAAGGAAATAAAAGTGCCAGGATTGCGCTCGATTTAGCCAATTCGCCAAATAAGTTTTTATCTACAGTACAAATCGGAATTACCTTAATCGGGATTTTGACAGGTATTTATAGTGGTGATAAAATCACGGTAGATGTAGAAACATTTGTGAGCGGATTTGCTGTTTTAAAACCCTACGCACATTCAGTTGCAGTTGGGATTGTAGTTGTAGTCTTAACATTTTTCTCATTAGTTTTAGGAGAATTGCTGCCAAAACGAATCGGGTTAAATTATCCTGAATCGATTGCAAAAATGGTAGCAATGCCAATGAAGATCATTTCGATTATTACAGCACCATTTATTTGGCTGCTTACCACTTCGACAGATTTTTTACTGAACGTTTTACAAATTAAACCTTCAGCCGACGGAAAAGTGACCGAAGAAGAAATAAAAGCCATTATAAAAGAAGGAACTGAAGGCGGAGAAGTTCAGGAAATTGAACAAGATATCGTAGAACGTGTTTTTCATATTGGTGACAGAAAAGTAAATTCATTAATGACACACCGTAAATCGGTAGACATGTTGCCTTTTAATGCTGATAAAGCCAAAATAAAGGAACTTGTTCTTATGGATTTGCATACCGTTTATCCCGTTTATAGAGATAATTACGATGACATTGTGGGAATCGTAACCCTAAAAAATATATTTGCCAACATCGAAAGCGATCATTTTGATTTAGGAGCAATAATGACAGATCCTCCTTATTTAATGGAGCAGACAACAGCTTACAAAGCATTAGAAAACTTTAAGAAAACCGGAGTTCATTACGCTTTAGTTTCTGATGAATACGGTGTTTTCCAAGGAATTATTACTTTAAATGATATTCTGGAAGCTTTAGTTGGTGATGCATCTGATTTTTATAAAGACGAATTTCAATTGGTCGAAAGAGAAGATGGTACATGGCTCGTAGACGGGCATTATTCATTACACGATTTCCTAACCTATTTTGAGTTAGACGAATTGACAAATGATTACGAAGTAAATACAGTAAGCGGAATGATTATGACCGAGCTTTCTCATATTCCAAAAGAAGGCGAAAAATTAATCTGGCAAAAATTTGTGCTGGAAGTCATTGATATGGATGGCGTAAAGATTGATAAAGTGTTGGTGAAAGCACTTAAAGAGTAAAGAGAATAAAATAGTTTTCAGTCACAGTATTCAGTCGCAGTTTGCACTGAAAGCGAGACTGAGACTGAACTAAAAACAATAGAATTTAGTAATACGATTTAGAGCAATCTAAAATCCAAAATCTAAAATCTGAAATTAAAAAAAATGACAGAAGGAAATTTTGTAGATTATGTTAAGATATATGTTTCTTCCGGAAAGGGAGGAAAAGGATCTACACATTTACATAGAGAGAAATTTATTGAAAAAGGAGGCCCGGACGGAGGTGATGGTGGTCGTGGAGGACACGTGTATTTAGTTGGGAATAAAGGTTTGTGGACATTATTTCACTTAAAATTTGCTCGTCATATCAAAGCTGGTCACGGTGGAGACGGAGGAGGAGATCGTAGTACAGGTGCTGATGGAGAGGATAAATTTATCGAAGTACCTTTAGGAACTGTCGTAAAAGATAAAGAAACCGGAGAAACCTTATTCGAAATTACCGAAGATGGTGAAAAAAGAATCCTTTCAAAAGGAGGAAAGGGTGGTTTAGGAAACTGGCATTTTAGAAGTTCAACCAATCAGACTCCAAGATACGCACAACCAGGTTTACCGGGTGTAGAGATGGATGTGATTCTGGAACTTAAAGTTCTGGCCGATGTAGGTTTAGTAGGTTTTCCTAATGCAGGAAAATCAACTTTATTATCTGTATTGACTTCTGCAAAACCAAAAATTGCCGATTATCCCTTTACAACCTTAAAACCAAACTTAGGAATTGTAGCCTACAGAGATTTTCAATCGTTTGTAATTGCCGATATTCCGGGAATTATTGAAGGTGCTGCAGAAGGAAAAGGTCTTGGACATTATTTCCTGCGTCATATCGAGCGTAACTCAACATTGTTGTTTTTAGTTCCTGTTGATACACCTGATATTAAAGGAGAATATGATATTTTGGTAAACGAATTGACCAAATATAATCCTGAAATGTTAGACAAAGAACGTCTTTTAGTAATCTCAAAATGCGATATGCTGGATGACGAACTTAAAGCCGAACTGAAAACAGAATTAGATGTTGCTTTCAAAGACATTCCTTATATGTTTATTTCATCAGTTGCCCAACAAGGTTTAACGGATTTGAAAGATAAACTTTGGAAAATGTTAAACGACTAAGAAAGATATTTTAAAAATAGAAAACCCGACAATTTTATGATTGTCGGGTTTTTGTTTTTTAACGAAAAAAACAAATGATCTCAGACTAATTTCCAGTTAAGCAAAGAAATTATAGTCCGAAATTTTTAGAGATTCCAATATTAAGGGTTTTTCCAAAGTTAAAACCTAACCGCTCTTGTCTTGGGTCATTTTTTCCATCAAGGTTGTCATATGTAATTCCTCCAATAGAAAAGTTTAATCCAAAACCTCTTTTCATATTAATGAATAATCCCGGATCAAAACTTGCGTACATTCCTTTTGCATTGTTTAAGGAAGTGTTTTGATAACCAGCTCCCAAATCGGCATAAAATGAAAATAATTCAGAAAGCGAAGTTGAGTAACGAACAAAACCTCCAATTTTATAATTTTCTGTTTTTTCTAATCCTTTTACATCCAAAGTACCAATTGCTCCCTCAACACCCGCTGTCCAGTTATCAGCAAATTGATATCCTACTTTTGGAGAAAACTCAAAATTAGTTGCTTTAGAATCTCCAATTTTTTCTGAGTCAAATCCAACATTTCCTCCTAATAAAATTGAACCTTTTTGGGCATTTGTAATGGTTGCAATAAGTAATGCAACTGCCAATAATAATTTTTTCATTTTAATTTAAATTAATAATTTGCGGCAAACATATTAATTAATATTTGTAAGAAATAATTTATTTTATAATTTTATTTATGAAAGTTTATTTTTACAATTTAATTAAATTTATTCATGATTTTGAATGTTTTGTTTTGGATTTTAAGAGTTTTACAGAATAAGAGTTTGAAACTAATAATATATTTGTTGGCTTTATGAAATTGTGAATTTCGTAAAATTGTCTTAAAATGTATTCTGTATCTTTTGGTTTTGATGACTTGTGCTATTTTTTGTTGCGAAAATGAATTATATTCGCATCACTTAAACAAAATAACATGAAAAAAATAGTTTTATTCTTGACCATGTGCCTAATGGCTTTTCCTGTAAAAGCTGATGAAGGAATGTGGTTTTTGATGTTTATCGAAAGATTGAACCATAGAGATATGGAAAAAATGGGCTTGCAACTTACAGCCGAAGAAATTTACAGTATTAATCATCATAGTTTAAAAGATGCGATTGTACAATTTAACGGAGGTTGTACTGCTGAGATCGTTTCTAAAAACGGTTTGGTTTTAACCAATCACCACTGTGGATATAATGCGATTGCTGAACTTTCTACAGCTGAACAAAATTACCTGAAAGACGGTTTCTGGGCAAAAGAAAAAAGTGCCGAAATGAAACCAAAATCATTATACGTTCGTTTCTTCGTTCGTATGGATGATGTTTCTAAAAGAATTTTATCAAAAGTAAATGATACAATGACTGAGACTGAAAGAAACAAAATCATTCAGCAAGAAATTAGTTTAATTGAAAAAGAAAACAACGAAGGCGGAAAATATACTGTTTCTGTTCGTCCTTTCTTTCAGGGAAATGAATATTACTATTTCGTTTACCAGGATTATACCGATGTGCGTTTAGTAGGAACTCCTCCTGAAAGTGTTGGTAAATTTGGTGGAGACACTGATAACTGGGAGTGGCCACGTCAAACAGGAGATTTCTCTATGTTTAGAGTTTACGCTGATAAAGACGGAAATCCTGCAGCTTATTCTAAAGACAATGTGCCTTTACAGCCTAAACATTACTTACCTGTAAGTATTAAAGGTGTGAAAGAAAATGATTTTGCTATGATTTTAGGATATCCGGGAAGAACAAACCGTTGGATGCCAGCTGGCGGAATCGAGCAAAATATAAAATATGCATATCCTGCATGGGTTGAAGGTGCTAAAACCGGAATGGATGTAATGAAGAAATATATGGACAAAGATGCAACAGTTCGTTTGCAATATGCGTCTAAATATGCTTCGACTGCCAACTACTGGAAAAACCGTCAGGGAATGATCGATGCCTTAACAAAAGCCGGAACGGTAGATGTTAAAGCGGCACAGGAAGATAAGTTCTACGAATGGGCAACTAAACCTGCTAATAAAGAAAAGTACGAAAATGTAATTCCTACTATTAATGAGTATTACAGATCGACAAACTTAAAAGCAACTCACGACAATTACTTAATGCAACTTTTACGTACATCAAGTTATGCAGCAGGACCTTCAAACTTAGGAAATGCATTGATTGCTTATTATAATGAAAATGACGCTAAAAAAGCAGAAATGTTACCTAAGATCAATGCGATGATCGATAACATTTATGGAGAGTTTTATGCGCCGCTTGAAAAAGACATTTTTGCAGCACAATTGAACTTGTATACATCAAAAGGTGCTGAATATGGTTTAGGTACTCAAGTAGCTAAAATGAAATCAGAGAATAAAGGTGATTTTACTGCAGATGTTGAAAAAGCAACTGAGATAAGTTACTTTACAACTAAAGAAAAAGTGTTGGCATTTATGGCTAATCCAAAACCATTAGCAATTGTACACGATCCTTTGTATATTATTTCTAATGATTTGATGACAAAATACCGTGCTAAAACAGATGATCAGGCAAAATCTGATGACGGTTTTGCAACTGCTTTCCGCGAATTGGTTGAAGGTTTAAGAGAATCGAAATTAAACACAATTCAGTACCCTGATGCCAACTCTACTTTGAGACTGACTTACGGAAAAGTGCGTGCATTACCTGCAGATCCAAGAAACGATGCTACAATTAATAACTATACTACTATGGAAAGTATGGTGAAAAAATACAAAGCAGGAGATCAGGAATTTGATTTACCAAAACGTTTGTTAGAATTGAACAAGAAAAAAGATTACGGACAATATGCTGATAAAGCAGGATATATGCCAGTAAACTTTTTGACAGATAATGATATTACAGGAGGAAACTCTGGTTCACCGGTTCTTAACGGAAAAGGAGAATTAATTGGTATTGCTTTTGACGGAAACATCGAAGCTATGGCCGGAGATGTTATTTTTGATCCTAAATTGCAAAGAACAATCAACGTAGATATTCGTTACGTTCTTTGGATTATCGACAAATACGCTGGAGCTAAAAATATTATTGATGAATTGACTATTGCAAAATAATCTCAATTGATTTATAAAAGTAAACCCGACAAGTTTTTAAAGCTTGTCGGGTTTTTTTTATGACTTTTATTTATAAAAGAATGTCATCCTGAGCGGAGTCGAAGGCTTGTTTGTCGTGGAGGGCTTCGACTTCGCTCAGCCTGACACAAGTTGAAATTTTGGAATTTGAATTTTATTCCAAGTTGTTAATTCACTTTTACACGTATCCCTTTTGTATGACTTGAAAACTCCGGAGCATACATACTTTCGATTGTGGTAATTCCGTTCGAGAATTCACCGCTGTTGTTTACCCTAATGTCATATTCTATTACATAAGTTCCTTTGTTGATTTGGTCAAAAAATAAATGCGTTGCGGCATCTTTTGTACTCATATAATATCCTAAACCATCTTTGTATTGATATTGTGAAAGAACATTTACAGGTTCAAAACAAGAAGCGCGCATATCTTTTAAATGCACAAATTCCATGTTTTCTTTAGATTTTATAACTAATCTTACCGTAACTAAATCACCCGTTTTTAAAGGGTTTTTACTTGTAATTCTTTCTAATTGATCGTCTTTCATGGAGTTTTTCTTTAGATATAATTCTTTAGAAACTGATAAAACAACACCTGAGTTATTTTTGATTTTATCCAAATCTTCAAAATATTGCCAATAAACACCACCAAATCCCGGAACTTTAGATTTGTTTTGAATGCTGATTGAAGCCATTTCTTTTTTGACTTCATCGGCTTTCCAATTCAGTTTGATGTAACCGGTTTCGGCTTCTTTTTCATTTTCGGCTAATTTTTTGGTTACCATTTTTTCGTTTCCAATTTTAATGATGGTATTGTCTTTCACACTTAGCCAATCATTGCCTTGCATCAATAAAGCATAAACAGCTTCTGTTGTCGATTTTGTCGTTGGCCAGTTTTTGGTTTGCTTGTTTTTTAGCAACCAGACTTTCATGGCATCGACAGATTTGGTGTCGTGGCTCACTTCGGCGAAAGCCTCAATCAATAAAGCCTGAGTTTCTATAGGTGCCTGATACCAATACCAACCTGCTTTGTTAGCGATCCAGTACATGCCCCAATCTTCATTATTCGATGACGTTTCTTTCAGGCTTTCTATGATTTTTTTAGCCGATTCGCTTTCTCCAAAACGATTTAGAGTTAAAGCGGCTAATCCTTTTTCGTAAAGGGAATATTTTAACCAATCTTTTTTAGTTGTTTCTAAATACAATTTAGTTGCTTTTTGCAAAGTATCAGAAAGCGGATAATTTTCTAAATAAAAACTTCTGGCATACAAATAATGCAAATCAGAATATGGATTGATCCAAATTAATTTCTCTGATTTTTTTAAGTTTTTGGTTCTTTCTTTATAATAATCTAAGAATTTATTATCCAGAAAAGGTATTCCGGTTTTGGTGATTTGATCGATTTTAGAATTGTTATTTTCTGTTTTGTTCAGTTTCGATAAATGACCTAAACCAGCCAGAATATGTCTGGTGATATATTCGCTTTCAGAACTTCCGTCAAACCATGAAAATCCACCTGAAGGTTTTTGCTTTTGTTTCAATTTATCGAAAGTAGCTTCTTGCGACGTTTTCATTTTCTCCAAATCAAACAAAAGAGCCAGGTTTTTTTTCTTTTCTTCTTCGCTTTGAGCATCATTCAGCCACGGCGTTTCTGCCAGAATGATTGATTTTAATTCTTCGTTTTCTTCTAATTTCGAATTCAGTTTTCCGTTTTTTCTCCAGTTCTCAAAAACAGTTGCAATCTTCGGATTACTCGATATAATTTCTGAGGCCAAAGCATTCGCATAAAAACGAGCAAAAGTCTGTTCGGCACATTCGTGTTCATATTCCATTAAATAAGGCAAAGACTGAATCGCAAGCCACGAAGGATTTGATGTGTATTCGAAAGTAAGCTGATGGTTTTTTAAAGTCGTTGAATTATTGTTTTTTAAATTCTCAAACGTGTATTGTTTAGTAGAATTCTCTCGAACCCAAATCGGAATACTTTCTGTAACCAGCATATTATTGGTCAAAACCGGAAGTATGTTTTCTTCTCCATCAGAGAAATTACCAGATTTGGCCAAAATTTTATATTGAACGCCTTGCAAACCTTCGGGAATTGAAATTGTCCAACTCGCCGTTGTGTTCCCAAAAGCACCAACAGTAAAGTTACGCACGTTTTTTGCATTTAGCATTTTGGCATCTATTGGTTGCATTGTTGTTGCATCGAAAAACTGTAAAATAGCGATTCCGGTTTTGGGCTGATCTGTAATATTCGAAATTTTGGCAGAGATTACAATCGTATCTTTTTCTCTAAAGAATCTAGGGAAATTAGGCAAAAGCATTAATTCTTTTTGCGTCACCACACTTTTCTCTAAATAACCTGAAACAGCATCTTTATTATGTGCCAATAAACGAAGCTTCCAAGCCGTTAAAGCTTCTGGCGAAGTAAAATTGAAACTTACTTTTCCGCTGGCATCGGTTCTTAAATTGGGCAAGAAGAAAGCAGTTTCAGAAAGGTTTTTTCTGGCTTTTACCTGCGTTAAAGCTTCTAATGCTTTTTTGGTTGTGATGATTATGACTCCGTTTGCAGCTTTGCTTCCGTACAGTGCTGTGGCTTTTGCATCTTTTAAAACATCCATCGAAAGGATATCTGCTGGATTTAAATTGTTGGCCTCATCTTTTGAAGCAATTTCTCCGTCGATCACGTACAATGGCATTTTTCCGTCAATTGATGAGTTTCCTCTAATTCTAATTCCTGCAACTCTTCCGGTTAGAGTTTCTGAAATAGCAGCAGTATTGTAAACATTATTATCTTCTTCAACAACTTCTGAACTGACAGATTTTGATTTTACAGCAGCAGTCATATTTCTTTTCGTTGTTTTGCCATAACCTACAACAACAACTTCTTCTAAACCATTTGAGTCTTCCTCTAAAATAATATTAATATTTTTTTGATTATTTATTAAAATAGTTTGACTTTTTGAACCAATATAACTAAAAACAACTTCTTCTGTTCCTGCTGCTTCAATTTCGAAATAACCATCATAATCTGATAATGTGCTTCTTTGAGTTCCTTTTATTGTAATCGTAACTCCTGGAAGAGGTTGGCTCGATTTATCAGTAACTGATCCGTAGATTATTTTTGCATTTTTTGGTTTTTTCAACTTTTTATTCAGTTGTTTTTGATATTCTCTTTGTATATAATTCTCTTTTTGGTCGTTATTAAAGTCAAATCCAAACCACATTAGTTTAGTTGTTTCGTTATTCAGCTCTATATGTCTGTATGGTGAGTTTAGATTGTTTATAGAAGCGTATATTTTATCAAAACCTAAGCTTGATTTTTTATTGCTTTGATCACTTTTATAATCATAAAAACCTAAGCCGTTCCAATTTTTTGTAGTAAATTGATCTAGTGAACTATCATACATAGAAGCTAGAACTTCTGCTTCGTTTTTGGTATTTATAGCATTTAATTTAAACGACCAGTTTTCGCTGCTTCCGGGTTGAATCTTATTTCTGAAGCTTTCTACGCTAAATTCTAATTTTGGAGTTGAATCTTTTAAGGTTACTTCAATCTCATTATTAAAAGTTTCATTTTCAAAAACACTTTCAAAACCTATTTTTACTGTTTCTTTAAATTCTTTTTTGATCGGAATTTTAAGTGTTATTTCATTGTTTTGAAGATGATAAGTTTCCTGAGAAAATATTTCACTTTCATAATTTCCTGTGGTTATAATATAAAGTTCAGGAACAACCGATGTAATTTTTAATGTAACAAAACCATCTTTTTTAGGATCTGTATTAATTTGATCGATCTTGAGTAATTTACTAGTATCGAATTTGTCTTTACTTTGAATAAGTTCAAAATTAGAAATACTTTCGATTGTATTTTTAAAAGTGTCATTTGCCGAAAAAACAACTTTATAATTCCCGGATTTATAGTTTGAAATAAAATCTAATGCAAGATTTTTGTCTTTTTGAGTATCTATTGTTTTATTAAATACCAAAATTTCCATGATACTATCTTTTGTGTTTTTATTATTTTCATAAGGAAATAATTTCTCGAACTCCTGATCAGATATCGTTTTGATTTCAGGTTGAGGAAATACTCTCCCTTTAAATTTATTCGAAAATGGACTTATATAATAGATCTTGATTTCGCCTTTGGCAGCTAAAAATTCACCATTTAAATTCGTACTCGATAGTTTGATTTGATTTTTGTTTTTGGTCTCTATTACAGTAGGAATTGAGGTTGTAAGAACTAAATCATGATAACCTACTTTTACAGTAGTTTCAGTTTCGTGACTTTCACCATTAATATCTGTTACATTAGCTTTTATACGGTAATTGAAAACGGGTAAAAGATTTTTTTTGCTGTTTTTAGAAGGGGAAGCAACAAAATCAATAATGAACTTACCTGAAGCATCGGTTTTAGTTTCGCCAGAGGCTAGAATTTCATTGTTGTCCTGTGCATAATAACTTCTATAATAACTTGTATATCGGGTTACTGTATAAGTTACTTTAGCATCAGAAATATTGCTTCCGGCAAAAGCTTTGGCGGTTCCTTTTACCTTCATTGGTTGATTAACCTGAAAGCTTTCTTTTTTAGGATCAAAAGTCACTTCAAATTTAGGACGTTTGTATTCTTCTACCCTAAATTCTATTTCTGAATTTTTGAGATTGACGTGATCCCAAAACGGATGATCTTCTTCGTCTTTGTTATATATAATGTCATTCTCATACGTATTGGGCTCATCGGCTTTCATCGTAAAGGTCCCGGTAAGTCCTGTTTTAGGTAATATAAATTCACCAGAGAAAGAACCAAACTCATTTGTTGTAACGGTAAATTCCTGAACTTTTTTACGATTTACATCTTCAACATTAATTTTAAAAGTAGTATTAGTAACTATTATATTTTTATTGTTTTTTTCATGGATTGCGATTCCCTTATAATAAACTGTTTGTCCTGGACGATAAATTGCGCGGTCGAGATAAAATTCGACTTTACCATCTGAATACGAATCGTTTTTGTCATTCTCTGCAATATATTCAGAGTTATAATTTATGTAGTTTTTATGTATATTAAGCGTGTCATTTTCTGCGTTTACTATTAAATCTTCGTAATTATAGTTGTTGAGTTTTTGACTATTAACTGCTATTCCGTTCTTATCGGTTTTAATATAAAATGAAGGAGATTTAATAGTTGCATTTTCTACTGGTTTTCCGGTTTTTCTATCCAATACCTGAAATGTTTCTTTTGATGATGTTTGAGATGCCAAAACAGATAAGTTTGAAACGGAAATAGTTTCATAACAAAACGCTTTTTTATCTTTTAAATCTGAGTCACTTTCAAAATAAACCAAATAAGAACCTTTTTCTAATTTCGGCAAAAGAACTTCTGTAGTGTATTCGAAAAAATCTTTTTTATCTACAAGTGAGTAAGTTTCACTTTTGAGAGGTTGTAATTTTCTGATAATAGCATTCCCTAAGCTATCTTTTTTATAATTCGATTTTCTAAGTTCAATAAACTGATTTTGATTGATTTTATAAAATGATATTTTTAGTCGTTCCAGGTTTTTATAACGAAATAATGCTCTGGTATTTTCATTTGCATATGTGTATTGCTGTAGTTGAGCCTGTATGCTTTTATATAAAATGTTACCTTTTTTTTGTAAAGCTAATTTGTATGTATTAGATCGGTTGTTAACATTTATAATACTGTCTAAAGTTGCAAGTGCCTTAATATTGTAATCGGGATGAGTTTCTTTTGATGCTTTTTGAATTAAAAAAGCAGCTTTTTCCAATTGTATTTTTTGAATTAAAAAATCATCGGTTGTAATTTTTTGTAGTTTATTTAATAATGGAAAATAAGTTTCGTCGATATCCAGCAGATTTGTTTTGGAAAACTGTATGCGTTCCCACTGATTTTCTAGTGATGAATTGTTTGCCTCTTGTTTTTGATATAATTTAAGAAGTATGCGTAAATTATCATTAGATACAAAATCAAAATTCAATTTTATAAATTCATTTGAATTCCCTAAAAGTTGCTCCTTAATGCATATGAAATCATTTTTTTGAATCTCCCATTGACGGATTCTTGATGTGTAAAGAGCTATGTTTTCCTTAATAAGATAATCATACAAGGTTTCCTTTTTGAACTTTTCTAAAATAGAATAATCAAAAATAGCTTCATATTTAGTTAGTGATGTATTATTTAAGATTGCTTCATTTTCTAATGACTTATTTAAGATGTTATTAATTTGAACAATAAAATTATTTTCTGTCCAGGTCAAAAAGTCATTGTTAAGATCAGTTGTGTTAGTTCTGTTTCTTATCTTATAAATATTTCGATTAAAATAATTATTTAAACATTGAGCATAAACCAAATTTAAAATTGCTTTTGATGGTATAGAAACACGATTGATATCTGTGTTAAGATTGTTTAAAATTTTGGTTTGTGCATTTTCATCAAGAACCTGTAAATATTTAGATTGATAAAAAAAGCTTTTTGTCATTTGTACTTCATCTTTATTCGAAACCGCTTTTTTGTAAATTTTATCTACTATCTCATTCGCCGATTTAATTTTTCCTTCGTTTTCAAAGTCAATAACTTTATCCCATTTTTTATCAGTTTGTTGTGCAAATAAAGCCGTTGAGAACAATAAGAAAACAAATAATATTTTTTTCATAAGTGAGTTTTAGTATATAGAGTGCGGTTTTGTCTAAAAGGTTGGAAAAATGGTAAAATAAATTTCGTACAAATTACTAATTTATCTTCAAAACTAAATGTTACGTTTTATATTTCCCTATTTTTGAAACATGAAAAAGCTGCTACTCATTTTTTTATTTGTACCAATTTGTATTTGGTCACAGTCTAATTTTGAAAAAGCAGAAAAGTTATACCATGCAAAAAAGTATGATGAAGCGCAGATTATTTTCGAAGGAGTTTTAAAAAGCAAACCTTCGGATATAAAAACGATCGAGTATTTGAGTGAAATTGCAGCGCATCAAAAATCATGGGGAAAAGGCGGTGAATATTTCAAGAAATTGAAAGAATTAAAACCAACAGAAGCAGATTATTTTTATAAATACGGAGGCTGTCTGGCAATGCGGGCAATGGAAGTGAGCAGGCTAAAAGCTTTGGGAATGGTGGGTGAAATGAAAGAATCATTTGAAAAAGCTATTATTTTAGATCCAAAACACCTTCCGGCCAGATGGGCATTAATCGAAATATATTTGCAATTGCCGGGGATTTTTGGCGGAAGCGAATCAAAAGCAATTTCATATTCCAATCAGTTAGCGCAATTATCGCCTGTTGATGGTTATTTATCGAGAGGCAGAATAGATGTTTACTTTAAGAGATATACGGCAGCCGAAAAAAACTTTATAAAGGCTCATGAAATTGGTAAATCAAAAACCACGTTTCAAAAATTATATAATTTATATTTGAATAATCTAAAAGACACTAAAAAAGCAAAGGAATTAAAACAGAAATTCGAGGCTTAATAAATGTCAAAATTGAATTCCATTTGAAGATTGGAATTTGAAATTTTAAAAAATTGGAACTTAAATGAGAACACATTTCATCGCAATAGGCGGGAGCGCTATGCACAACTTAGCATTAGCATTACATAATAAAGGATATAGAGTTACGGGTAGCGACGACGCTATTTTTGAACCATCAAAATCAAGATTAGAGAAAAAAGGAATTCTGCCGGTTGAGTTGGGTTGGTTTCCTGAAAAAATAACCGCTGATATTGATGCGATAATTTTAGGAATGCATGCCAAAGCTGATAATCCTGAATTGCTAAAAGCGCAGGAATTAGGTTTGAAAATATACTCTTATCCTGAATTTTTATACGAACAATCTAAAAATAAAACGCGTGTTGTAATTGGAGGTTCTCACGGAAAAACAACCATTACTTCGATGATTTTGCATGTTATGCATTATCATAATATCGAAGTTGATTATATGGTAGGAGCACAGCTTGAAGGTTTCGACACAATGGTGCATCTTACCGAAGAAAATGATTTTATGGTTCTGGAAGGTGATGAATATTTATCTTCTCCTATAGACAGACGTCCGAAATTTCATTTGTATCAACCTAACATCGCTTTGATTTCAGGAATTGCCTGGGATCATATCAATGTTTTTCCAACGTATGAAAATTATGTAGAACAATTTGAAATTTTCATAGCTAAAATTACCAATGGAGGAATTCTGGTTTATAATGAAGATGATGCAGAAGTAAAGCGCGTTGCTGAAGCTGCTACAAACCCTATTCGTAAACTGGCTTATACTACCCCAAAATACAGTGTAAATGATGGTGTAACTTTATTAGAAACTCCGGAAGGCGATATGCCAATTGAAGTTTTTGGTGCACACAATTTAAATAATCTGGCTGGTGCCAAATGGATCTGTCAAAACATGGGCGTAGACGAAGCTGATTTTTACGAAGCAATTGCGAGTTTTAAAGGAGCATCTAAACGTTTAGAAAAAATTGCCGAAGGAAAAGGAAAAGTAGCGTATAAAGATTTTGCGCATTCGCCAAGTAAAGTGGCTGCAACTACAAAAGCAGTAAAAGAGCAATACCCAAACAGAACTTTGGTAGCTTGTTTAGAATTGCATACTTATAGTAGTTTAAACGCTGAATTTTTGAAAGAATATGAAGGAGCTTTAGAATATGCGGATGTTGCTGTAGTTTTCTATTCTCCGGATGCTGTAAAAATTAAGCAACTCGAAGAAGTAACTTACGAGCAAATTGCAACAGCTTTTAATCGTAAAGATTTAATTATTTATACTAATCCTGCAGAGTTCAAAGAATATCTTTTCAATTTAAATCTTGATAATTCTGCTTTGTTATTGATGAGTTCAGGAAATTACGGAGGATTAAACTTTGATGAAGTAAAAGGTTTAATTGAGTAGTTTTATTTGAAATGGATAGGAGAACTAATGACATAAAACAAAAAAAAAGACAGTTAAAAAATGAAATAAAACGCAGTGATAAAAAACTGTATAAGTTATTAGTTGGTTTTTCTATTTTTGGAATTCTAAACTGGTTTGTGTGGTATAACCAGTATCTAAATGAGGGAATTATTAGCGATATAATATTTATTTATCTGCCAATTTTATTGGGAATGATTTTTTTTTATTTTAAGTTTAATTCTTTTGTTAAATATTATTTAGATACAACATCAATCCTGGATAAAATTGGATGTTTTTTGTTTTTGTCTTTAATAGGTGTCATGATCTCTTTTGTTAGTTTTGGAACAGTATCTAATATTATTTATAAAACTTTAATGGATTATTCGATTAAGGATAAACCAACAGAAATGCAATCTTTTACTATCGACAGGTTTATTTACGGATCTGGAGGAAGAAATAGTATCAATCGATTTTCTCGAATTAAATACCATGATACAACGGTGCAAAATGGTAGCCTTAGCCTTAGCAGGTTTGACGGTGATGATTCGGAAGTTATTGTTGAATTACGAAATCTGGATCGCAACGAAATCAAAAAAAAGACATTAGTTTTGTATACCAAAGAAGGTTTTTGGGGTATAAAAAAGATTATAAATTATAAGATTAATTAATATAGCTAAAATGCCAATTACTATTTGTAACTGGCATTTTTTTTAGTTTAAATTGGAATTTAGAATTTTATTCCCAATACCTATAATGTCCAACAATTTTATATTCAAACAAGCAATCCTGTAAAACTTGTCCGTTACCAACATTGTGTACAATGAGATTTCTTTTTCCATCACTGGTTTTTTTGCTGGTAACGATTCCAATATGTGGTAATTTGTTATTAATGAGCCAGGTTACGATTTCACCTGTCTTGTAATCTTTTGGATCTTGGGTTACAGGAAGTTTTTCTCCTTTTCTTTCAAAGAAAACTTCCAAATTAGGAACTCTTCTATGGTCGATATTAGTGTCCGTTTTTGTCATTCCCCATTTTTCTAAATTTGGATATTTAGAAAAATTTTCGATCATATCTTCGTGAACTTCTTTTTGTAAATCGATACCTAATATTCGGTACGAACGAATAATAACATCGGTGCAAACGCCTTTATTTTTGGGTACATCTCCGTTAGGATATTCAATAGAAAAATAAGCAGGATCATAATCTATTGAAGGGTCAATTATTGATATTGCTGCATTGGATAATTTCTCGGCAAAATTTTTCGCTGCTGTTGGTGCGGTTTGCGAGTAAGAGATACTTTTTTCTTTTTGATTACATGAAAATAATAAAAAAGTTATGACTAAGGTGTAGCAAAATTTCATTGTAAATGTGGCAGGAGTTTGGTTAGGAGTGTTTTGAGTTCTAAAGTTAATTAATTTGAAAATAGTAATGATTTTTTATGACTGATTTTTCTTATTTTTAGATATATTAGCCTTTTAGATTAAAATAAAATGAATTCAAAAATAAAGATCGTAAAAACAACTAGTGAAAACTCTGATTTTATATCATTAATAAAAATATTCGATGCTTTTTTATGGGAGCGATATCCTGAGTTAAAGAAGGATTATTGGGGGAATAATTTAATTGAGTTTAATGCCAATGTTATTCTTGTTTATTTAGATGAAAAACCTGTTGCCAGCGGCTGTTTTAAAAAATATAATGAAAATACAGTAGAACTAAAACGCATGTTTGTTTCGCCGGAAGCAAGGGGTTTAGGTTTGGCTCAACTGGTTATCAAAGAGCTGGAGAAAGAGGCTATAGATCAGGGTTTTGAAGTGATGATTTTAGAAACCTTGTACAAGCAAAAAGAAGCGATTAGTTTGTACCAGAAAACAGGTTTTGAAATTGTAGAAAACTACGAACCGTATGTGGGGTTGTTGAATAGTATTTGCATGAGCAAATCGATTAATACATTACAATAAATGGAAAGTACTTTTTTCCGAATCTCAGACTGGTCAGAAGAAGATCGTCCTCGTGAAAAATTAATGCTTAAAGGTAAAGAGGCTTTGAGCAACGCTGAATTAATTGCTATTTTAATTGGTTCCGGAAGTCGCAATGAGTCTGCTGTAGCTTTGAGCAAAAGAATTTTATCCAGTGTTGATAGTTTGAATGCGTTGGGCAAAATGTCAGTTTCGCAATTAATTAATTTTAAAGGAATAGGAGAGGCTAAGGCAATTACAATTATTGCCGCATTGGAGCTGGGTCGTCGCAGAAGAGCCGAAGATGCTGTTGATTTAATAAAAGTTACTTCTAGTAAAAAAATATTCGAAATGATGCAGCCTATTATTGGTGAATTAGCACATGAAGAATTTTGGGTGCTTTTTCTGAATAATTCTAACAAGATAATTTCTAAATCCCAACTTAGTAAAGGAGGAATGACGGGTACAATTGTAGATGTGCGTCTTGTGTTTAAATTAGCACTCGAAAATGGTGCTACAGGCCTGATTTTGTGTCATAATCATCCGTCAGGTAACTTAGAACCCAGTAAAGCTGACAAAGAAATTACAAAAAAACTAAAAGCGGCAGGTGAGAGTTTAGATGTTAAAGTTTTAGATCATTTGATTATTACTGAAACAAAATATTATAGTTTTGTAGATGAAGGAATTTTTTAACAGATGAAGACAAATATTACCGATGTTTTTTTTGATTTAGATCATACCCTTTGGGATTTTGATAAGAACTCAGAGATGGCTTTCGATCGAATTTTTAAGAACAGATTTCCTGAAATTAAAATACAGGATTTTATAGAAAAATATGCTCCCATAAATCAGGAATGCTGGAAGCTCTATCAGAATGATAAAATTACTCACTTAGAGTTACGGTATAATAGATTGAAGTTTTCTTTTGATGCTTTAAATATTGAAATCTCTGATGAAAATATCAATCAAATTGCAAATGATTATATAGAATTTTTAACGGATAATAACCATCTTTTTGATGGTGCAATTGAAGTTTTAGAATACCTGAGACCAAAGTATAGACTCCATATCATTACCAATGGTTTTGCCAATGTTCAGGATAAGAAAATTACTAATGCGTTACTTTCGGGATATTTCGAGACTGTAACAAATTCTGAATTGGCGGGTGTAAAAAAGCCAAATAGTATTATCTTTGATTATGCTGTAAATGTTGCTAAAGCATCGAAAGAGAATAGTATAATGATTGGTGATTGCCTTGACGCAGATGTCAATGGGGCTTTAAATGCTGGTCTGGATGCTATCTTTTTTAATGAAAAAAAAATTACGGCCCCGGAAAATATAAAACAAATAAACCATTTATTAGAACTTAAAAAATATTTATAATTATGAGAATAAAATTTTTGTTGATAGCACTTCTTACCTCGGTGATTGGATTTTCACAAAGTGTTAATGATTACAAAGCAGTTATTGTGCCTTTAAAGTATGATTTTCTTAAAACAGAAAACCAATATAGGTTATCAACGATGACTAAGGCCAATTTGCTTAAAGCGGGTTTTCAGGCCTTTTATGGAAATGAACAACTTCCTGCAGAATTTGGTGATCGTTGTGATTTGCTCTATGTTGATGTAAAAAGAGATAATGGTTTTTTAGTTACTAAACTTTTTATAGAGTTTAGAGATTGCTACGGTAAAGTTATCTTTACTTCTCAAGTAGGAAAAAGCAAAGAGAAAGAATATGAATCTGCTTACAGAGAAAGTCTTGAATTGGCATTTGTTTCTGTAAATGCACTACAATATAAATATAATGGAAAAAGTGCTAATACTGTAAAAACAGCAACTGCTTCTATTCCTGCAACTGTTCAAACTGTTGCAGCAACAGCGGTTGTATCAGCTCCGGTTGCAGATATGACAGATCCTAACTTATTATATGCACAACCTACAGAAAACGGATACCAACTAATTGACAAAACGCCTAAAGTGGTAATGAAGTTGTTAAAAACATCTCGTCCGGATTCCTTTATTGCAATAAAAGATGGTATTCAGGGGTCATTGAACGCAAAAGACAATCAGTGGTTTTTTGAGTATTACAAGAATGATCAATTGGTATCTGAAAAAGTGGTAGTAAAATTCTAAAAAGATAAATACGGTTTAATAACCGTATTTATCTTTCCAACGGTTCTTTAAAAATTCGCGGTTGCTATTCTCTCTAGAATTATTTCCCGGATTATAAAGAACCGTTTGTTTTATAGCATCAGGTAAAAATTCCTGTTCGGCAAAATTATTTGCATAGTCGTGCGAATATTTATAATCATCGCCGTAACCTAATTCTTTCATAAGTTTAGTTGGTGCATTTCTTAAATGAATAGGGACAGGTAAATCACCGGTTTGTTTTACCAATTGCTGTGCATTACCAATTGCCATATAAGACGCATTACTTTTTGGTGAGGTTGCCAGATAAATAGCGCATTGGCTTAATATAATTCGGCTTTCCGGATAACCAATGGTAGTTACAGCCTGAAAAGTGTTATTGGCCATTATAAAAGCCGTGGGATTTGCATTTCCGATATCTTCACTAGATAAAATAAGCATCCTTCGGGCAATAAATTTTACATCTTCACCACCTTCAATCATTCTTGCCAGCCAATAAACTGCTCCATTTGGATCGCTGCCACGGATCGATTTTATAAAGGCCGAAACAATATCATAATGTTGCTCACCACTTTTGTCATACAAAACAGTGTTTTGCTGAACCAGTTCGAAAACCCTATCATTCGTGATAATTATTTCATCACCTGAAGAAGCGTTAATAACCAGTTCAAAAATATTCAATAATTTCCGTCCATCTCCGCCAGAAAGTCGGAGTAAGGCTTCCGTTTCTTTTAATGTAATATTTTTTGAAGCCAGATAAGTATCTGTTTTCATGGCACGATGTAATAAAGCTTCTAGATCTGCTTTTGTAAAAGCATTTAGTACATAAACCTGGCAGCGTGACAATAATGCAGGAATCACTTCAAAACTCGGGTTTTCGGTTGTCGCACCAATAAGTGTAATCCATCCTTTTTCTACAGCAGCCAAAAGCGAATCTTGTTGCGATTTACTAAATCGGTGAATCTCATCAATAAATAAAATAGGATTTTTTGCCGTAAATAATCCGCCGCTTTGTTTGGCTTTTTCGATTACATCACGAATATCTTTTACGCCCGAATTTATAGCGCTCAAAATGTAAAATGGGCGCTTTGATTCCTGAGCAATAATTTGGGCCAGAGTTGTTTTTCCTGTACCCGGAGGACCCCAAAATATCAATGACGGAATGATTCCTTTCGAAATTTGTTGCGTTAGCGAGCCGTTTGGTCCAACCAAATGACTTTGACTAATATAATCTTCTAATTGCTGTGGGCGAATACGCTCGGCTAAAGGTGCTTCCATTTTGTAAAATTACTATTTCAATTTTAATTTCATAGTTAAAAAAGGGTTACAAATCATAACAAAGGGCATAAAGGCTTTAGCTGACAAATTATCAGTAAATTGTAATTGGATAGTTTTTTGATATTGTCTTTTTAACTTTATTTTCAAAAACAATGAATGATAACCACTTTAAATTTTCAAATGCCGTTATTGGTCTTCCTGTTTTCTTTGTTCTTTTTTTGTGGATTGTTTATTGGATGCAGATTCGCTTCGATTTTGATTTTTATCAACATGGTATTTATCCTCGCGACTTTTCAGGTTTACAAGGTGTTTTGTTTAGTCCTTTTATTCATGAAAATCTAGATCATTTATATAATAATTCTATTCCACTACTTGTATTATTGGCGGCTATGCAGTTTTTTTATCCAAAGCAATCTTTTTCTGTTATTGCTTTCGGAATTTTATTTTCGGGTTTAATAACCTGGGTTATCGGTCGTGAAAATTATCATATTGGTGCAAGCGGATTGATTTATGTTTTGGTAAGTTTTATTTTTTTTAAAGGAATTCAAACTCGTTATTATCGGTTAGTGGCACTTTCACTATCAGTAATTTTGCTTTATGGCGGAATGATTTGGTATGTTTTTCCTGATGTTGATAAAACAATTTCGTGGGAAGGCCATTTGGCTGGTTTTATTACCGGATTTGCAATGTCTTTATTTTATAAAACTCCGGAATATGCAAAACCTATTGTTTATGAATGGCAAAAGCCTGATTTTAATCCGGAAGAAGATGCGTTTATGAAACATTTTGATGAAAACGGAAATTTCGTAAACACTGAAATACCAGAAGAAGAACCCCAATATTTTTCAACTTATTATAATTCTGATGTTTTAGTTAATTATACTGTAACCAAAACAGAATCAGGGGATAAAATGTAAGATGGCAAGATTTGAATTCATTTAAAAAGACTATTTTTGTTAGTGTTCTAATTTTAATCAATGTGTTATGAGAAAAATAAACTTTACAATTGTTTTTTTATTATTCTTAATTAGTTCAAAAAACTATGCGCAATGCGATATAAAGAATCGAGTGCTTGCTGATGGAACGATGACGTACTATTTCGAGCCTGCTAATTTTTATACCACAGAATCAAAATCATTAAAGATTAATATCGTAACAGATAAAGAACATTTTTTTATATCATTGCAGCCTTCGCCATTTCCCGCTAAAAAAGATGGTGTTAAGATTAAAGATGATTTAGTGATTCATCTTGCGGATAAAAATATTTATAAATTAACACATTACGATACTCAGTACAGAAATAATGATTCAGTGATGCAAGTGCTTTATTTAATAGATGAAAAAGATATTGAAGCTTTTTCTAAGTTTGAAGCTGTCGTAGCTGAAATTAATATGCAAGGAACAGAGTTTGTTCGTAATTATGATTTCAAATTACATAAAGATGCTATAGTAAAACAGCTGGCTTGCTTTTTGAAAAAAGATGATAAATAAAAAATACTAATCTTCACTTGAAGCTTCGTTTTTATGATGTACCTTTTTATTCAAGTTTTTAAATAGATTATTAAAAGTAACAGTCAAAGATGCCGCATTCACAATTTGATTTTCCTTGTCTCTGGGTAGATATTCGTTAGAGTAAGTTGCTTCGATTTGTATATCATCACTAAATAAATATCCTGCACCAAGATTTAGACGGTTTCGGTCAAAGAAGCTAAGGCCTGTTACTTTTGTTCCTGATTTAAAGAAGAGTTCATCTGAAGCAATGGCATAAACAACACCTTCTCTTAAAACTTTACTGTTTATGGGTTGAATGTATTTTATTTGTTGACGATATCTTAAAACATTATCATAGTCTCCGTCTTCATTTCGCATATGTCTCAATTCCATTCTCATTCTGGTACTTAATGTGTAACCTGTTTTGTGAAAATAGTAAATTCCTTGCAAGGCAAATCTAACTTCGGGAGATTTAAACTGACCAATTTCCGGAACATCTTTATTATAATTGTAAGCAATGAAAGATGAAAATTTCCAGCGGGGAGAAAAGTAGTAATGTCCCCAAACTCGTGCCGAACGCTGTATGTTTTGTTGAAAAATATTAGAAGAAGATTCTGTGCTGCTATAGACGGCTCCAAGATTTAATTCGGCCGACCATTTTTCATTGATCGTTCTGTTAAATTGAATTTCATTCCAAAATTGGTTGTATGTAGTAGTTTGTCCGTAATTAATACTTGTAATCAATACAATTACAAGTATTAAACCGGTTCTTTTTGATGATATGTTGTGAGTAGGGTTTAAAGACATTAATTATTATATTTATTTGTCAACCTAATTCCTCAATACTATTTAGCTTCTTTGTCTGACAGTCTCGTATAAAAATGCGCCACAAGCTACAGAAACGTTTAGAGATCCTATTGATCCAAACATTGGTAATTTTGCTTTTTCATCAACGATTTTAAGTACAGAAGGGTTTATTCCTCTTTCTTCAGATCCCATGATAATAGCTACAGGTTCGTTTAATGTAACGTCATATATATTCTGATCTGTTTTTTCAGTTGCGGCAACGGTTTTGATACCTGATCCCTGAAGATAAAAAATAGCATCTTTGATATGTTCAACTTTGCAAATTGGCACATTAAATACAGCTCCTGCGGATGTTTTAACGGTGTCTCCGTTTACTGGGGCAGAACCAGATTTTTGTACAATGATTCCGTTTACACCAGTACATTCTGCTGTTCTGATAATAGCTCCAAAATTACGGGCATCAGAAATCTGATCTAATATTAAAAATAATGGTTTTGTACCAGATGCAATGGTTGATTCAACTAAATGTTCCAGTTCTATAAAACCAATAGGAGAGATGGTAGCAACTGCTCCCTGGTGATTGTTTGGAGTTAATCGATTTAATTTTTCTACAGGTACGTATGAGAAATTAATGTTAGCGCGTTTCATCACTTTCATTAAATCTTTCATTAATTCTCCTGAAATCTCTTTTTGTATAAATACTTTATCGACTTCTTTACCTGCTTGAATTGCTTCTATAATGGCTCTAATTCCAAATATTTGATGTTCTTTTTCCATGGGACAAATATAGGGATAATGTTGATATAAAAAAAAACCACTCTGAATGAACAGAGTGGTTTAATGTATTTATTTGAGAAATAAATTAGTCTTTATCCCACCAAAGTTTAGTAGTTACATTACTAACTACAGTAGCATTTGGGTTATAATTTCTTTCATCCGAAGGAGTTGGGAATCTTACAGGAATCGTTTTAGTGTTAGATGATTGGTTTGCAACTAAAGCAGGGAAACCAGTTCTTCTGTAATCATTGTAAGGTTCCATAGTCAAGAAAAGTGCATTATACTTTTGTTGAATGATGTTAGCTAAAGTTACTGTTGAAGTTGCAGTAGCTAAGAAAGCTGGAGTTGCAGCGGTTCCTGTAACTTTTAGTACTGATGCAGCAACAGCAGCTTCTAAAGCTGGTTGAGCATTTTGTCCTAATCTGAATTTAGCTTCAGCTTCGATAAATTTAGCTTCAGCATAAGTTACCATTCCAACTGAACTGTTGGCATCAGCATATGCCAAACCAATGTATGAAGATGATGTTGTGTCTAAATCATTAGCAGCATTACCAGTGTAATTTCCGTTATCATCTTTTGCAATTGCGAAAGGTAATCTTGGATCTGCAGTATTTTTTAAACCATCAACAAAAAACGCTCCTGTTTTAAGGTAATTTGCACGGCTATTATCAAAAGCGTACCATTGATTAAGTCCATTTGATGTTCCAGGGAAAAAAGTGTTAGCGTCATCTGCATTAGAAGTAATTCCAGATGCATTGATGTAATCTAAAGCTTTTTGAGCAGCACCTGTGTCAACTTGTGTTAATCTTAATGCGTATCTTGCTTTTAATACGTAAGCAACTTTAATCCATTTTGCAGTATTTCCAGCAAAGATAAAGTCGTCAGCTCCTGGTTTAGAAGTGTTACTTGCAGCAGGTTTGCTTAAGTTAACAATAGCTGCATCAAGAATAGTTTGTAATCTTGCGTAGATTTCTTGTTGTGTATTGTATTTAGGTGATTTATTACCTTCTTCGCCTTTGAAAGCTTCATCATAAGGAATATCTCCCCATAAGTCAGTTGCGTATCCTAAGTTTAGAGCAGTCAATACTTGACCAATACCATTATAGTAAGGAAACTCAGCTGCGAAATCACGACTTAAGATATGACCACTTATTAATGTTGTTCCGTATACTGTATTCCACTCGTTATTTACATCTTGTTCAGTAAGAATATAACGTTGAATGTCTCCTAATTGTCCAACACTTGTACCAGCAAGATGTTGATCAAAAATATTTGAAGTTCTAATTAGACCACTTGTATGTGTAGAAAATGTAGAAACTTCCATAGCAGACAACAATAATGTTGGTGTAGTTGTTATAGGAGAATTTGGATTTTCGTTAAATGTGTCTAACTCTGTCTGGCAGCTAGTTAGTAAGCTAATACCAACAGCTGTAAGAATTATACTTTTTATATATTTTTTCATTTTTATTTATTTTAAAATTAGAAGCCTACTTTAAGAGTCATGATAAATGATTTGCTACCTGGATTGTTGAAGTAGTCTAATCCGTTGATTCTTGAACCAGCACCTGTTAAACTTGTTTCTGGATCTACACCTTTGTAATTAGTGTCTAGCCATAAGTTTCTACCTGTAAATGAAATTTGAGCAGAATTGATTGCAGTAAATCTTTTTACATCAAAATCATAGCTTAAAGTAACATCACGAAGTCTTATCCAGTTAACCTCAGTTACCGCTTCTTCAGCAGCTCCACCACCATCTCCTAAATATTTTTGGAAGTAGTTTTTAGCTGTAATTGCGATATCATTTTTAGTACCGTCAGCTTTAACACCGTCAATTACATAAGTACGCTCTCTGTCTGCAGATTCTTCAGAAACTCCAAAATTATGCATTCTCGCTAGTGTACCGTTGTAAACAGCACCACCATGTCTGAAATCCAATAAACCTGATATTGTTACTCTTTTGTAAGAGAATGTGTTTCTTAAACCTCCTGTCCATTTTGGAGCAGAGTTACCTAGGTTACCAGTTTCTCCGTCAACAACAGCCAAACCGTCAGTTCCAATAATTTTGTTGCCATTTGCGTCACGTGCCCATTTAGTACCATAGAAACTTCCTAATGGTTGGCCTTTAACAGCATAGTATCCAATTGATCCAAAAGCAGATTCAATAGAAATTTCAGTTAATCCACCTGCGATGTCAGTAACCTCGTTCTCATTTTTAGACCAGTTTGCATTGATATTCCATTGGAAAGCATTTCCTTTTTTGAAAATATCGTATCCTAATTCAACTTCTAATCCTTTATTTACTAATTCAGCTCCATTTTGGTATACTGATGTAAATCCGCTTGATGCTGGTAATGGTAAAGTGATTAACAAATCTTTAGAAGTTTTGTAATACGCGTTGATGTCAAATGTTAAACGGTTGTCTAAGAATTTAGTACTTAAACCAACTTCATGACCTAATACTCTCTCAGGTTTTAAATCTTGGTTTCCTAATCCTCCTGATACTGCCATTCCGTTTATTCCATTATAAGGAAAGCTTAAACCGTCTGTAAAACCATCAGTCATAAATGGTTGAGAATAAGTAGTTATTGTTCGGTAAGGCGCTGGTGCAATACCTACTTCTCCATAGCCATACGTTAATTTTGCAAAACTAATTACTTCTGGTAAATCAAATGAGTTAGTTAAAACCCATGATGCAGATGCTGCAGGGAATATAGCATTATTAGCATTTGATCCGTAAGTTGAAGACCATTCTTTTCTGATAGATCCCGTTATAAAAAGTTGGTTTTTTACGTCGAATTCTAATTGACCAAAAATTGCTCTAGACATTATGTTTTCTTCATAGTTAGAAGCATATAGCTGAGTAGCATTTGACAAGTTGTAAACTCCTCTTACGGCAAGTTCCTTACCTCTTGAGAAAACATCAGTATTTTGACCAGAACGTAAGTTAAGACCTGCAGTATAGTTAATTTTTAACCACTCAGTTTTTAATGGCAATAAACCACTTGCAATAAAGTCTGCATAATATTGTTTGTTGGTAATGTTGTTAAAAGCAACTTCTCCAATACCTGCAAGATTATCACCATTTGATGAAATTGCATAAATTTGTTTACGATAATCTGAGTATGCATCGATACCTCCTTTTGCAGTCAAAGATAAATATTCACCAGGAGTATAAGTTAAGTACATATTTCCTAAAACACGATTTACATCACTTGTCGCTGGGTTTTCGTTTACAGTAAAATATGGGTTGTCATAAGAAGCAAAGTAGTTTTGATTGTTTCCTAATGCATCTTTATAATTTCTTAGATCGTAGTTTCCTACTGAACGTAATAAACTCAACATAACTCCAGAAACGTTACTTCCGTTTTGAGCCAATGTGTTAGTTGTATGAGTGTATTGTAAGCTAGCACCTGTTTTCCATTTGTCGTTCAGTTTTAAATCTCCAACAACTCTTAAAGTGTTTCTTTTTAATCCTGTTTCAGGAACCATACCAGTTTGGGTTACGTTACCGTAAGAAGCTCTGTAAGTTGCTTTATTGTCTCCACCATAAAAAGCGATGTTGTTATTGTATGTTAAACCTTCTTGAAAGAAGTTTCCAACGTTATCATACATTGGTACACCTAAAGTAGATGCAGCTGGTCCCCAGCTTTGTGGTGTGTTAGTAGGGATAGAAGTTGCAGTAGCACTAGTACCTTGTACATATTTACTTTGTCTCGCAGGTAGTTGACTTACTTTGTCAATTCCTAATGAAGTTGAGAAGTCGATTCCTAATCCTCTTCCTGCTCTACCTTTTTTAGTAGTATAAAGAATTACACCGTTACCAGCTCTTTCTCCATATAATGCAGCTGCTGCTGGTCCTTTTAGAACAGTAACGCTTTCTACGTCATCAGGGTTGATATCTAGAGCTCTGTTTGAGTTGTTGATACCAGATAAGTTGGCGTTAAAAGGGTTGTCACCAGCTGTAGTCTGGCTAGTAGTGTTGTCAATTGGTACACCGTCGATAACAATTAAAGGATCAGAGCTTCTGTTAATTGTATTTACACCACGAATGATGATCTTACTAGATGCTCCTGGAGTTCCACCAGTTCCAATAACTTGTACACCAGCAGCTTTTCCTGCCAATGCCTGAAGAACGTTTTGCTCACCAGATTTAGTAATTTCGTCTCCTGTAACTTTAGATACAGCATATCCAAGTGTTTTTTCAGATCGTTTAATACCTAATGCGGTTACAACCACACCTTCTAGTTCTACTGAGTCATCTTTTAATTTTACATTAATTGAAGTTGAACTTGCAGCTACTTCTTGAGTTTTCATCCCGATGTAGCTAATTACCAAAATTTGGTTTGAAGATGCTTTGATAGAGAATTTACCATCAAAGTCTGTTTGTGTTCCTGTTTTAGTTCCTTTAACTAATACACTAACACCTGGTAAAGGCATTCCTGTATTGTCAGAAACTGTTCCAGAAACAGCTCTTTCTTGCGCGAAAGTAAGTTGCGCAATTAGTACTAATAAAAGCACTAAGAATCCATTGAACTTTAGTTTCATTTTTAAATATTTTGAATTAGTTCGACAAAAATCTTAATAATTTGTTAATCTACCTAATATAAAAAGCTTTTTTTTTAGTTAAATTATGATTTTACTATAAGATATTGTTTTTTTATAGTTAAAAAAGATGTGTAAATTGTAAATTCGTATTTTTTTGCTTCAAATATGATAATAATGAAAAATAATGTGATTGTTTAAAATGTTAAATTTAAGAAAATAGTGGTTATTATTCTTTTTTTTATAACTTTTACACAAAAAAACCACCCTTTTTAGAGGGTGGTTTTCTGTTAAATTATGTTAGGATTACTATTTTACTTATCCCAGAAAATTTTAGTGCTTAATTTATCACCTCCAATTGAAGTTGATGCGGCATTGTAATTTGTAGCATTTAATGTTTGCTCTCTAATAGGATATGCCATTCTTGAAGGTATCTGACCTTCAGCTGCAGCATCTGCATTTGCAGCTAATGCTAAAACCGGGAAATTTAGTCTTCTGGTAGATGTCCATCCTTCAAAACCTCTGTTAAATAAAGCGTACCAAGCTTGTTCTCCAACTCTTTGCTGCCATGTTCCTGTTGCTGTAGCATAAGCAACAGCAGGCTGGCTTAAATAAGCGTCTGCATCTGCTGTTGAAACCCCCCAGTCTTGCATAGAAGCTCTGATTGCGGCTTCATAGTGCGAAGCGATAGATCCTCCTACTGCAACTCCTCTTCCTGAAGCTTCAGCTAATAAAAACTCTACTTCGGCATAATCTAATAAAGTACCACTAAAATCCGGAGCTTTAATTTTATCGCTTGCATGGGTGAATCGGGATTGAGAATTTTTTGTTCCTACTATTCCTCCTCTGTAACCTGTAATCGTTATCAGCTCTTCTGTAACAGGATCCTGATCCTTATAGGTAGGTCTGAAATACTGAGTTTTTCTAGGGTCGTTTAATGTTACTAATGCATCGACAAATGGTTTTGCAACAACAAAATCATTTCTTCCGGAAAATACCATATCTACATAAAGTGGATTTGTGTTAGGAAGGTTTAGCATATAAGGTAGTTTTGCATTGTCAGCATTTGATGTGAATCCGCCTGCGGCACCAGATATAATTGTAGCGTCAGCAATAGCGCTTTCTAGTCCGGATGCTTTTAAGTTTACTCCTAATTTTAATTTAATACTGTTGGCAAATTTAACCCAGGCATCTAAGTCATCTTTGTAAATAACTTCGGCATCGCCAAATGCGGATGATGAAGTGTCTATGTTTGCAATGTCGTTGTTAAGACGGGTAATTAAGTCTTTATAAATATCAATTGCTTTGTCATACTTAGGTAGATAATTTTCTGCTGCTTTTAAAGATTCTGTATAAGGAACATCTCCAAAAGTGTCTACTAATACTTGATAAGTGTAAACCATCAGGATATCAATTAATATTAATTGATTTTTCTTTATGATAGTTTTTTCAGCAAATTCAGGATCTGTAGGATCTATTACTTCTTTTTCTATGAAAGCTTTTGCTTGTGATAAATCAGCTAATGGTCCTGCGTATAATCTGTCCCAGTGATTATCAGAAATTTTACGCGTTACCCAGTTGTAGGTAGATTCATCCAGATAAGTAGTTTCTGTCCATTGCTGGTTTACTAACCTAAAGATGTTTCTATTTACATTAGTATTAACAAGCTGTTCGGTAAGGTTTTTTTCTGCATTTGTGAATAAAGTACTGGCAGGGACTACAGAAGGGTTTTTGACATCTACATTTAGGTCTGTTAGGCTACTATCATCACAAGAAACTGTGAGAATCATAATTCCTAAAGCATATATTAATTTTTTCATTTTTTTGGTATTAAAATTTGAATGTTAAGTTAAATCCAATATCTCTGGTTGTTGGAAGTGATCCAACTGAGTAACCTCTAGAGCTATTTCCTGAAGACAATCCGCTTTCTGGATCTGCGTATGGTAGATTTTTACTGATTATCCATAAATTCGATCCTACTAGGCTTGCTGATGCCGAGCTTAAGAATGTGTTCTCGAACATTTTTTTAGGGAAGTTGTATGTGATTGATACTTCTCTTAATTTTACGAATGAAGCATCGTAAATAAAAGCTTTGTTTGGAGCTGCTCCATATCCCATAGTGTTTTCAATTGTTCCGCCTTCTGTTCTTACGGTATTAACTGATCCGTTTGGTGCTACACCTGGTTGTATAACTCCATTTTCTCTCATATCACCTACGGCAGTTTCTTTGTATAATCCAGAAGCAAGACCATAATACATATCCAGAGAGAAAATATCTCCACCTTTTTGAGTGTCAATTAAGAATCCAAAAGTTAAATTTTTGTATGTGAATTTATTTCTAACACCACCAATCCAATCTGGAGTAATGTTTCCAATTACATTGCTTGAAGAAGTAGTAATCATATATTTTCCTGTCGCTTGATCTACAGTTGGTTGTCCGTTTGTGTAAACGTAATCCGTTCCTTTTAAGGCTCCATAAGCTTCTCCAGGAGCGGCATTAACTGTAACTCCACCTTGGAAAGATCCTAATTGAAGGTTGTCAAGTCCATTTGGTAATGAAATAACTTTACTTCTGTTATTTGACCAGTTAATGATAATTTCCCAGGTAAAATCTTTTGTTTTAATTGGAGTACCATTTAATTGAAGTTCTAAACCTTTGTTTTCAATATTTCCACCATTAACAAGTCCGTTTGTATAGCTGGAAGCAGAAGATACTGCTGCAGATACAATTTGATCAACAGAGTTTGTTTTGTAGTAAGTAATATCAAATCCTAAGCGTCTGTCTAGCATGCTTGCTTCTAAACCAACTTCGAATGATTTTGTTCTTTCTGGTTTAAGTTCTGGATTTTTATTAATACTACGGAATGGAAGTAATAATGAATTTGTATAAAGAGGTTGTCCTTGAAAATTAGAAACTCTTGTATAAGTGTTGTTAAGTTGTAATGCGTCTGCGTCGTTACCAACTTCGGCATAGTTAACTCTGAATTTTCCTAGATTTAACCAGTTTGCTTTTACTACGTTTGAGAATAAAAAAGATCCTGAAACGGCTGGATATACGTAAGAGTTGTTGTCGTCTGGTAATGTAGATGAAACGTCTCTTCTGATAGATGCATCTAGAAAATAAGTGTCAAGATACCCGATAGATGCCTGAGCGTAAATACCATTAACACCTGAAGATATTTTTGCTTCTTTTGGGAATGGTAAGTCTAATTTCGAGTTAGATAAAGCATAGATTCCGGGTACTACTAATCCACCAACTGTTGATGATAGTACATTGTCTCTGTCGTTTCTTCTTATGTTTGTTCCAAGAACTCCGTTTACGCTAATGTCGTCTCCGAATTTTTTATTGAAGTTTAACATAAAATCGTAATTGATTTCTTGAAAGCTAATGTCATTTCTTTGGTATCCTGATGATTCATCAACTGGAGAAAGACCAAATCCTGAAGCAATAGAACCAATCGCTCTTCTTTCTTCCTGAAGTTGTTTGTAGGTGTCTAAGGAAGCTCTTCCTAATGCGCTTAACCATGGAGTGATTTCGTAGTTTAAGGATGCGTAGCTAAATAAACGAGTTCTGTCATCAGATGAGTAGTTCTGATAACGTGTAAAGTAAGGGTTGTCCCAATAAGCTGGCACTAAACCTTCCGGCGTAGTAGGGTCGCTCCAGTTCCAGGTTATGTTTTGGCCTCCTGATGCAAAATAAACATCTTTTTGAGCTTGAACATCAGTGTTAGTTTGCCACCATTGTCTGAAGTTACTCATGATGTTATCATTGTAACCAGTAGAGTTTCGACCTACTGTGCTTTGTAATGTAACCGAAGCATAAGCGTTAGCGGTAAGTTTATCAGTAACTTTTTGGCTAAATCTTGCGCTTATCTGATTTTTCTTCAATTCACTATTTGGTAAAATACCTGTTTGATTTGTGTTAACATAGCTCATAGATAAGCTTGATCTTTCTGTAGATTTTTCAAGAGAGATACTGTTAACGAAGGTTTGAGCATCTTTAAAGAAAGTTACAGGACCATTTTTTGCAGCGGCCCATGGAGTTGCTTTTCCATAATTTGGCGAAAATGGTGTAAAAGCATCCCATTGATATACTAGCTGATTGTTGAATGCGTCTCCATCAGATGCATCATTTGATGTATCTACAGTATCCGGTGTTCCGGTTCCTAAAAATGAGGATCCAAAACCATATCCTGAACCGTATCTGTTTTGGTATGTAGGAAAAGTGGATTTGTCGATACTTCCATTTGTGAATCCGCTTGAGAAAGAAAATCCTATTTTGTTGTCATTTGACTTTCCTTTTTTTGTTGTTACCATTACAACACCATTTGCAGCTCTTGATCCGTAAAGTGCTGTTGCAGCAGCTCCTTTAAGAATGTTAATGCTTTCAATGTCTTCTTGGTTAATGTCTGATGCATTGTTACCGTAATCGTAACCTCCGCCTCCTACTTGCTGAGAAGATGCATTTGAGTTTGAATTGTCAATTGGCACACCGTCAATTACCCAAAGTGCCTGGTTGTTTCCTGTAAGAGATTTGTTTCCTCTAATTACAACGTTTGTAGATCCTCCAAAGTTGTTATTTCTTTGAACTTCTACACCAGCAGCTTTACCAGATAAAAGATTTGCAACGTTTGCACTTCCTGCTCCGCCGTTAACATCTGCACCTGAAATTTGTTGAGAGGCATATCCCAGAGATTTTTTTTCTCTTTTAATACCCATCGCCGTAGTTACTACAACTCCCTCTAGTTGTTGGGCATCTCCGGATAACTTAGTATTTACTTGTGATGAGCTCGCTGTTATTTCTTGCGTTTTCATCCCAATGTAGCTAAATACTAAAACTTGACTTGTTGTTGCTTTGATAGAATATTTTCCATCAAAATCGGTTTGTGTTCCGGTTTTTGTTCCCTTTATCAATACACTCACACCTGGAAGCGGCATGCCTGCATCATCGGTAACAGTTCCCGAAACGGTTCTTTCTTGCGCGAAGGTTAATTGCGCGAATAGCACTAATAATAGCACTAAAAATCCATTGAACTTTGGCTTCATTTTCTCAATTATTTTGAATTAGTGTTACAATATTCATAATAATTAGTTAATAAACCTAACGTTATGTTAACGAATTTTTAAGAATGGTTAAAATTTAACATTATAACATATATTAACGATAGTGTTAAATAATTGAATTTCGTTAAGCTTTCCCCCGCCATTAGTGAGATTAATCCGTAATAGACCATTCGGGGTTTGGATATTTGTTCCGATTCCAATTCCTGTTAAATTTTTGATTTTATGCGGATTTTGACTATTTGTTAAATCTTGGTAAAGAGCGTAATCTAAAATTGAATTTATGTATAAATTGCTTGATACAACATATCGGTATTCTGTTAGAAGCATTGCTGCAAAATTACCTTGAAGGCTATTTTCAGAAAAACCTCTTATCGAGTTCATTCCGCCAAATCGAAATAATTCGTTTGTTATGTAGTTTTTGCTTTTTAGATATAGATTTTGCGAGTTAAGATAGATAAAGTTCTTTTTATTCAGTTCGAAATTATACGACAGGTTAAGGTTTGACGAAAATTGCTTGCTTGGTTCAGCTGTTTCAGGGTTGTCATTGGTGTCTCTTTTTCCGTAACCAATTATGAAGTTAAGTGATGCTTTTTTTGGAAATAGGTTATTGATGTAATCTGTTTTTTTATATTCTAAAGTCGATGTTATATAAGAGTTTTTATAGTCGCTAATGGTGGAGTTGTTGGTGTTCTGAATATCGCTTGATTCAGTAGATTGGTATCCCAGATATATTTTTGAATTATAATTAATATAATATCCCAAATCAATTGCTGTTTTTGTGTTTTGAAAAGTGCTGTCTTGTTTGAATATGTTTAATTGCGCTTTTATTCCTAGCGGCGACTGAAATATATACGGAATTTCTAATTTGGTATTAAAAGTCTTTTGCTGATTTCCATCGCTTTTCCAGTACAATGAAAATTGCTCGCCGGCATGTAGTGTGTTTATGAGTGCTATGTCAAGGTAGCCATTGATGGTTGTTTTTTTATTTTCGTCATTAGAAAATCCAATGTAGCCATCAAAAGTATTAGCTTTTCTTTTTTCTATGTAGGTGTAAATTTTGGTTGAATCGTTTGTAAATAAAATTTGAGGATACTTGGTTTGAGTTACAAACTCGAAATTATTTATGTCATCATATAATTCCTTTACAGTCTGTTGGTTGAAAGTTTTGTTGAGATATTTTTTGTTTAATTGTTTTAAGTGTCCTTTAGGGAAAAAGTTTTTTTCTTCCAAATTAATCTGGGTTAGAATAATTGAATTTACAGTGCGTTTTTTTTCAGATTTAAAATTTAAATCAGCGTAAATTATTAAATTCTTTCTCTTGATGTTTTCAAGTTTTATTTTGCTAAGTGCAAAACCTTTCTTTTCAGCTTCAATTATTTTTTGGTTTAGAAAATTTTCAACTTCATAGTAAGGGATAATTATGGTGTCTTTTTGTGTATTTGTCGATTCAGAAAAAAGATTATTTGTACCTATATATATATGTATCTCTTTAATTCTTTTTTTTAAGTGAATTATTGAGGAATAAGTGCTGTCGTTTATTTGTTTGAGTCGCTGTGTTTGATTGTCTAAATAACCAATTTTGTTCAGTTTTTCAGACATGATTGTTGTCTCTCTATTTAATGATTTAATATTAGGGTGTTTGGTGTTGTAATTAATGGAGTCAATTATTTGATTTTCGATTTTGCTTGAGCCTGTTATTTTTAAATAAAAATTTTGGCTATAGCTCAATGTGCTGAGTAGGAAAGTAATTATGTATAAAAGATGTTTCAAGTCTAATTGTTTGGTTTTTAAAAGTATTGCAAATATCTATTATTTGTTTGTAAAAGTTTAAGCTTAAATAATGTTATTGAAAATTAATGAATTAACGTTTGTATACTGAAAAATATTTTATACATTTGCAACCCCGTAAAAAGCGGGAATTTAATATACATAATAAATTTTTAGTATTAATTATGCCAACAATTCAACAATTAGTAAGAACAGGAAGAACTCAGATAACTAAGAAGAGTAAATCGGTTGCTTTAGATTCTTGTCCTCAAAGAAGAGGGGTTTGTACGCGTGTTTACACTACTACACCAAAAAAACCAAACTCTGCAATGCGTAAAGTAGCGCGTGTACGTTTGACAAATGGTAATGAGGTGAATGCTTACATCCCTGGAGAAGGACACAATTTACAAGAGCACTCGATAGTATTAGTTAGAGGTGGAAGGGTAAAAGATTTACCAGGTGTTAGATATCATATCGTTCGTGGAGCGCTTGACACGTCAGGAGTTGCAGGAAGAACGCAAAGAAGATCTAAGTACGGTGCTAAACGCCCAAAAGAAGCAAAAAAGTAATTTAAAACGTTAAGAGTTGGAGGTTAGGAGTTAAGCGTTGGGGGTTGAAACTTAGGTAGAAATCTGTAACAAATAACATTTAACGGATAACCTATAACTTTTTATTAAAAAAAAGACATGAGAAAAAGAGCGGCAAAGAAAAGACCACTTTTACCAGATCCTAGGTTTAACGACCAATTGGTAACACGTTTTGTGAACAACTTAATGTGGGATGGTAAGAAATCTACAGCTTTCAAAGTATTTTATGATGCAATTGACATCATTGAGTCTAAAAAGCAAGATTCAGAAAAATCTTCATTAGAAATTTGGAAAGATGCTTTAACAAACGTTATGCCTCACGTAGAAGTACGTAGTCGTAGAGTAGGTGGAGCTACATTTCAAATTCCAATGCAAATTAGACCAGACAGAAAAATTTCTATGGCAATGAAGTGGTTAATACTTTATTCTAGAAGAAGAAATGAAAAATCTATGGCACAACGTTTAGCGTCAGAATGTTTAGCTGCTGCTAAAGAAGAAGGTGCTGCGGTTAAGAAAAGAATGGATACTCACAAGATGGCAGAAGCTAATAAAGCTTTCTCTCACTTTAGATTTTAATTCGTAAGAAATGGCTAGAGATTTAAAATATACAAGAAATATCGGAATTGCTGCTCACATTGATGCTGGTAAAACAACAACAACTGAGCGTATCCTTTTTTATACTGGTAAAACTCACAAAATTGGTGAAGTACATAATGGTGCTTCTACAATGGACTGGATGGAACAAGAAGCAGAAAGAGGTATTACAATTACTTCTGCAGCTACTACTTGTGAGTGGAATTTTCCAACTCAACAAGGAAAAGTTTTGCCGGAAACATTGTCTTACCACTTTAATATTATTGATACTCCCGGACACGTTGATTTTACTGTAGAGGTAAATCGTTCTTTACGTGTACTTGATGGATTGGTTTTCTTGTTTAGTGCAGTTGATGGTGTTGAGCCTCAGTCTGAAACTAACTGGAGACTTGCTGATCAATATAGAGTTCCTCGTATGGGATTCGTTAATAAAATGGACAGACAAGGTTCTAACTTTTTGAATGTATGTCAACAAGTTAGAGATATGTTGAAATCTAATGCAGTTGCAATCACTTTGCCAATTGGTGAAGAGAATGATTTCAAAGGTGTAGTTGATTTAGTGAAGAATCAGGCTATTATATGGCATGATGAAACTTTAGGGGCTACTTTTGATATTGTGCCTATCCCTGAGGATATGCTTGCAGAGGTAAAAGAATACAGATCTATCCTTATTGAAGCAGTTGCTGATTATGATGAGAATCTTTTGGAGAAATTCATGGAAGATGAAAATTCTATTACAGAAGAGGAAATCAATAAAGCTTTAAGAGCTGCTACTATAGATATGGCAATTATTCCAATGCTTGCTGGTTCTTCTTTCAAAAACAAAGGAGTTCAGTTTATGTTGGATGCTGTATGTAAGTATTTACCATCTCCAATGGATAAAGAAGGTATTGAAGGGATTCACCCTGATGATGCTGAATTATTAGAGGAAGATCAAACTAAAATCTTGCGTAAGCCAGATGTAAAAGAGCCGTTTGCTGCTTTGGCATTTAAAATTGCTACTGATCCATTCGTAGGTCGTTTAGCTTTCTTCCGTGCTTACTCTGGACGTTTAGATGCTGGTTCTTATGTTTTGAACACTCGTTCAGGAAATAAAGAAAGAATTTCTCGTATCTATCAAATGCACGCAAACAAACAAAATCCAATCGAATTTATTGAGGCTGGAGATATTGGAGCTGCTGTTGGATTTAAAGATATTAAAACTGGAGATACATTGTGTGATGAAAAACACCCAATTATTCTTGAGTCTATGAAATTCCCTGCGCCGGTAATTGGTATTGCAATTGAACCTAAAACTAAAGCTGACGTTGATAAAATGGGTATGGCTTTGGCTAAATTAGCTGAAGAAGATCCAACATTTACGGTTAGAACAGATGAGGCTTCAGGGCAAACAATTATCTCTGGTATGGGTGAGCTTCACTTAGATATCTTGGTAGATCGTATGAAACGTGAATTTAAAGTTGAAGTGAACCAAGGTGAGCCTCAAGTTGAATATAAAGAAGCGTTTACTAGAAGTGCAACACATAGAGAGACTTATAAGAAACAATCAGGAGGTCGTGGTAAATTCGGTGATATCGTATTTACACTTGAGCCGGCTGACGAAGTTGATGGTAAAGTACCTGTAGGATTGCAATTTATTAATGCTGTAAAAGGTGGTAACGTTCCTAAGGAATATATTCCATCTGTAGAAAAAGGTTTCCGTGAAGCTATGAAAACTGGTCCTTTAGCGGGATACCAAGTAGATAGTTTGAAAGTAACTTTAACTGACGGATCTTTCCACCCTGTCGATTCTGATGCTCTTTCTTTTGAATTAGCTGCAAGAATGGGTTATAGAGAAGTTGCTAAAGCTGCTGGAGCGGTAATTCTTGAGCCTATCATGAAAATGGAAGTTATTACTCCTGAAGAAAACATGGGGGATATCGTAGGTGATATCAACCGTCGTAGAGGTCAGGTTAATGACATGGGTGACAGAAATGGAGCTAAAACTATTAAGGCTGATGTGCCTTTGTCAGAAATGTTTGGATATGTAACAACATTAAGAACATTATCTTCTGGTAGAGCTACTTCAACAATGGAGTTTTCTCACTATGCAGAAACACCTTCTAATATTTCAGAAGCTGTAATTAAAAAAGCAAAAGGTAACGCTTAATTCTTAAGAAAATGAGTCAAAAAATCAGAATAAAACTAAAATCTTACGATCACATGTTGGTAGATAAGTCTGCTGAAAAGATCGTAAAAACAGTAAAAACTACTGGAGCAGTTGTAACAGGTCCAATTCCGTTACCAACTCACAAAAAACTTTTCACTGTGTTACGTTCTCCGCACGTTAACAAAAAAGCGAGAGAGCAATTTGAAGTAATGTCATACAAGAGATTGATTGATATTTATTCATCTTCATCTAAAACTATTGATGCATTAATGAAACTTGAATTGCCAAGTGGAGTTGAAGTAGAAATAAAAGTATAATTTTTTTATTATATTTTATATAGAAAAGCGAGACAGAAATGTCTCGCTTTTTTTTATGGCGAAAAAAATATTTGATAATTTTTAGTCAAATATTAATAGATGGCAATTGTTTTGCTTTTAGTTGAAATGTCTTTGGTTTAGGCTGTTGCGAAGGTTTTTTTTATTTAATATTAGGTGAGTGTTAAGGTAATGAGGTTTGAGGGTTAAGGTGCTGAAAAATATTTTTCAGGGGAAAAAAAATATTGGCGGTGCTGAGATCGATGCTTTGATTTTGATTATGAGCTATTTAATTTTTCTAACTGTTTGGTATATTCAATTTTAATGTATACTTTTGCACTCCCTGTTTGGAAATTTCTGTTATTTTCAAATTGAAGGGAATTTTAGTAATTAATAATTAATATTTATGTCTGGGTTAATTGGTAAAAAAATCGGCATGACTAGTATTTTCGACGAAAACGGGAAAAACATTCCTTGTACAGTAATCGAGGCTGGGCCGTGTGTTGTTACCCAAGTCAGAACCAAAGGTGTTGACGGGTACGAAGCGTTGCAACTTGGTTTCGATGACAAAAACGAGAAACATTCCACTAAAGCGGCTTTAGGTCACTTTAAAAAAGCTGGAACTGTTGCTAAGAAAAAAGTCGTTGAATTTCAAGATTTTGCAACTGAACAAAAATTAGGAGATCTTATTGATGTTTCTATTTTTGCTGAAGGAGAATTTGTAGATGTACAAGGTGTATCTAAAGGTAAAGGTTTTCAAGGGGTTGTTAAACGTCACGGATTTGGTGGTGTTGGACAAGCAACTCACGGTCAACACAACCGTTTAAGAGCGCCAGGTTCTGTGGGAGCTTCTTCTTATCCATCTAGAGTATTCAAAGGAATGCGTATGGCTGGAAGAATGGGAGGAGACAATGTAAAAGTTCAAAACCTTAGAGTTTTAAAAGTGGTTGCTGAAAAGAACCTACTTGTTATTAAAGGATGTGTTCCTGGACATAAAAACTCTTATGTAATCATTCAGAAGTAATGGAAGTAAAAGTATTAGATTTCAACGGAAAAGATACTGGAAGAAAAGTTCAACTTTCTGATTCAGTATTCGCAATTGAACCAAACAATCACGCTGTATACCTTGATGTAAAGCAATATCTTGCTAATCAAAGACAAGGAACCCACAAAGCTAAAGAAAGAGCTGAAGTGACAGGAAGTACACGTAAGATTAAAAAACAAAAAGGAACAGGTACAGCTCGTGCGGGAAGTATCAAAAATCCATTGTTTAAAGGTGGTGGAACAATTTTCGGACCAAGACCAAGAAGTTATTCATTCAAATTGAATAAAAGCTTGAAAAGATTGGCAAGAAAATCAGCTTTCTCAATCAAAGCAAAAGAGGCGAATATCATCGTTCTTGAAGACTTTAATTTTGAAGCGCCAAACACTAAAAATTTCATTAACGTTTTGAAAGCTTTAGGGTTAGAAAATAAAAAATCTCTATTTGTGTTGGGAGAGTCAAATAAAAATGTATATTTGTCGTCACGCAATTTAAAGGCTTCTAATGTCGTAACTAGCTCAGAATTAAGCACTTACGCTATTTTAAACACTAATAATTTAGTGCTTTTAGAAGGTTCTTTGGAGTTAATCGAAGAAAATTTAAGCAAATAATAGGAATATGAGTATCATAATTAGACCTATAGTAACAGAAAAAGTAACCAAAGAAAGTGAAGTTTTAAACCGCTTCGGATTCGTTGTTGACAAAAAAGCAAACAAAGTTCAAATTAAGAAAGCTGTTGAAGCTGCTTATGGAGTAACTATCGTTTCAGTTAACACGATGAACGTAAGACCGGATAGAACTACAAAATACACTAAAAGTGGTTTGATCAGTGGAAAGACAAATGCAATTAAAAAAGCGATTGTTCAAGTACAAGAAGGAGAAACAATTGATTTTTACAACAATATCTAAGATAGAAAAATGTCAGTAAGAAAATTAAAACCTATTACCCCAGGTCAGCGATTTAGAGTTGTGAATGGTTATGACGCCATTACAACTGATAAGCCGGAACGCTCTTTGATAGCGCCGATAAAAAACTCTGGAGGTAGAAATAGTCAAGGAAAGATGACCATGCGTTATACGGGTGGTGGTCACAAGCAGAGATATCGTATTATTGATTTCAAAAGAACTAAAGACGGAATTCCGGCTACTGTGAAATCAATCGAATACGATCCAAATCGTACTGCATTTATCGCTTTATTAGCGTATGCTGATGGAGAGAAAACTTATGTAATTGCTCAAAACGGATTGAAAGTTGGTCAGAAATTAGTTTCTGGTCCAGAATCTCAACCTGAAATTGGTAATACATTGCCTTTAAGTAGAATTCCTTTAGGAACTGTAATCTCTTGTATTGAGTTACGTCCAGGTCAAGGAGCAGTAATTGCTCGTTCAGCTGGTACATTTGCTCAATTAATGGCAAGAGATGGAAAATATGCTACAATTAAAATGCCATCTGGTGAAACAAGATTAATCTTGTTAACTTGTTCGGCTACAATTGGAGCTGTTTCTAATTCAGATCACCAATTAGTTGTATCAGGAAAAGCTGGTAGAACAAGATGGTTAGGAAGAAGACCTAGAACAAGACCTGTTGCAATGAACCCTGTTGATCACCCAATGGGTGGTGGAGAAGGACGTTCTTCTGGTGGACATCCACGTTCAAGAAATGGAATACCAGCAAAAGGTTATAGAACTCGTTCTAAGAAAAACCCGAGTAACAAGTATATCGTAGAACGTAGAAAGAAATAATAAGATATGGCACGTTCATTAAAAAAAGGACCTTTCGTTCATTATAAGTTAGACAAGAAAGTTCAGGAAAACGTAGAAAGTGGTAAAAATAGTGTAGTGAAGACTTGGTCTAGAGCTTCTATGATTACTCCGGATTTCGTTGGACAAACTATCGCAGTTCATAACGGTCGTCAATTTGTACCAGTTTACGTAACAGAAAACATGGTAGGTCACAAATTAGGAGAATTTTCACCAACTAGATCTTTTAGAGGTCATGCTGGAGCAAAAAATAAAGGTAAAAAATAAGAAGCAATGGGAGTTCGTAAAAGAGAAACAGCAGATGCGAGAAAAGAGGCTAATAAGTCTATTGCTTTCGCAAAATTGAATAACTGCCCTACTTCACCTAGAAAAATGCGCTTAGTAGCGGACTTGGTAAGAGGTCAGAAGGTAGAAAGAGCACTTAACATCTTAAGATTTAGTTCTAAAGAAGCTTCAAGAAAATTAGAGAAACTATTATTATCTGCAATCAACAACTGGGAGCAAAAAAATAGTGAAGGTAATTTAGAAGAAGCTGGATTATTTGTTAAGGAGATCAGAGTAGATGGTGGAATGATGTTGAAAAGACTTCGTCCAGCTCCACAAGGTCGTGCACACAGAATAAGAAAACGTTCTAATCACGTAACAATCGTGCTTGGAGCTATCAATAACACACAAAGCAATTCTTAAGCAGCATGGGACAAAAGACAAATCCAATTGGAAATAGACTTGGTATCATCAGAGGGTGGGACTCAAACTGGTATGGTGGAAATGATTACGGTGATAAACTTGCCGAAGATCACAAAATCAGAAAGTATATCCACGCTCGTTTATCAAAAGCTAGTGTATCTAAAGTAATCATCGAGAGAACTTTGAAACTTGTAACCGTTACTATCACTACTGCTAGACCTGGTATCATTATCGGAAAAGGTGGACAAGAGGTAGACAAGTTGAAAGAGGAACTTAAGAAAGTTACTGACAAAGAGGTTCAAATCAACATCTTTGAAATCAAAAGACCTGAATTAGATGCTTATCTTGTGGCGACAAGCATCGCTCGTCAAATCGAAAGCCGTATTTCTTACAGACGTGCAATCAAAATGGCTATTGCTGCTTCTATGCGTATGAACGCTGAAGGTATCAAAGTTTTGATTTCTGGTCGTTTGAATGGTGCAGAGATGGCACGTTCAGAAGGTTTCAAAGAAGGTAGAATTCCTCTATCAACTTTCAGAGCAGATATTGATTATGCTTTGGCTGAAGCTCACACTACTTATGGTAGAATGGGTATCAAAGTATGGATCATGAAAGGTGAAGTTTATGGAAAGAGAGATCTTTCTCCACTTGCAGGAATGGATAAAAAACAATCTGGAACTGGTGGTGGTAAAGGTGGAGATGCTCCTAGAGGTAAATCTAACTTTAATAAAGGTGGAAAACCAGACGCTCGTAAAAGAAAGTAAATTTTTAAACTAAAGAAAAATGTTACAGCCTAAAAGAACAAAATACCGTAAGGTACAAAAGGGTAAAATGAAAGGTAACTCTCAAAGAGGGCATGAACTTTCTAATGGAATGTTTGGTATTAAATCTGTACATGAAGATGGAATGTTCTTAACTTCTCGTCAAATCGAAGCTGCGCGTATTGCTGCAACTCGTTTCATGAAGAGAGAAGGACAATTATGGATCAAAATATTTCCAGACAAACCAATTACTAAGAAGCCTCTTGAGGTACGTATGGGTAAAGGTAAAGGTGCCGTTGAATATTGGGCTGCCGTTGTTAAACCCGGAAGAATTATGTTTGAAGTTGGAGGAGTTCCTTTATCAGTTGCAAAAGAGGCTTTACGTCTTGCAGCTCAAAAGCTTCCAGTAAAAACTAAATTCGTCGTTGCTAGAGATTTCGAAGCATAATTAAATTTATATTATGAAACAATCAGAAATAAAAGATCTTTCTGCAGCGGAGTTGCAAGAAAAACTTAGTCAAACTAAGAAAATATATGCTGACCTAAAAATGGCTCACGCTATTTCTCCAATTGAGAACCCACTTCAAATTAGAAGTGTAAGAAGAACAGTTGCAAGATTGGCTACAGAGTTAACTAAAAGAGAGTTACAATAATTGTATTCTGCTGAAAGATGGAAGAAAAAAGAAATTTAAGAAAAGAAAGAATAGGTGTTGTTACTTCAAATAAAATGGATAAATCTATTGTTATTGCTGAAGTAAGAAAAGTAAAACACCCATTATACGGTAAGTTCGTGTTGAAAACAAAGAAATACGTTGCACACGACGAAACAAACGACTGTAACATTGGAGATACTGTAAGAATTAGCGAAACGCGTCCTTTAAGTAAAACAAAATGTTGGAGATTAGTTGAAATCTTAGAAAGAGCTAAATAATTATGGTACAACAGGAATCAAGACTAAAAGTAGCAGATAACACGGGAGCAAAAGAAGTTTTAACTATCCGTGTTTTAGGAGGTACCAAAAGAAGGTATGCCTCTGTTGGTGACAAGATTGTAGTATCTATTAAAGATGCAACTCCTAACGGTAACGTTAAAAAAGGAGCTGTTTCAACTGCAGTTGTTGTACGTACCAAAAAAGAAGTGAGAAGAGCTGATGGTTCTTATATCCGTTTCGATGATAATGCATGTGTTCTTTTGAACGCTGCAGGGGAAATGAGAGGAACTCGTGTTTTTGGTCCGGTAGCAAGAGAACTTCGTGAAAAACAATTCATGAAAATTGTATCATTAGCACCAGAAGTGCTTTAATTCGTTTTAAGATGATAAAGCTAAAAATAAAATCAGGAGATATCGTAAGAGTTATTGCTGGAGACCATAAAGGTGCTGAAGGTAAAGTATTACGTGTTTACCGTGAGAAAAATAAAGCGATAGTTGAAGGTGTAAACATGGTTTCGAAACATACAAAACCAAGTGCTAAAAACCCTCAAGGTGGTATCGTTAAGAAAGAAGCTTCTATACAAATATCTAACATTTCACTAATTGATCCTAAAACTAAGGAAACAACTAGAGTTGGTATTAGAGTAGAAGGAGATAAGAAAGTAAGATTTTCAAAAAAATCTAATCAAGTACTATAGTAATGGCATATACACCTAGACTAAAAGAAGAATATAAGAGTAGAGTGATCTCTGCTCTTAAAGAAGAATTCGGATATACAAACGTGATGCAAGTTCCAAAACTTGAAAAAATCGTTTTGAGCCGTGGAGTTGGTGCAGCTGTATCTGATAAAAAACTTATTGACTATGCAGTTGATGAGTTGACAAAGATCACTGGACAAAAAGCAGTATCTACAATTTCAAAGAAAGACGTTGCGTCATTCAAATTGAGAAAAGGGATGCCTATTGGAGCAAAAGTTACTTTACGTGGTGAAAGAATGTATGAGTTTTTAGATAGACTTATTACTTCTGCTTTACCACGCGTTAGAGATTTTAGTGGTATCAAAGCTACTGGTTTCGACGGAAGAGGTAATTACAATCTTGGAGTTTTAGAGCAAATCATTTTCCCGGAAATTGATATTGACAAAGTAAACAAAATTTCAGGAATGGATATTACATTTGTTACTACTGCTCAAACAGACAAGGAAGCAAAGTCATTATTGGCTGAATTAGGATTACCTTTTAAAAAGAATTAAGACATGGCTAAAGAATCAATGAAAGCCCGTGAGGTGAAAAGAGAGAAAACGGTAGCTAAGTATGCTGAGAAAAGAAAAGCTTTGAAAGAAGCTGGAGATTTTGAAGGTCTACAAAAATTACCTAAAAATGCTTCACCAGTTCGTTTGCACAATCGTTGTAAATTAACAGGTAGACCAAGAGGTTATATCCGTCAATTTGGTATTTCACGTGTAACTTTCCGTGAGATGGCTAATAATGGGTTAATTCCTGGAGTTAAAAAGGCATCTTGGTAATCTCGCAAAAAGTTAGTACTTTTGCAAACCAAAAAATAATTTTAATTGATTAAAGGTTCGGGAGGCGGGTGCCTCCCGAAAACCATAGTCGCAATCAAATACATATGTATACAGATCCTATTGCAGATTATTTGACTAGAGTTCGTAACGCTGTGGCTGCAAACCACAAAGTTGTTGAAATTCCGGCATCTAATCTAAAAAAAGAAATAACTAAGATCTTATTTGATCAAGGTTATATCTTGAGTTACAAATTTGAGGACAACTCTGTTCAGGGTTCAATCAAAATCGCTTTAAAGTATGATAAAGATACTAAAGAGCCAGTAATTAAAGATATCCAAAGAATTAGTAAACCTGGTTTACGTAAATACGCAGGTGCTGCCAAATTACCAAGAATCCTTAACGGATTAGGAATTGCAATTGTTTCAACTTCAAAAGGTCTTATGACTGGAAAACAAGCGAAACAATTAAATGTAGGTGGTGAAGTAATTTGTTACGTATACTAATTTTAAAGACTAAATAAGATGTCAAGAATAGGTAAAAGCCCAATTGTAATCGTTGCTGGAGTAACTGTAGAAGTTAAAGACGGTATCGTTACGGTAAAAGGAAAAAAAGGTCAACTAACTCAGGAGTTTTCGGACATTACTGTAAAAGTTGAAGGCGATCAAGTTTTATTAGAAAGATCGTCTGATCATAAAGACCAAAGAGCAAAACACGGATTATACAGATCATTAATCAATAATATGATAATTGGTGTGTCTGAAGGTTTTACAAAAGAACTTGAATTAGTTGGAGTTGGTTATAGAGCTTCAAACCAAGGTCAAAAATTAGATTTAGCTCTTGGATATTCTCACAATATTGTTTTAGAAATTGCTCCAGAAGTAGTTTTAGAAACAATATCTGAAAAAGGTAAAAACCCTATCGTAAAATTAACATCATTTGACAAACAACTTTTAGGACAGGTTGCTGCGAAAATCAGAGGTTTCCGTAAGCCTGAGCCATACAAAGGAAAAGGTGTTAAATTTGTGGGTGAAGTATTAAGAAGAAAAGCAGGTAAATCAGCTTAAAAAATAAGATTATGTCATTAACAAAATCTGATAGAAGACAGAGAATTAGATTCAGAATTAGAAAATCGATTAGTGGTACTGCTACTAACCCAAGACTATCTGTATTTAGAAGTAACAAAGAAATTTACGCTCAACTTATTGATGATGTAAATGGAGTTACAATTTTAGCTGCATCTTCAAGAGAAAAAGAAATAGGAAAAGGTACTAACGTTGAAGTCGCTGCTGCTGTTGGAAAATTAGTTGCAGAGAAAGCGTTAAAAGCTGGGATCGAAACCATCACTTTTGATAGAGGTGGATATTTGTATCACGGTCGTATTAAATCATTAGCAGAAGGCGCAAGAGCGGCTGGACTTAAATTCTAATATATTATGTCTAAATACAAAAATGTAGAATTGGTAAAACCAAGTGGTCTTGAACTTAAAGATCGTCTGGTAAGTGTTAATCGTGTTACTAAAGTTACAAAGGGTGGTAGAGCTTTCGGTTTTTCTGCTATTGTAGTTGTAGGTGATGAAAACGGAGTAGTTGGTCACGGATTAGGAAAATCTAAAGACGTTTCTGAAGCAATTGCGAAAGCAGTAGAAGATGCTAAGAAAAATTTAGTAAAAATTCCTTTGAACGGACAATCTGTTCCTCACGAACAAAAAGGTAAATTTGGTGGTGCACGTGTATTCTTAATTCCTGCTTCTCATGGTACAGGAGTTATTGCTGGTGGAGCTGTTCGTTCAGTTCTTGAATCAGTAGGTATTCACGATGTATTATCTAAATCTCAGGGATCATCAAATCCTCATAACGTGGTAAAAGCAACTTTTGATGCTTTATTACAAATGAGAAGCGCTCACACTGTTGCAAAACAAAGAGGTGTTTCTTTAGAAAAAGTTTTTAAAGGTTAATTCAAGGAAATTATGGCTAAATTATTAGTAAAACAAGTAAGAAGCAAAATCAACTGTCCTCTTTCTCAAAAAAGAGGTTTGGAAGCTTTAGGTCTACGTAAAATGGGACAAGTTGTAGAGCATGATTCAAATCCTGCTATCCTTGGGATGATAAACAAAGTTAAACACTTAGTTTCTGTCGAAGAAGCTAAATAACAAATACTGTTATGAATTTAAGTAACTTACAACCAGCTGAAGGGTCAACACACAATCAAAATAAAAGATTAGGTAGAGGAGAAGGTTCAGGAAAAGGTGGTACTTCTGCAAGAGGTCACAAAGGAGCAAAATCTCGTTCTGGTTATTCTAAAAAGATTGGTTTTGAAGGAGGGCAAATGCCACTTCAAAGACGTGTACCTAAGTTTGGTTTCACAAACATCAATCGTAAAGAATACGAAGGTGTTAATTTAGATACGCTTCAATTATTAGTAGACAATGGTGTGATTACTGATTCTGTTTCAATGACAGATTTCGTAGCAAATCGTCTTGCTACCAAAAATGAAATCGTTAAGATTTTAGGTAGAGGAGAATTGAAAGCAAAATTAAAAGTAACTGCCCACAAATTTACTGCTACTGCAAAAGCTGCTATTGAAGCTGCTGGAGGAGAAGCTGTAACTATATAACTTATCTACTAAGATGAAGAAATTTATTGAATCAATAAGTAATGTTTGGAAAATCGAAGAACTGAAAAACAGAATCTTAATTACATTAGGATTGCTTTTAGTATATCGTTTTGGTGCACACGTAACGCTACCTGGAATTGACGCAACTCAATTAACAGGTTTAGCGGGACAAACTAAAAATGGTTTAGGATCTATCCTAGACATGTTTACAGGAGGTGCTTTCTCTAAAGCTTCAGTTTTTGCTTTAGGAATTATGCCTTATATTTCTGCATCTATTGTTGTTCAGTTAATGGGAATTGCTATTCCTTATTTGCAAAAACTTCAAAACGATGGAGAGAGTGGTAGAAAGAAGATTAATCAAATCACTCGTTGGTTGACTATAGCTATTACACTGGTTCAAGGTCCAACTTATATCTATAATTTATACAGAACGTTACCTGGAAGTGCATTCTTACTAGGCTTTAATTCACCTGAATTTTTGTTTTCGTCTGTTATTATCTTGGTTACAGGTACAATTTTTGCTATGTGGCTTGGGGAAAAAATTACTGATAAAGGTATTGGAAATGGAATTTCATTATTGATTATGGTTGGTATTTTAGCGCGTTTACCGCAAGCTTTTATACAAGAATTTACAACCAGAGTTACCAATAACAATGGTGGTCCAATGTTGTTAGTTATTGAAATTATTGTTTGGTTATTAGTAATCATTTCTTGTGTATTGCTTACAATGGCAGTACGTAGAATTCCTGTTCAGTACGCTCGTCGTACAACAAGTGGGGATTACGAGCAAGATTTGGCAGGTGGTAATAGACAATGGATTCCTCTTAAGCTTAATGCTTCTGGGGTTATGCCAATCATTTTTGCTCAGGCAATTATGTTTATACCTGCAGCTGTAGCTGGATTGTCTAAATCAGACACATCACAATCTATTGTTGGCGCGTTTAGTAATATGTTCGGATTTTGGTATAATTTTGTATTTGCAACTTTAATTATTGTATTTACATTTTTCTATACTGCAATTACAGTTCCTACTAACAAAATGGCTGATGATTTGAAAAGAAGTGGTGGTTTTATCCCGGGCGTTCGTCCAGGAGCTGAAACTTCAGAATTTCTTGACAAAGTGATGTCTTTAATAACTTTCCCAGGATCTTTATTCCTTGCTTTGATTGCTGTGTTCCCAGCTATTGTTGTAAGTATTATGGATGTACAACAATCTTGGGCAATGTTTTTTGGAGGTACCTCGTTAATAATTATGGTTGGAGTTGCAATAGATACTATTCAACAAATCAATTCATACTTGTTAAACAAACATTATGATGGTTTAATGAAGACTGGTAAAAATAGAAAAGCAGTAGCTTAATTTTTATATGGCAAAACAATCAGCAATAGAACAAGACGGATCAATCATCGAAGCATTATCAAATGCGATGTTCCGTGTAGAGTTAGAAAATGGACATATCGTAATTGCTCATATTTCTGGTAAAATGCGTATGCATTACATCAAGTTATTACCTGGTGATAAAGTGAAACTAGAAATGAGTCCTTATGATTTGTCAAAAGCAAGAATTACTTATCGATATTAAAGGATATTCACTATGAAAGTTAGAGCATCAGTAAAAAAGAGAAGTCCCGAGTGCATCATTGTGCGTAGAAAAGGGAGATTGTACGTAATAAACAAAAAGAATCCTAGATTTAAACAAAGACAAGGATAATTATGGCAAGAATAGCAGGGGTAGATATCCCAAAAAATAAAAGAGGTGTTATAGCACTTACCTATATCTTTGGATTAGGAAGAAGTAGAGCTATTGAGATTTTAGAAAAAGCTCAAGTTAGCCAAGATAAAAAAGTTCAAGATTGGAATGATGACGAGATCGGAGCGATTCGTGATGCAGTTTCATTTTACAAAATTGAAGGAGAATTACGTTCTGAAGTTTCTTTAAACATCAAACGTTTAATGGATATTGGTTGTTATAGAGGTATCCGTCATAGATCTGGTCTTCCGTTAAGAGGACAAAGAACTAAAAACAACTCTAGAACAAGAAAAGGTAAAAGAAAAACTGTTGCTAACAAGAAAAAAGCAACTAAATAATAAGTAATATGGCTAAAGCAACTGCAAAAAAACGTAAAGTTATCGTTGAATCAACGGGAGAAGCTCATATTTCTGCTACCTTCAATAACATCATCATTTCTTTGACAAACAAAAAAGGTGAAGTTATTTCTTGGTCTTCAGCTGGTAAAATGGGTTTCAGAGGTTCTAAAAAGAATACTCCATACGCAGCCCAAATGGCAGCAGAAGATTGTAGTAAAGTAGCTCTTGAGGCTGGACTTAAAAAAGTAAAAGTTTATGTAAAAGGACCAGGAAACGGACGTGAGTCTGCTATTCGTTCTATTCATAACGGTGGAATTGAAGTTACAGAGATTATCGATGTTACTCCAATGCCTCACAACGGATGTCGTCCTCCAAAAAGACGTAGAGTTTAATTTTATTTATTCATAGTATAAACAAGGTAGAATATAGATTATCGAAGGATTTGACCTGAATTCATAATCTCTACCTTAAATTTAATTTTTTAGAAATGGCAAGATATACTGGTCCAAAAACTAGAATTGCTCGTAAATTTGGCGAAGCAATCTTCGGAGATGATAAATCTTTCGAAAAAAGAAATTACCCACCTGGACAACACGGGATGGCTAAAAAAAGAGGAAAAAAATCTGAGTACGCTGTTCAGTTAATGGAAAAGCAAAAAGCTAAATATTCTTACGGAATTTTAGAAAAACAATTCAGAAATTTATTCAAAAAAGCATCAGCTACTAAAGGTGTTACTGGTGAAGTTCTTTTACAATTATGTGAAGCAAGATTAGATAACGTTGTTTTTAGAATGGGTATCGCTCCTTCTAGAAGAGGTGCTAGACAATTAGTTTCTCACAGACACGTTACTGTAAATGGTGAAGTTGTAAATATCGCTTCTTACCACCTTAAGCCTGGTGATAAAGTTGCAGTTCGTGAAAAATCTAAATCTTTAGAAGCTATCGAACGTTCTTTATCAAATTCAAGTCATGTTTATGAATGGATTACCTGGAACAATGATCTTAAAGAAGGAACTTTCGTTTCTGTACCTGCAAGACTTCAAATTCCAGAAAACATTAAAGAACAATTAATCGTAGAGTTGTACAACAAATAATAATTGACTTAGTCGAAATTTATGGCAATATTTAATTTTCAAAAGCCCGATAAAGTTATCATGATCGATTCAACCGATTTTGAAGGTAAATTCGAATTTAGACCTTTAGAACCTGGTTATGGATTGACAGTTGGTAATGCACTTAGAAGAGTTTTGCTTTCAGCATTAGAAGGTTATGCAATTACATCTGTTCGTATCGAAGGTGTAGATCATGAGTTTTCTACTATTTCAGGTGTTGTTGAAGATGTTACCGAAATTATCCTTAATCTAAAACAAGTGCGTTTCAAACGTCAAATTGAAGATATCGATAATGAAGCAGTTACAATTTCTGTTTCTGGTAAAGATCAACTAACAGCAGGTGATTTTCAAAAATTTATTTCAGGTTTCCAAGTGCTGAATCCAGACCTTGTTATCTGTAATTTAGATTCTAAAATCAAATTGAACTTCGATTTAACAATCGAAAAAGGTAGAGGATATGTTCCTGCTGAGGAGAACAAAAAACAGAACGCTGCAATTGGTACCATTTTTACAGACTCTATTTTTACTCCGGTAAAAAATGTAAAATATGCAATTGAAAACTTCCGTGTTGAGCAAAAAACAGATTACGAAAAATTAGTTTTTGAAATTAAAACTGATGGTTCTATTAATCCAAAAGATGCTCTTACTGAAGCTGCTAAAGTTTTAATTCACCACTTCATGTTATTTTCTGACGAAAGAATTACACTCGAGGCTGACGAAATTGCACAAACAGAATCGTATGATGAAGAGTCATTGCATATGAGACAATTGCTTAAAACTAAGCTTGTTGATATGGATTTATCTGTGAGAGCATTAAATTGCTTGAAAGCGGCTGAAGTTGATACACTTGGTGATTTAGTATCGTTCAATAAAAATGACCTAATGAAATTCCGTAATTTTGGTAAAAAATCTTTAACTGAGCTAGATGAACTTGTAGCTGTTAAGAATTTAACTTTCGGAATGGACTTAGCTAAATACAAATTAGATAAAGAATAATTCAATCCGCCGCGGCGGATTAAATTTAAAATAGCAATGAGACACGGAAAAAAATTCAATCACTTAAGCAGACAGACTGGACATAGAAAAGCTATGTTAGCTAATATGGCTTGTTCTCTTATTGAGCACAAACGTATTAACACTACTGTTGCTAAGGCTAAAGCGCTTAAACAATTCGTTGAGCCTTTAATCACAAAATCAAAAGAAGATACGACTCACAACCGTCGTATTGTTTTTGCTTACTTACGTAGTAAATATGCGGTAACTGACTTGTTCAGAGACGTAGCTGCTAAAGTTGGAGACCGTCCAGGTGGATACACTCGTATCATTAAAGTTGGAAATCGTTTGGGAGATAATGCTGATATGGCAATGATCGAACTTGTAGATTTCAATGAACTTTACAATGGTGGTAAAAAAGAAGTTAAAAAAGCTAAAAGCCGTCGTGGTGGTAAAGCAAAAAAAGCTGAGGAGACTACTCCGGAAGCTCCAGCTGCTGAATCAGAATCGACTACTGAAGCTTCTGAATAATTATGAAAGTAATGATTCTATAGAAATCAAGGATAAGCTAATTTTTAGTTTATCCTTTTTTTTTGATTTTTTTTAAAATAGTTTGAAATGTAACTTATTTTTAAACTTAGGTTTTAATTTTATCAATGAATTTTTTAAAAAATCTTGGAAGCACTGTTTTAAAGAAGTAAATTTGCAAAATATCTAGTTACAATTAAAACAAGCTTAGCGGGTTTTATAAGACGATTAAAAACAATACAAATTAAATAATGAAATACACTACACGACAAAGCGCCATTTTATTACTAAGTGATGGAACTATTTTTCACGGAAAATCTATCGGAATTAGCGGTAAAACTTTTGGTGAAGTTTGTTTTAATACTGGAATGACCGGATATCAGGAAATTTTTACTGATCCTTCGTATTTTGGTCAAATTATGGTGGCTACTAATCCTCACATTGGAAATTATGGTGTTAATGATTTAGAAGTTGAATCTGATAGTATTAAAATTGCCGGATTAGTTTGTAAAAACTTTAGTTTTAACTACTCGAGAGAGGATTCTTCGGGGAGTTTAGAAGATTATTTTATTAAACAAAATCTAATCTGTATTTCTGATGTTGATACCAGAGCACTAGTGAGCTACATTCGTGATAACGGTGCGATGAATGCTGTTATTTGTACAGACGGTACTTCGGTTGAAGATCTTAAAAAAGAATTGGCAAATGTGCCAAACATGGAAGGTTTAGAGTTGGCATCAAAAGTTTCAACTACTGAGCCTTATTTTTTTGGTGATGAAAATGCTACTTATAAAATTTCAGCTTTAGATCTTGGTATCAAAAAGAATATCTTAAGAAACCTTGCGAAGAGAGATTGTTATATTAAAGTTTTCCCATACAACTCTACTTATAAAGATTTAGCTGAATTTAATCCGGATGGATACTTCTTGTCAAATGGTCCTGGAGATCCTGATCCGCTTTTTGGTGCAATTGAAGTGGCAAAGGAAATTTTAGCTAATGATAATCCTTTATTCGGAATTTGTTTAGGGCATCAAGTAATTGCTTTGGCAAATGGTGTTCAGACTTATAAAATGTTTAATGGTCACCGAGGAATAAATCATCCGGTAAAAAATATTATTACGGGTAAAGGTGAGATCACTTCTCAAAATCACGGTTTTGCTGTAAACAAAGAAGCGTTAGATAATCATCCTGATTTAGAGATTACACATCTACATTTAAATGACGGAACTGTTGCAGGTATGCGTATGAAGAATAAGAATTGTTTTTCAGTACAATATCATCCTGAAGCTAGTCCCGGACCACATGATTCTTCTTATTTATTCGATCAGTTTGTTGAGAATATAAAAGGGGCTTCTGCTAAAACGATGTAGTTAATAAAATAAAGATATTTAATTGTTAAATGTGGTATTTAATATTGAATATTTTTATAATTTCGGAAAATATTTATAATTTATTAATAAAAAACAAAAATAATGAGTATTATAATAAAAGTTCACGCAAGACAAATTTTTGATTCTAGAGGTAATCCAACTATTGAAGTTGATGTAGTTACTGAAAATGGAGTTTTAGGAAGAGCTGCTGTTCCATCTGGAGCTTCAACTGGAGAACATGAGGCTGTTGAATTACGTGATGGAGGAAAAGCATTCCTGGGAAAAGGAGTTTTAAATGCAGTGAATAATGTAAATACTGTTATTGCTGAAGAATTAGTTGGTACTTCTGTTTTCGAACAAAATACAATTGATCAGTTAATGATCGATTTAGACGGAACTCCAAACAAATCTAAATTGGGTGCTAATGCAATTTTAGGAGTTTCTTTGGCTGCTGCAAAAGCTGCTGCTAACGAACTTGGATTGCCATTATACAGATACGTAGGTGGAGTTTCTGCTAATACACTACCTGTACCAATGATGAATATCATCAACGGAGGTTCACACTCTGATGCGCCTATCGCATTTCAGGAGTTTATGATCTTCCCTGTAAAAGCAACTTCTTTCTCTCATTCCATGCAAATGGGAACTGAAATTTTTCACAGTTTGAAAAAAGTATTACATGACAGAGGATTAAGTACTGCTGTAGGTGACGAAGGTGGTTTTGCTCCAAACTTGGCTGGTGGTACTGAGGATGCTTTAGATACTATCAAATTAGCTGTTGAAAAAGCTGGATATACTTTTGGAGACGAAATTATGATTGCTCTTGACTGTGCTGCTTCTGAGTTTTATGTAAACGGTAAATACGATTATACTAAATTTGAAGGAGAAACTGGAAAAATCAGAACTTCTGAAGAGCAAGCTGATTATTTAGCTGAACTTGCTGCTAAATATCCAATTATTTCTATCGAAGATGGTATGTACGAAGATGACTGGGATGGATGGAAATATTTAACTGAAAAAATTGGACACAAAGTTCAATTGGTAGGTGATGATTTGTTCGTTACTAATGTTGAGCGTCTTTCAACTGGAATCGAAAAAGGAATTGCAAATTCAATCTTAGTAAAAGTAAACCAAATTGGTACTTTAACTGAAACTATTGCAGCTGTAAATATGGCTAAAAATGCAGGGTATACTTCAGTAATGTCTCACCGTTCAGGAGAAACTGAAGATAATACAATTGCTGATTTAGCTGTAGCTTTAAACTGTGGTCAAATTAAGACAGGTTCTGCTTCTCGTTCTGATCGTATGGCAAAATACAATCAATTATTAAGAATCGAAGAAGAGTTAGGAAGTACTGCTTATTTCCCTGGATTAAACGCTTTCAAGATCAAATAATTGTAAGAGTTATATATTAAATTTAAACCATTCGTTTACGCGAATGGTTTTTTTTTGGAGTTTTAACAAATTCATAGCAGGATTCTTTTTTTAATTAGTCTTAAATTCCTTAGATTTGATAAATTATTATTTTAAAGATTTATTTCCGATATATTATGTCAAAAATAGCTACATTAGAAGTAGATGGTCAAAAAATTGAACTTCCGGTAATTACAGGGAGCGAAAATGAATCAGCTATCGATATTAACAAATTACGTGATTTAACTGGTATTATTACTTTGGATCCTGGATATAAAAATTCTGGTTCTTGCAAAAGTGAAATCACCTTCTTAGACGGAGAATTAGGAATTTTACGTTACAGAGGATATTCAATCGAAGATTTAGCTGAAAAAGCTAATTTCTTAGAAGTATCTTATCTTTTAATTTTTGGTGAATTGCCAACAGCTCAACAATTAGAGCAGTTTGAAAATGGTATTAGAAAACATACTTTGGTAAACGAAGAGATGAAAAATATCATTGACGGATTCCCTAAAACAGCGCACCCAATGGGAGTGTTATCAGCTTTGACGAGTGCTTTAACAGCATTTAATCCAAAAGCGGTAAACGTTGAAAATGAAAAAGAGATGTACGAAGCCATTTGTAAAACAATGGGTAAATTTCTTGTAATTGCAACGTGGACTTATAGAAAAACTATGGGTTATCCATTAAATTATTATGACAATACGCAAGGTTATGTAGATAATTTTATGCAATTAATGTTTAAATTGCCTACAAGCCCTTACTCGGCTAATCCGGTTATTGTAGCTGCATTAGATAAATTGTTTATTCTTCATGCAGATCACGAGCAAAACTGTTCTACTTCTACAGTAAGAATGGTTGGTTCATCTCATGCTGGTTTATTTGCTTCTATTTCTGCAGGAGTTTCTGCACTTTGGGGACCACTTCACGGAGGTGCAAATCAGGCAGTACTTGAAATGCTGGAAGAAATTAATAAAGACGGTGGTGATACTGATAAATTTTTAGCGAAAGCGAAAGATAAAAATGATCCTTTCCGTTTAATGGGATTTGGTCACAGAGTTTACAAAAACTTTGATCCAAGAGCTAAAATCATCAAAAAAGCAGCTAAAGAAGTTTTAGAAACTTTAGGAGTTGAAGATCCTATTTTAGAGATTGCTAAAAAATTAGAAACAGCAGCTTTAGAAGATGAATACTTCAAATCAAGAAACTTATATCCAAACGTAGATTTCTATTCTGGAATTATTTACAGAGCATTAGGTATTCCTACAGATATGTTTACAGTAATGTTTGCTATTGGTAGATTACCAGGGTGGATTGCACAATGGAAAGAAATGCGTGAAAATAAAGAACCAATTGGCCGACCAAGACAAATTTATACTGGGCACCCGTTGAGAGACTTTAAGTCGAACAAATAAAAATATTTTAAAGCTTCACTTAACTGTGAAGCTTTTTTTATCTTTGGCCAAAATATAATAAAGTTATGTTGCAATTAAATATAAAGAACGAAACGTCAAGATTGCGTGCTGTAGTCTTGGGTTCTGCTGTTCATAATGGGCCGACTCCATCTTTAGATGAAGCCTATGATCCTAAATCATTGGAACATATTAAAGCAGGGACATATCCTATCGAAAAAGATATGGTTGCTGAAATGGATGCTTTTAATGCCGTTTTTCAAAAATACGATGTAAAAGTTTATCGTCCTGAAATGATTGAAAACTACAATCAGATTTTTGCAAGAGATATAGGTTTTGTAATAGATGATACTTTTGTAAAATCAAATATCCTTCCTGATAGAGAACGCGAGTTAGATGCAATTCAATATATAATTGATCAGATAGATCCTCTAAAAGTAGTTCGTCCGCCAGAAGAAGTTCATATAGAAGGTGGTGATGTAATGCTTTGGAATGATCACATTTTTATAGGAACTTATAAAGGAAGTGATTATAAAGATTACATTACGGCAAGAACCAATATGCAAGGTGTAAAATTCATTAAGGAATTATTCCCAAATAAAATTGTAAAAGAGTTTGATTTGGTGAAATCTAAAATCGAAGCGCGCGATAATGCTCTGCATTTAGATTGCTGTTTTCAACCTGTTGGAAAAGATAAAGGAATTATTTATAAAAGAGGTTTCCGTGAAGAAGCTGATTATATGTATTTAGTGAATCTTTTTGGAAAAGAAAACTTATTTCATATCGAAAGAAACGAAATGTACAATATGTTTTCGAATGTATTTTCTATCGCTGAAAATGTAGTCGTTTCAGAGAAAAATTTCACAAGATTGAACAATTGGCTACGTGCTAAAGGTTTTACAGTAGAAGAAATTCCGTATGCTGAAATTGCAAAACAAGAAGGTTTGTTAAGATGTTCGACATTACCTTTAATTAGAGACTAGTTTTGAGTTTTGTGTTGTGAGGTGTGAGTTATGAGTGTGGGAATGAGATTCAATAAGTTTTTTTTATGAAAAGTTATAAAGATTTAGATGTCTACAAAATTGGACTGGAGCTGTTTTATATAGTTCATCCTTCGTCGCTAAAACTTCCTAAGTATGAATTGTATGAGTTAGGAAGTCAGATTCGTAGATCTTCAGATTCTATAGTTTCTAATATAGTTGAAGGTTATGGGAGAAGAAGATATAAAGCGGATTTTATTAAATTTTTAATTTATTCACATTCAAGTTGTCTTGAAACTATTGGGCATTTAGAAAAAATAGCGAAACTTTATCCTAATACATTTAGTAGTATGGATCAGTTAATTAATAATTATGAAGGGTTGGGAGGGAGAATATTTAATTTTATTAAATATGTTGAAGAGAAGTGGAAAAGTTAAGTACCTTATCGTTTAGAAACTCAAAACTCATAACCTACAACCCATAACAAAAATAAAAATGAAACAAACGACAAATGCAATTGTAATGATTCGGCCAGTTGCTTTCAGAATGAATGAGCAAACAGCTGTAAATAATTATTATCAAAAAGTATTAGACGGACTTTTGCCAAGTACAGTAAATGCGAAAGCGCAGCGAGAATTTGATGTTTTTGTAGAAAAGTTAAGAGCCGTTGGGGTTGATGTTACGGTTATTGATGATAATTTGGAAACAGATACACCGGATAGTATTTTTCCAAACAATTGGGTTTCTTTTCACGAAAATGGAGATGTAGCACTTTATCCAATGTTTGCAGAAAATCGTCGTCAGGAACGTCGAGAAGATATTTTGGATACTCTTGAAGACAAAGGATTCGAAATTGCTAATATAATGGATTATACATCTGCAGAAGAAGATGGCTTTTTCTTGGAAGGAACAGGAAGTTTACTTTTAGACCGAGCAAATGCAAAAGCATATTGTGCACTGTCTCCTCGAGCTGATGAAGAATTGTTTATCGAATTTTGTGAAGATTTTGATTATGCTCCAGTTATTTTTGAAGCTTTTCAGACAGTTGAAGGAGAACGTAAACTAATCTATCATACTAATGTAATGATGTGTTTAGGAGAAACTTTTGCGGTTATCTGTGCAGATTGCATTGATGATAAAAAAGAACGTAAAATGGTTCTTGAAAACCTAAAAGCGGACAAAAAAGAAATTATTCTGATTACCGAGGCTCAGGTAAATAACTTTGCCGGTAATATGCTCGAAGTTATAGGTACAAATGATAAGAAATATATCGTTATGAGCGCATCGGCACATCAAAGTTTAACTCCAAAACAAATTACTCAATTAGAAAATCATGCTGAAATTTTAAGTTCAAGCCTGGATACGATTGAGGCTTGCGGAGGCGGAAGTGCAAGATGCATGATGGCAGAAGTGTTTTTGCCAAGAAATTAAGCTTTAGTAGCTTTAAATAAAAAAAAATCCAAATTCCAAAAGCTGAATATTTCAGTTGGAATTTGGATTTTTTTATTTGAAATATTGAATAAGTTACATCAAATTCCCTTTGACTATATTGATAATCGAACTTACGATATATTGAATTCCGATAGAAATTACTATAAAACCAACAATTCTGGAAATAGCCACAATTCCTGAAGCACCTAATATTCGGGCTAAATAATGTGCGCTTTTCAAAATGGCAAAAATGGCAACTGCAATAGCCAAAATGGCTAGAGAAGATATAATGATTTCTTCTATTCCGTGATGTTCCTGATAAAAAGCAATAAGTAACGAAATTGATCCCGGTCCGGCTAGCATTGGTATTGCTAATGGAGTTAGTGCGATGTCATTACGTTGTTGCGCATCCGTTTCAACCTTTTTATTGATTCCTCGTTTTTTATTGATTTTTCCGGAAAGTAATGAAAACCCAGAGTTTACAATTACAATTCCGCCTGCAATTCGAAGCGCGTCAATGCTAATTCCAAAAAAGCTTAGAACATATTGACCAATAAAAAACGAAACGATCAAAATGATAAAAACGTTTATAGCGGTCCAAAGCGAAATTCGGGAACGTTCTTCCTGAGAATCATGCTGTGTAAGTCCAACAAAAATTGGCACGGTACCAATTGGGTTTAAGACCGAAAAAAGTGCCGCAAATAAATAAATGAATAAATCCATGTAGTTTGAGTTAATGAAGTAAAAATAGTTATTTTTTGATATCTGAAAGCAAATTCTTGTTAGGATATTGTCGCGAATGTTATTATTTCTAAATCAATAACCTAAAATAAGCTCATTCTTTTTGATTACTTTTGTAAAATATTTAAAAATGATGAAAAATAAAAAAACTTTAGTTCTGGGTGCAACCACTAAACCAGATCGTTACGCTTTTAGAGCCATAAATATGTTAGTCGAAAAAGGACATACTGTATTAGCAATTGGTCAAAACACAGGAGAAGTTGCAGGTGTAAAAATTCAAACCAAAGCAATTCCGGTAAAAAATATAGACACAGTGACCTTATATCTAAATCCTGCGCGTCAGCGTGATTACTATAATTATATAATTGAAGCACAGCCAAAGCGTGTAGTTTTTAATCCGGGAACCGAAAATCCCGAATTATATCAATTATTAGAATTGAATAATATTAAGGCAGAAGTTGCTTGTACTTTGGTTTTATTAGCTACGAATCAATATTAATTTTTTTTAGGAGCTATTTCCAGCTGTCCACTATATCTTTTGTGGTGAACCCCACCACAAAAGGATGCCGTTATCATCTGGGCTAGAAAGAACTTTTGTAATTATAATTAGTATTCTTGATCATATTGAATTTAGTTGTCGCCAAGTCTACTAAACCATTAAAAATATTACTTTTGTCGTCATGGAATTTTCATCAAAATTAATAGAAAAAGCGGTCAACGAAATGTCACAATTGCCAGGAATTGGTAAACGTACGGCATTGCGCTTGGTGCTTCATTTATTAAAACAGCCAAAAGAGCAAACGGGCTTTTTATCTCAGGCATTATTAAATATGCGTGAGGATATTAAATTTTGCGAAAGCTGTCATAATATTTCAGACACAAAAGTTTGCGAAATCTGTGCAAATCTCGCGCGAAATCATCAGACTATTTGCGTAGTCGAAGATATTCGTGATGTTATGGCGATCGAAAATACCGGTCAGTACAAAGGAATTTATCATGTTTTAGGCGGCAAAATTTCTCCGATAGAAGGTGTTGGTCCAAGTCAGTTAAACATTTCGAGTTTGGTCGAAAAAGTAAAAGCGGGAAAAGTAATCGAAATTATTTTTGCCCTAAGCTCAACTATGGAAGGTGATACAACCAATTTTTATATCTATAAACAAATTGCTGAATCAGAAATTATAATTTCTACAATTGCCAGAGGTATATCAGTAGGCGATGAATTAGAATATGCAGATGAAATTACCCTCGGAAGAAGTATTCTACATCGCGTTCCGTTCGAAAAAACTTTCAAAAACAATTAAATAAACCCAAATAAAGGTTAGATTTTCTGAAGATTAAAGGAAAAGCTATATTTGCGATAAAATTTCAATAATGACAAAAAACGGCTTTTATATACTACTGCTAATTAGTGTGTTGTTTACATCCTGTATTCCAGTAAAAGATTTAACCTATTTACAGGATAAAAATACTTCAGCAGAGCAAAATAATATTGCTGCAGTAGAATCTAAACCTTACAGATTACAGGTAAATGACATTTTAAGTGTCGATATAAAAGCGATAGACCCTAAATTAGTTTCAATTTTTAATACAACAGAAGTTTCTTCGGGAGCAGGAAAATCTGAATCGACGTTATATTTTAACGGATTTACAGTTGATGATCACGGTAATATTAGAATGCCTATTTTAGGAGAAATTAATGTTATAGGATATACTCTTGAAGAAGTTCGGGTTACAATTGAAAAAAAATTACTGGAAGAATATTTTAAAAAAGAAGCTAATATTTTTGTTACCGTAAAATTAGCAGGTTTTAGATATACAATAAATGGCGAAGTAGGAAGTACGGGTACAAAAACATTGTTTCAGGAACATGTAAATATCATGGAAGCTATTGCAAATGCAGGAGATATAACCATAACCGGGAATAGAAAAGCAGTAACGATCATTCGTCAGACTCCAACCGGCGTACAAATGCATGATATTGATTTAACAGATGTTAATGTAATAAAATCACCTTATTTTTATTTACAACCAAATGATTATGTTTATGTAAAACCACTTAAACAAAAAAGTTGGGGAACAGGAAAAACAGGTATAGAATCCATAACTACAATTATTACTGTTTTGTCATTGGCCACGACAGTTTTTCTATTGCTTAAAAACTAAACTTAAATTCAAAAAATGTTAGATATAAAAGATTTTTCCATTTTTGAGAATCATTCAAATTTTGATTTTAAAGGATTCTTGTTGAAGATTTTAAGTTATTGGAAATGGTTTTTAGCTAGTTTGATCATTGCTTTTACAATTGCATATCAGGTAAATATTCGAAAAGAAAAAATTTACGCCATGCAAACCATGGTTTCTATTAAAGAAGAAAGAAATCCATTTTTTACATCAAATACCAGTTTAGTTTTTAATTGGGGAGGGGTTTCAGATCAGGTAAACGGAATTTCGACTATAATACAATCACGATCTCATAACGAATTGGTTGTAGATAAATTGCAATTTTATATCGATTACCTTACACAAGGAAAATACAATTTGGTCGATTCTTACGGTGCTGTTCCTTTTTATGTCAATATAGACAAGTCAAAAGGTCAATTGGCAAACACCTTGATCAGTATTAAATTCTTGAGTGCCAATGAATATGAAATTCGCATCCCTTTCGAGAATAATTCGGTTTCATTAATAACCTATTCTAATAATACTTATAGCAATACTGCGGTTCAGCCTACAGAATTTGTAAAAAAATATAAGGTTGGAGAACAAGTTTCGTTACCTTTTTTAAACTGGAAACTTCAAATCAATGATAATCCCGGTATGTACACAGGGAACGAATATTTTGTAAAATTCAATGATTTTGATGGTACTGTATCAGGCTATAGAGGAGTAAATGTTAGTTCTGATGATAAAGGCGGGTCGATATTGACATTATCAATGCAGGGAACAAACAAAGCACGAATGGTGGAGTATTTGAATGCTACGGTAAAAATGTTAATCAAACTTCAGCTTGACGGGAAGAATCAGTTTGCAAACAATACCATACGATTTATTGATAGTACTCTTGTTGCAATGGAGTCGCAATTGAAAGAAACGGGGAGTGAACTCAAAACCTTTAGAAAAGATAAAAATATTTATGAAATAGAAGGCGGAGGAGAAAAGGTTTCAGATAAAATCATGGATTTTGATGTCGAAAGAGATCAGGTTACAAGAAAAATTGCCTATTACAATTCTTTAAAATCCTACTTAAATAATAGCGTTGATTATTCGAGATTGCCTGCGCCATCTGTTGCAGGAATCGAAGACCCAAATGTTGTTGTAAACGTCTCAAAACTTATTGCCCTTTCTACGCAAAGATCAGAAATGGCTTATGCGGTAAAAAGCGACAAGATATTTAAAGATTTTGACAACCAAATGCAGGCTGTAAAAAATGTTTTGCTGGAAAATATAGCTTCTGCAAAAGGATCTTTATTGACAGATTTAGCAATGGTAAATTCTAAAATTGGTCAGGCCGAAAGTACTGTAAAAAGACTTCCGGAACAACAGCAGGAATTATTGAAGATCCAGAGAAAATATGATTTAAGTGATAATATTTATAATGAATTTTTGAAGAAAAGAAATGAGGCTGAGATTGTAAAAGCATCAAATTTATCAGATCTTCATTTTATCGATCCCGCAAAAGATATTGGCGGAGGATTAATAGGTCCTAAAACTTCTGTAAATTATATTTTAGCTTTATTCTTAGGAACCTTAATACCTTTATTATTCATTTTCGGAATTTTCTTTGTTAATAATTCGATCCAGAATACTGAAGATATTAGCAAATTAACTCAAATACCATTAATTGGAGTGATTGGGGTTAATAAAGATTCTCTGAATTTAGCGGTTTTCGATAAACCAAAATCAGCACTTTCAGAAGCCTTTAGAACGATTCGTTCTTCGTTGCAGTTTTTATATAAAAAACAACAAGTAAGCGGTTCAAAAACATTGATGATCACTTCGTCTATAAGTGGTGAGGGAAAAACCTTTTGTTCGATAAACATCGCTACAGTTTTCGCTTTAAGCGAAAAGAAAACAGTAATCATTGGTTTGGATTTAAGAAAACCAAGATTGGCAGATGAGTTTAATTTGAAAAATCAAATAGGGGTTGTAAATTATTTAATAAAACAAAATAGTTTAGCTGAGATTATAAACCCTACACAAATTCCGAATCTTGATGTTATTCTTTCTGGTCCAATTCCGCCAAATCCGTCAGAGTTAATTTTGAGCGATGCAATGCGGGACTTGATTTTGGAGCTGAAACAGCAATACGATTATATTATTCTGGACACGCCTCCGGTTGGGTTAGTGTCAGATGCATTAGAGTTAGCACAATTTGCAGATGTTACGCTTTATATAGTGAGACAAAATTATACTAAAAAAGACATGATAACGTTGCTAAATACCAGGGTGCAGCGCGGCGAGCTTGCAAACGCGAGTATTATTTTAAATGGTTATGAGAATAAAGCGAAATATGGCACGGCTTATGGATATGGGTATGGTTATGGAGCTTACTCAAACGGTTATCATGATGAAGGAAATAAATTAAGTTTCTGGAAAGAAATTTTGAATAAATTCAGAAAAAAATAATTGGTCATATGAAAATATCAACTCAACATACAATTTTAATTACAGGTGGAGCGGGCTTTATTGGTTCCAATTTGTCCGAGTATTTTTTAGGATTGGGACATAAAGTAGTTTGTCTGGATAATTTTTCTACAGGGCACCGTCATAATTTGAAAGATTTTATAGAGAATCCAAATTATAAATTAATAGAAGGAGATGTTCGAAATATTGCCGATTGTATTTTGGCCGTCGATGGAGTTGATTATGTTTTGCATCAGGCCGCTTTAGGTTCTGTTCCAAGATCTATAAATGATCCCATTACGACAAATGATGTTAATGTTTCCGGTTTTCTAAACATGTTAGTAGCTGCTCGTGATGCAAAAGTTAAAAGATTCGTATACGCAGCAAGTTCTTCAACCTATGGAGATTCTCAGGGATTGCCAAAAGTAGAAGATGTTATTGGTAGACCTTTATCACCATATGCAATTACAAAATATGTAAACGAATTGTATGCTGAAATTTTCAGTAGAACTTACGGTTTAGAAACGATAGGTTTGCGTTATTTTAATGTTTTTGGAAGAAAGCAAGATCCAAATGGAGCATATGCCGCTGTGATTCCAAAGTTTGTTAATCAGTTAATGAATTATGAAAGTCCCGTTATTAATGGAGACGGAAATTATTCCCGTGATTTTACTTATATCGAAAATGTAATTCAAATGAATGAATTGGCAATGACGAGTCAAAATCCGGAAGCTATAAATACAGTTTATAATACCGCATTTGGTGATCGCAATACATTAAACGATCTGGTAGGATACTTAAAAAAATATCTATCAGAATTTGATGCTAAAATTGCTGATGTAGAAATTGTTTATGGAGAAAATAGAGCAGGAGATATTCCGCATTCACTGGCAAGTATCGATAAAGCAAAAACAGTTTTAGGATATGATCCTAAATATTCATTGCAAGATGGATTAAAAGAGGCTGTAAGCTGGTATTGGAATAATTTAAAATAAAATAAGGATCAAGATAATAGTAAATTAAATGAAAATTACAAAAATTTGTTGCATTGGTGCAGGTTATGTTGGAGGTCCGACAATGGCAGTAATTGCTCAAAAATGCCCGAATATTCAAGTCACAGTTGTTGATTTGAATGAACAAAGAATTAAAGACTGGAACGATCCAAATACAGATAATATTCCGATTTACGAACCGGGACTTTCAGAAATAGTTGCTGAAGCAAGAGGAAGAAATCTTTTCTTTTCAACAGAAGTAGAAAAAGCTATTGATGAAGCTCAGGTAATTTTTATATCTGTAAATACGCCAACAAAAACCTACGGAAAAGGAAAAGGCATGGCTGCCGATTTAAAATATATCGAACTTTGTGCAAGACAAATTGCCAAAGTAGCGAAGCAGAATAAAATTGTTGTCGAAAAATCAACTTTACCAGTACGTACGGCTGAGGCTATAAAAAGTATCTTAGACAATACCGGAAATGGAGTTCAGTTCCAAATCTTATCAAATCCTGAATTTTTGGCTGAAGGAACTGCTGTAACTGATTTATTACATCCGGATAGAATTTTAATTGGTGGAGATGCAACACCGGAAGGTGAAGAAGCCATTAATGCTTTAGTTGATGTTTATGCAAATTGGGTCAGCAAAGATAAAATCCTAACGACAAATGTTTGGTCATCAGAATTGTCTAAACTAACGGCAAATGCATTTTTGGCACAACGTATTTCATCTATCAATGCCATGTCTGAACTATGCGAAAAAACCGGTGCTGATGTCAGCGAAGTGGCAAAAGCAATTGGGATGGATAGCAGAATTGGGCCGAAATTTCTAAAAGCATCAGTCGGTTTTGGAGGTTCTTGCTTTCAAAAAGACATTTTGAATTTAGTTTACATTGCAAAATCTTATGGATTAAATGAGGTGGCTGATTATTGGGAGCAGGTAATTATAATGAATGATCATCAAAAAAGAAGATTTTCGAATAAAATAGTTCAGACCTTATACAATACGGTTGCGGATAAGAAAATTACATTTTTGGGATGGGCTTTCAAGAAAGATACCAATGACACCAGAGAATCTGCTGCAATTTATGTTGCTGATGATCTTATCAATGAGCAGGCAAAAATCTCTGTTTATGATCCAAAGGTTTCGAGAAATAAGATGCTTAGCGATTTAGATTATTTAGAAACCAGAAGTGATGAAGCAAATAGCAAAGCCTTATCAATATTTGATAATGCTTATGAAGCATGCAAAGATGCCCACGCCATTGCGATTCTAACAGAATGGGATGAGTTTACTACTTACGATTGGCAAAAAATTTACGATTCGATGCACAAACCGGCATTTCTTTTTGATGGAAGAAATATTCTGGATGCAAAAGAATTGGAATCAATAGGCTTCATTTATAAAGGAATAGGTTCTTAATTGCAAAAGATATTGAGGTGAAATTTAATATGAAATGAATAAGGGAAGATTGGTTTAAGGTTTTATTTCAATAAAAAGAAAAATGAAGAATTGGTATGTAGTGTATACAAAACCCAAATGGGAAAAAAAAGTTGCAGAAAAACTCAATGAAATTGGAATTGAATGTTATTGTCCATTAATAATTCAAATCAAACAATGGACAGATAGAAAGAAGAAGATTGAGGTGCCGCTTTTTAACTCCTATGTTTTTGTTCAGTTAGAAGATGGCGATCGCAATTCCGTTTTTCAGATCTCTGGTGTAGTTCGGTATTTGTTTTGGTTAGGAAAACCAGCGATTGTTCGTGATGAAGAAATTAATATCATAAAAACAAGTTTGGCATCTCCTAACTTAAGTGATGTTTCAGTATCTTCGATTCAGGTTGGTGATCGTATAAAATTAGAATCAGGAGCTTTTAGTAATCAGGATGCAATAGTTCAGGAAATCTCAAATACTTATTATACGTTAGTTTTGGAATCTTTAGGGTGTGTCCTTAAAATAAAATATAAATAATATAGTTATATTGTGTAACTATTGGTAATAAACAGAAGGTAAAATTTCTCCAAATAGAGATTTTATTTTCTGTTTTTTTTATAAGGTAAATTTTTACATACTGATAGATAGTGTGTTGGTGCTTAGTGTTGCTATTTATTTGTTAGTTTTTTCTGTATTACGGGAAACCGTATTGAATAAATTGACTTAATGTGCTATATTTGCCGAAAATGATTTTAGAGTATCTGTGTCCAATCTTTGTGACTCAGAGTGGCGAAGCCGTGAATTGTTATGACTGAAATAGATAAAAAAGATTACAAATTGAACGAAAACATAAAAATCGCCATTATTGGTTTAGGTTATGTTGGCCTGCCTTTGGCTCGATTATTTGCTACTAAATATTCAGTTATAGGTTTTGATATTAATGAAGCACGAGTAGCTTCTTTAAAATCGGGTACAGATACAACATTAGAAGTTGATGATGCTACATTGCAGAATGTTTTAGTAGATAATTCCACTTCTGAAGCCGGATTGTATTGCACGACTTCTTTAAACGATATTGCAGATTGTAATTATTTTATAGTTACAGTTCCTACGCCAGTAGATAAAAATAATCGACCAGACTTGACTCCATTATATAAATCGAGTGAGTCTGTTGGTAAAATATTAAAAAAAGGAGATATCGTAATTTACGAGTCAACAGTTTATCCAGGTGTTACTGAAGAGCAATGTGTTCCTGTTTTAGAAAAAGTTTCAGGATTAAAATTTAATGAAGACTTCTATGCCGGATATTCACCAGAAAGAATAAATCCCGGAGACAAGGAGCATACAGTCGAAAAAATACTAAAAGTTACTTCAGGTTCAACACCTGAAATTGGTTTTAAAGTTGACAATTTATATAAGTCCGTAATTACTGCTGGAACACATTTGGCACCAAGTATAAAAGTGGCAGAAGCGGCTAAAGTTATTGAGAATTCACAAAGAGACATTAATATCGCTTTTGTAAATGAACTGGCTAAAATATTCAATTTAATGAATATTGATACGCAGGAAGTATTAGCTGCCGCATCAACAAAATGGAATTTTTTACCATTTAAACCAGGATTAGTAGGAGGACACTGTATTGGTGTTGATCCCTATTATTTAGCACAAAGAGCTCAGGAATTTGGATATCATCCCGAAATAATTTTAGCAGGTCGACGTTTGAACGATAGCATGGGAGAGTATGTTGCTTCACAAATAGTGAAGTTGATGATCAAAAAAGGAATTTCGGTTAATGGAGCAAGTCTTTTGATGCTTGGAATTACTTTTAAAGAAAATTGCCCAGATGTTCGTAATACAAAAATTGTAGATGTTGTAAAGGCATTAAAAGAATACGGAATCTTAGTGACAATATTTGATCCATTGGCTAATGCGAATGATGTAAAAAAAGAATATAATTTAGTAACAATTGACACTTTGCCAAATGATACATTTGACGCAATTGTGCTCGGAGTTTCTCACAAAGAATTTTTAGAATTAAATTTCTCAGAGTTGCAAAAAGAAAATAGTTTATTATACGATGTTAAAGGAGTTTTGGGTAGTATAGCTGATAATAGACTTTAATTTTTAAATTAAATTATGAAAGTAGGAATAACTTTTAGTGCTTTTGATTTATTACATGCCGGACATATTAAAATGTTGGAAGAAGCAAAAAGGGAATGCGATTATTTGATAGTAGGTTTGCAGACAGACCCAACACTTGATCGTCCTGAAAAAAATAGTCCTTCGCAGACAGTAGTAGAAAGATATATACAATTAAAAGGCTGCAAATTTGTAGATGAAATTGTTCCTTATGCCACCGAGCAAGATCTGGAAGATATTTTGCGCTCTTTTAAAATAGATGTACGTATTATTGGTAATGAATATCGCGAGAAAAATTTTACGGGACGTGATTATTGTGAGCAGAAAGGAATAACATTATACTTTAATGTTAGAGATCATCGATTTTCGAGTAGTAACCTTAGAAAAGAGGTTGCTGAAAAACAATTAAAAAAAATATAATATATGGGAGTGTCAATAACTCACGTTATTTTAACTGGTGGAGTAGGTAGTAGATTATGGCCGCTTTCAAGAAAAAGCCAACCTAAACAATATTTAGAGATATTTGAAAATAAATCTTTATTTGAGATAACTGTTGATCGTAACAGTCATTTAGCAAATAAGGTAATGGTAGTAGGTAATGTAGATAATCATCACTTGAGCGGAAAAGTTATGGATAAAACCAAAACTTCTTATGTAAACATAGTGGAAGCAACACCTAGAAATACTGCTGCTGCCATAGCTTTTGCGGCATTTGCTTCAAATCCTGATGATATATTAATTGTAACACCTTCAGATCACATTATTGATAAAATAGAGGATTATAATAAAGCAATTAATGAGGCTGTTTCAAAAGCTCAGGATGGTTTTATTGTGACTTTCGGAATTATTCCTACCAAACCAGAAACTGGATATGGTTATATCGAGTCAAAAGGAGATAACGTAATTTCATTTCGTGAAAAACCAAATCAAACTACAGCAAAAGAATTTATTGCAAAAGGGAATTTTTTATGGAATAGCGGAATGTTTTGTTTCAAAGCTAGTGTTCTTTTAGAGGAACTAAAGCAATTTCAGCCGGATGTTTATGAGAAATCTAAAGCTGTCTGGGAAGCAAGTAAAAATGGTTTTTTAGATTTGGATCTATCATTAGAAATTCCATCAATCAGCATTGATTATGCTGTTATGGAGCGCAGTAAAAAAATAAAAGTAGTACCTGCTGCTTTTTCGTGGTCAGACTTAGGATCATTTGAATCGGTTTATGATTATTTAGTATCAAAAAATCATCCTGTTGATAAAAATGGAAATATGGTAATTGGTTCTGGTAAGCATACTACTTTTTTGGGATTAAAAAATACTATTTTTGTGTATACTGATACAGCAAATTTAATTTTACAAAAAGAAAACTCACAAGATGTTAAGGATATCTACAGTGAGTTAGAAAAAATAAATTCAGATCTATTAAATTAATTGAAATTTAAAATGAAAAAAATTCTTATAACCGGTGGTGCTGGTTTTATTGGTTCACACGTAGTAAGGCGTTTTGTAAATAAATATCCTGAATACCAAATCTTCAATTTAGATGCATTAACTTATGCGGGTAATCTGGAAAATATTAAGGATATTGAAAACCAGCCTAACTATATTTTTGTAAAAGGAGATATAGTAGACGAGAATTTTATAAATGAACTTTTTTCATTACATAATTTTGATGGTATTTTGCATTTGGCAGCAGAGTCACATGTCGATCGTTCTATTGAAGATCCTTTAGCATTCGTAAAAACAAATGTTATTGGAACTATGAATTTATTAAATGCAGCCAAAAATCAATGGAAAGATAATTTTGAGGGGAAACGTTTCTATCATATTAGTACCGACGAAGTTTATGGTTCTCTTGGAGCGGAGGGACTTTTTACAGAAACTACTTCTTATGATCCTAATTCGCCGTATTCAGCTTCTAAGGCAAGTTCAGATCATTTTGTAAGAGCTTATGGAGAAACTTATGGATTACCTTATGTTTTAACAAATTGTTCTAATAATTATGGATCCTATCATTTCCCTGAAAAATTAATTCCACTTTTTATAAATAACATTATAAATAATAAGCCATTACCTGTTTACGGAGATGGGAATTATACTCGTGATTGGCTTTTTGTTGAAGATCATGCGATTGCTATAGATTTAGTTTTTCATAAAGGAAAAAATCATGAAACCTATAATATTGGAGGTTTTAATGAATGGAAAAATATTGATTTGGTAAAATTATTATGCCAAATTATGGATGAGAAATTAGGTAGGTCTGCAGGAACATCTCAGGAATTGATTACTTACGTAAAAGACCGACCAGGACATGATTTGCGATATGCTATTGATGCTTCGAAAATTAATAAAGAATTGGGTTGGAAACCTTCTGTTACTTTTGAAGAAGGCTTAGAAAAAACTATCAATTGGTATCTCAATAACGAAGAGTGGTTACAAAATGTCACTTCTGGTTCGTATAAAGAGTATTATCAAAAACAATATTCATAAACTTTAAGTAATTTTATTTAAACTAAACTGTAGGTTAAATTATAATTTCACATGAAAAAAATAACATACGTTCTTACGCTGCTTTTTATTTTATTGTTAGCATTTAATGCAAATGCTCAGGACATACTTAAATCAAAGGATTTAAGCACTGTTAAAGTTGATTATTTGTCTGATGATGATTTAGCTAAAATTAGTGCTCAGTTAAAAAGTAACAATGCAACAATTGATAGTGTAGAGTCAATGGCTTTATCAAAAGGGATGAGTCAAGCTGAATTTAATAAATTGAGAATTAAACTTAACGAATTTGATAAGAAAAATGCTAAAGGAGATGTTAATGATAAAAATAATAAACCTAAAATAGTAGATAAGGATTCTGAGTTTGGAAGAAAACAGGAGACAATTAAAAACGAGAAAATAAAGGATTCTGTAAATGCTTTAATTTTCGGCTCTGAATTATTTGATAATCCTACTTTAAATTTTGAACCTGATTTAAAATTAGCAACTCCTATGAATTACGTTCTGGGACCAGGAGACGAATTACAGGTAAGTGTTTATGGTGTTCAGGAATATAATGCCAGTATCCCAGTCAGCGTAGAAGGAAAGATAACGATAGATTACGTTGGTCAAATTTCGGTTTCGGGAATGTCAATCGAAGCAGCTACTCAAAAAATAAAAGCATCTATTGCAAGGGTTTATAGTACAGTAAGTTCCGGGCAATCACAAGTTAGTGTAAGCTTAAGTAGAATTCGTACTATTAAAATTACTATTGTAGGAGGAAAACAGCCAGGTAATTATTCTATTTCTTCTTTGGCAACAGTGTATAATGCTTTACATTTAGCGGGAGGACCAGGAAAGAATGGAAGTTATAGAAATATAGAATTAATTAGAAATAATAAAGTCTACAAAAATGTAGACATCTATAAGTTTTTGGTTAAAGGAGACCAATCTGATAATGTGAGTTTGAAAGATAATGATGTAATTCGAATTCCAGCTTATAGCCAGAGAGTTACAGTTGAGGGTGAGGTAAAACGGCCAGGGATTTTCGAGATGAAAAAAGGTGAAAAATTCTCTGATTTATTGAATTTTGCATCTGGTTTTAATGAATTTGCTTATACAGCTTCAGTAAATGTAATGCAGAAGACAGGAAAAGAATTCAAAGTGCATGATATAAATGAAAGCGAATACAATTCTTATTTGCCACAATCTGGTGATGTGTTTAGGATTACTAAAATTTTAAACCGATTTGAGAACCGTATTAAAATCGAGGGTGCAGTTTTTAGACCGGATTATTACTCTTATAATGAAGGAATGCGAATTTCGGATCTTATTGCAAGAGCAGAAGGTCTTAAAGAAGATGCCTATACAAAAAGAGCAAGGATTATTCGTTTAAAAACGGATTTAACTACAGAAATTGTTAATGTTGATTTAGCGGCGGCCTTATCAGGAGACTTAAATTCAGATATAGCATTAAAAAGAGAAGATATTGTAACCGTATATTCTATTTTGGATTTTAGAGAAGAATATAAGGTTACGATTGATGGAGAGGTTAAAAATCCAGGAGAATATGAATATTTTGAAAATTTGACATTAAATGATTTGGTTGTTCAGGTTGGTGGTCTTACAGGTTCAGCATCTAAAAGAGTGGAGATTGCAAGAATGGTAAAGTCTGATGAAATTGATGATGCCGATCCTAAACGTATCGAATTAGTAGAACTTGAAATTACAGCGAACAATAATGAACAAATTAAAAATTTTGTTTTAAAGCCTTTTGACGTTATTAATATTCGAAGAATGGCAGTTTACGAAAAGCCGGAAATGGTTTCAGTTGTTGGTGCTGTAAGTTATCCTGGTAAGTATGTTTTAGCGAATAAAAAAGAGACAGTCTATAACGTTGTTATGAGAGCTGGAGGACTAACATCTATTGCCAATTTAGATGGAATGAAGATTAAAAGACCTATTAAAAAAGAACAAATTGAACAATTAGAGCGCATTGATCTGAATTTATCAAAAAGTGATACTATTAAAGAAAAATTAAGTAAAAAGCTAAGTGAAGATTTAAAATATGTGACTATTCCTGTAAATTGGGAAAAAATTGTAAAGGATAAAAATCATTATTCAAATGTGACATTATTCCCTGGAGATGAGATAGAAGTAGCTGTTTATAATGAAGGGGTAAAAGTAACAGGGAATGTATTGTTGACTTCCGAAATACCATATCGAAGTGGAAAAGGATTTAAGTATTATATCAATTCAGTAGGTGGTGTAGATAGTAAGGGATGGAAAAGAAAAGCTTATATTATTTATCCAAATGGAAAAGCTGCAGTGACAAGTTCTTTTTTATTTTTTAAATCTTATCCTCGAGTAGAGCCAGACTCACAAATTGTAGTTCCTGAAAAACCTGAAAAGAAAAAAATGAGTGCTGGAGAATGGGCTGGTCTTGGTACTGCCTTTGCGAGTTTAGCATTGTTAATTGTTACAGCTTTTAAATAAATTAATGGATAATATACCTGTTAAAAATAACGAGATTTCCTTAAAAGAATTAATAAAGAAAGGAAAAGAATGGAATTTATATTTAATTTCTAAATGGAAAATAATTTTTTTAGCAGGAATTATTGGAGCTAGTTTAGGATTAACTTATTCTTTTATTAAGAAGCCCATTTATACAGCAACTTTATCTTTTGCATTAGAAGATGAAAAAGGTGGAGGGCTTGGTGGCGCTTTAGGTCTGGCAAGTTCGTTTGGATTGGATTTAGGAGGTAGTGGTGGTGGAATTTTTACTGGTTCAAACCTCACTGAATTATTTAAATCAAGAGCAATGGTAGAGAAAACATTATTGTCTCCGATTACATATAATGGAAAAATTATCTCTTTGGCCGAAATGTATATTCAAAACAATGAATGGAGAGAAAGTTGGGCTAAAAATCCTAAATTATCTAAGATTGAGTTTTTACCAAATTCTAATCGTAAATATTTTACAAGAACGCAAGATAGTATTTTGGGTAAGTTATACGAAGGTTTATCAAAGAATGGTTTGGCAGTTGGTCAGAAAGATAAAAAGGTTGCAATTATTAATATTGACGTTAGGTCACCGAATGAATTATTCTCAAAATATTTTTGTGAAGCATTAGCTAAAGAAGTATCTGTTTTTTATATTAACACGAAAAGCAAAAAATCTCGTGATAATATGCTTATATTAGAACGTCAAACAGATTCGATACGCAAGGAATTAAATGGAGCAATAACAGGAGTTGCCGTTGCTAATGATAATACTTTTAATTTAAACCCTGCACTTAATGTTCGTCGTGCCCCTTCTGCACGCAGACAGGTAGACGTTCAGGCTAATACTGCTATTCTTACTGAATTAGTAAAACAGGCTGAACTAGCAAAAGTTACTTTGCGTAAAGAAACTCCTTTAATTCAGGTTATTGATAGCCCTATTTTACCATTAGCAAAAGAAAGGTTTGGAAAAGCAAAAGGAATTATTATAGGAGGCTTTTTAGGAGGCTTTATGATGATTTTTTATTTAATCTTTAGAAGAATTTTGAAAAATTTAGTTAATTAAAGTTTTTGTTATAAAAAAACATGAAAAATTATACTTTAAAAGTTCAGGAAATTATAAAAGAAACTGATGATACTATTACATTATGTTTTAAGCAACCGGGGTTAAAAAAAATTAAATATCTATCGGGTCAATATTTAACATTACAATTTAGAATTAATGGTAGAAGGTATGTTCGGCCTTATTCTTTTTCATCAACTCCAACAATTGATTCAACACTTAATGTTACTGTAAAACGTGTGCAAGGAGGGGTTGTTTCTAATTATATTAATGACAATGTAAAAGTTGATGATGTAATTGAAGTGCAAGAGCCATTAGGGGATTTTATATTTGAAGAAGATGAGTCACTAAAATCAGTTGTTTTTTGGGGAGTTGGAAGTGGTATTACACCTCTTTTTTCTATGATAAAATTTTTATTAACTACGGAGCCATTAGTTAGTGTTCATTTAGTTTATGGAAATAAATCTACAGCGTCAGTAATTTTTTATGATGAACTGGAAAAGCTTAAACAAACTTATTTTGAGCGTTTTAAAATTTATTATTTTTACTCAAAAGAAGAGTTTTTTAATAAAGATTCGCATAATTTTCATGGAAGGATTAATTCTATTTTTATAAGTGAATTGGTGGAAAAGATAAATGAACCAATAAGACATTATATTTGTGGACCCATTGGATTAAAAGAAATAATCAAAGATTCATTACTTAGTATTTCAGGGAATTTGAGCAATTTGTTTTCCGAAGACTTTGAAATTGTTAAAAACCCCGAAGATTTTAAAGAAATCTGTAATCAAGATATCGTACTAAAATTTCAAGGTATTGAAAATAAAGTAGCTATTAATAAAGGTAAGTCTGTACTAGAGGAAGTATTAGAAATTGGTATCGAATTACCTTATTCCTGTCAAACCGGTAACTGTAGTACTTGTAAGGCAACTCTTAAATCAGGAGAAATGAAAATGATTGGATTAAGTAAGCCAAGGACTGATTTAAATGATAATGAATATTTATTGTGTTGTAGCTATCCGTTAACAAATAATGTTTATATTGAGATATAATAACAATTTAATAACAAAATAAATAATGAAAGTAGTAATTTTTGCAGGTGGTTTTGGAACTCGTCTTATGGAAGAAACTGAGGCTAGGCCTAAACCAATGGTGGAAATTGGAGGTAAACCCATTTTGTGGCATATTTTGAAAATGTACGAGCAACATGGTTATAATGAATTTGTTATTTGTCTTGGATATAAGGCAACTTATATAAAAGAATATTTTTATAATTATTATTTGCATAATTCTGATGTTACAATTGAACTGGCTAATAATAACATTAATGTTCATTATTCAGAAACTGAATCTTTTAAAGTTACATTGATAGATACTGGTTTGCATACTAATACAGCAGGAAGATTAAAACGTATTGAAAAATACGTTAAAGATGAAACCTTTATGCTCACTTATGGAGATGGAGTTGCAGATGTAAATTTATCAGAATTATTGAAATTTCATAAATCACATGGGAGATTAGCTACTTTAACGAGTGTTCAGGTGCCTGGTCGTTTTGGAAATTTGGAAATTGGGAATGATGGTGAAGTTGATAGTTTTATTGAAAAACCAGCTGGAGATGGAATGTGGATTAATGGTGGATTTTTTGTTCTAGAACCTGGAATTTTTAAATATCTTGAGGATGACGTTGAAGATGTTCAATGGGAAAAAGAACCCTTAGGAGCAATAGCGAAGGATCTACAATTAGCAGCATATAAACATAACGGTTTTTGGAAATGTATGGATGCTTTAAGAGATAGACATGAATTGGAAGCGATGTGGAGTTCAGGCAATGCAAAATGGAAAACATGGTAGACACATTATTTGAAAAATTAAAAAAGACATATAAAGGTAAGAAAGTTTTCTTAACGGGGCATACTGGTTTTAAAGGTGCTTGGATGTTAAAAACTTTATCTTTATTGGGAGCTGAGGTAAAAGGCTATGCATTGGCAACACAAACTCAAAATGATTTGTTTCATTTGATTGACGGAACCTCGATCTGTACTTCGATAATCGCCGATTTAAGAAATAAAAAATGTTTAGAAGCTGAGTTAATATCTTTTAAACCTGATTTTGTTTTTCATTTGGCTGCACAGCCTTTAGTACGCTTGTCTTATGAAATTCCTTCAGAGACTTTTGAAGTAAATGTAATTGGTACAGCAAATGTTTTGGATGCAGCAAATTTACTTGAAAACCCTTGTAGTGTTATTTTAATCACTACCGATAAGGTTTATCATAATAACGAATGGATTTATCCTTACAGAGAAAATGACAGATTAGGAGGTTACGATCCTTACAGTGCCAGTAAAGCCTGCGCTGAATTAGTAATCGACTCTTATCGAAATTCATTTTTCAATGTAAAAAATTATAATCAACATAAAAAAGCTCTTGCAGTAGCCAGAGCCGGTAATGTAATTGGTGGAGGTGACTGGTCTAAAGATCGTTTGATTCCTGATATTGCAAAAGCATTTTCTGTTGAAAAGCCGGTAACAATTAGAAATCCTCAATCTGTTAGACCTTGGCAACATGTTTTAGAACCAGTGTTAGGATATTTGATATTGGGACAAAAATTATATTCAGCCCCAACAAAATATAGCACAGCATATAATTTCGGACCACAATTATCAGATGCTTTACCAGTTGAAGAAATGCTGCAATTGGCAATTGAAAGCTGGGGGAAAGGTGAATATATAGTTGAACAGACAGAAGGGCAACCTCATGAAGCAGGATTATTGAAACTTGATATTAGTAAAGCTATTACTGAATTAAATTGGCACCCAAAAATGAATGCGAAACAGGCAGTCAGTATGACTATGGATTGGTATAGTGAATTCTTTAAAGGAAATAATATTAAAGAGTTTACAGATTTACAGATAAAATCTTTTTTACAATAAATAATTATTATGAATATTGAATCTACTGCTTTTAATGATCTGTTTGTGATGAATTACAATTCATTTAAGGACGAAAGAGGTGAATTTGTTAAGACGATCCATAAAGATACTTTTATAGATAATAATTTAGAATGGAATTTTACTGAAAGTTTTTATTCAGTTTCGCATAAAAATGTTTTTAGAGGAATGCATTTTCAATATAGCCCAAATGATCATGAAAAATTGGTTTATGTTGTTAAGGGATCAATTTTGGATGTCGTTCTTGATTTAAGACATAGTTCTGATACATATGGTAAGTATTATACAATTCAGCTGTCTGATATAAATAGAAAAGGAATTTATATAGGAAAAGGATTTGCTCATGGTTTCCTGTCTTTAGAAAACGATACAATTGTGGAATATCATACAACAACGGTACAAAATAAACAAAATGAAGGTGGGGTAAAATGGAATTCTTTTGGATTTAATTTGCCTATTCTGGACCCTATAATTTCTTCACGTGATATTTATTTTGAAGATTTTGATGCCAATAAAAAGTATTTCTAATGAATATAATTATAACCGGAGCTACCGGATATGTTGGAAAAAATTTGATTTCTGCATTTTTAGAACAGACAAATTATAAATTATTTGCGATTACCCGAAATACTTCAGATTTACCAAAAGAAGTTATTGTTATAAAGGATGATTCAGATTTGGAGAAAAATATCGTTTCGGCAAAGCCGGATGTAGTGATTCATTTAGCATCATACCTTACTTCAAGAGCAGAAATTGAAGACATAGAGAAGCTAATAAGTTCAAATATTACTTTTGGAACAAAATTATTAAACGCATTAAAAACTGTTCAATTAAAGTGTTTTATAAATATAGGTAGTTTCTCGGAATTTCATTTTAATGACGGAGTAATCAATCCCACCTACCTCTATTCTGCGACTAAATCAGCATTTAGGCCTATACTTAAATATTATTCCGAGATCAGTAAATTTAAAGTGGTGAATGTGACGCCATTTTCTATTTATGGTGGGATTGATAGTCAGAAAAAAATAATGGATATTTTATTTGATGCAGTAGATGCTAAAGAACCTGTAAAAATGTCTGATGGATTTCAGTCTTTAGACTTTATTCATATTAATGATGTTGTTGATTTTTTTGTTTATCTGAGTAATAATTTTGCACTTTTTGATGAAGAAGAATTGTATTTAGGTACCGGAAAATCCTATAATTTGAGAGAGATTGCCGCTAAGATTGAGCAGATTACAGAAAGAAAAATCAACGCAGATTGGGGAGCTCATCCTCCCAGAGCGAGAGATACTAACCACGCATGTGCACCTATTGGTAAATTAAAAGAAAAATTAAATTGGCAACCTAAAATTACTATTGAAGCTGGTTTAGTGTTAAAATATAAAGGTAAAGAGGTATGATATTGATTTTAGGTGCTGGCTTAGCCGGTATAAGCTGTTCTTATCACTTGAAACATAATTGTCTGGTGGTTGAAAAAAACAGTTATTCAGGAGGTCATATTTACTCGCACAAAATAAATGGTTTTACATGGGATGAAGGTCCGCATGTTTCTTTTACCAAGCAGCAATATGTCAAAGATTTATTCGATTTAAGTGTAGAAGGAGAATTTTTAGAATATCCTGTTTTTCCAACTAATTATTATAAAGGGCATTGGGTAGCGCACCCAGCTCAGTCTAATTTATATGCGGTTCCGGAACCTACAAGATCAAAATGTCTCTCTGATTTTTTGGAAACAAGAAAAAATATTGATAATCATGTTCAGCCGGCTAATTATGATGAGTGGATTAAATTGGCTTTTGGTGATGAGTTTTCTAATGAATTTGTAAAAAGTTATACAAAGAAATACTGGACATTAGATCCTGAACAACTGTCTACAGATTGGGTAGGAGACAGAGTTTTTTTCCCTGATGTGGAAACAGTTAAAAAAGGCTTTGAAGGTCCGCTTGACGAATCGACACATTATATAACAAGTGTTCGATATCCAAAAACAGGAGGATATTATAGTTATACGAACCTTTTGAGAAAGGACATGAATATTCAATTTAACAAATGCGTTAAGAGAATAAACTTAGAGTCAAAAACAGTTTATTTTACTGATGGCACCGAGCAAAAGTATACAAAACTCATTAATACACTACCTTTGCCGGAATTTGTAAAATTTCTTGATACTACTGAGGAGGTACAAGATGCAGCCAAAGATTTAGCATGTTCAGAACTTTTGTTGTTAAATTTTGTGGTTAATCATCCGGCAACAATTGATTCTCATTGGTTGTATGTTTATGATGATGATAAATATGCTACTCGAATCAATTTTACAGAATTATTATCCCCTGCTAATGGAATTCAAGGAAAATGTGGAGTTCAGGTTGAAGTTTATTTTTCAAAATATAAAGAACAAGAAGAAACAATTGAACAAATTAGTAAAAAAGTAGCAGAGGAACTTATCGAGATGGGACTTATTAAAAATGAAAGCTATATAGAAGAGGTTAATACCAACTATATTAAATATGCAAATGTTATTTTTGACCATAAAAGGCAAAAGTCATTAAATACAATCCTTGATTATCTAACAGATTTTGGGCTATTACGAGAAAATGATGATTTAACTCCAGCTACAGATTGGAGTAAAAAGGAGGTAATGATAAATAAATTTGGGGATATTATTTTAGCAGGGAGATTTGGGCAATGGAAATATTATTGGACGGACGATTGCATACTCAGAGGGAAATATATTGCAGAAAACATAAATTAAAATTTATAAAATAAAAAAGAATATTATAAAAACGGAAAGAAATGGAATATAAAAATATTGATGATACACTTAAAAGCCAATTACTACCATTTATTGGAAAAAATATAGGGAAAGAAATAAAACCAGGAGTTGATTATATTCCTGTAACTGGAAAAATAATAAGTGCTGAAGATATTTTAAATGGAGTCGATGCAGCAATGGATGGATGGTTAACAGCTGGTCGTTTTGCGAATCAATTTGAAGATGATTTTGCTAAATATTTTGGCGCACACAGATCCTTGCTTGTTAATTCAGGATCTTCTGCAAATTTAGTTGCATTTTATGCTTTAACATCTCCAAAATTAGGAGCCCGTGCTATCAAGCCAGGTGATGAAGTAATTACGGTTGCAGCAGGTTTTCCTACTACAATTAATCCGATTATCCAATTTGGAGCTATTCCTGTATTTATAGATATTGATATTGCAACACATAATGTAAAGGCTGATATGATAGAGGCAGCAGTAAGCCCTAAAACGAAAGCTATAATGATTGCCCACTCTTTAGGTAATCCGTTTGATTTGGATGAGGTTATGCGAGTGGCAAAAAAGCACAATTTATGGGTAGTCGAAGATGATTGTGATTCACTTGGAGCTACATATAATGGTAAAAAAACAGGGACATTTGGAGATATTGCTACTTTTTCATTTTATCCAGCACACCATATTACAATGGGAGAAGGAGGAGCAGTACTAATAAATAATCCTGTATTGTCAAAATTGGCAGAAAGTTTTAGAGACTGGGGTAGAGACTGTTATTGTGAACCAGGAAAAGATAATACGTGTGGATGTCGTTTTGATCAACAGTTAGGTACTTTGCCTTTTGGATACGATCATAAATATACTTACTCTCATATTGGTTTTAATTTGAAAGTGACAGATATGCAGGCAGCTTTTGGAGTTTCACAAATAAAAATGATTGATCATTTTGTTGAACGTAGAAGAGAAAATTATGCAGCCCTATATGAACGAATGAAAGAATTTGAAGAAGTATTTATACTTCCTGAACCAACTCCAAATTCTGATCCTTCATGGTTTGGTTTCTTGCTTACTCTTAGAGAAGGTGATGCGGCAGATAGACATATGTTAGTTCAGCATCTTGAAGAAAAGAAAATTGGAACACGCTTGTTATTTGGAGGTAATTTATTGAGACAGCCAGCTTATGCAAATATTGAACATCGCGTAGTAGGAGATTTGACAAATACAGATATTATAATGAATCAGTCTTTTTGGTTAGGTGTTTGGCCAGGTTTAAATGAAACTCATTATGATTATATAGCTGATGTGATTAGAGAATATTTGAATGATTAATTTTGTTAATTAAGTAGATGTCTAAAATTTGTGAATCGCTGATGTTTTGAATTGTTACGATAAATAGTGTCACAACACTTTAAGTAAATTTAAAGAATATGATTTTTTTAGACAATGTTAATTAAATAAGTGTTAAAGTAGGATTGTGGTAAATAAATATAATAAATTATAATAATTATAATGTCAATAAAAGTTTCGAAGAAAGATATATATTGGAGTTTTTTTACACAGTTTTTTTCTATTACTTCTGGAATTATCACTTTACCAATGATTCTTAGAATGTTAAGTGTTAATGAGATTGGTATGAATTATTTGATTCTTAGTGTAGGTTCTTTAATCACACTATTTGATTTTGGATTTTCGGCGCAATTTGGCCGTAATATTTCTTATATTTTTGGAGGTGCTCAAAAGTTACAAAAAGAGGGATTTGATAGTGATAGTTATAAAAATAATAAAGGATTAAATTATAAACTGTTGGCTATAATGATCAAAACTACTAGATATGTTTTTGCCCGTTTGGCATTTGTAATCTTAGTATTTATGTTGACTTTAGGTACATTATATATTTACAAAGTTACTGATGGTTTTTCAGGCATTAAGAATTCAGCTCTAATTTGGGTTATTTATTGTTTTTCTGTGTTTTTGAGTGTTTATTATTCTTATTATACTTCATTGTTGATAGGAAAGGGAATGATAAAGGAGTCCCAAAAGGCCATAGTGTATTCAAGAATATTGCAAGTCTTTCTTACTTTTTTGTTTCTCTTTTTTGGTATGGGTCTGTTAGGAGTTGTTATTTCTAATTTTATTTCTCCTATTTTAGGGCGTTATTTATCATATAAGTATTTTTTTACTGACGAAATGATTAGTGCTATTTCAAATCAAAAGATTGAAAGAGTTGATGTTTTAGATCAGTTTTCTATTGTTTGGTACAATGCAAAAAAACTTGGTATAGCATCTATGGGGTCCTATGCTACTAGTAAATGCGGAATATTTTTGGCTGGGATGTTTCTTTCGCTCGATAAAATTGCATCTTATGGTTTAATGATACAGCTTTTTGGAGTTGTGATTTCAGTGTCGATGGTTTTTACTACTGTTTACCAACCTCGATTTTCTTTTTTGAGATTATCAAATGATAAAGAAACTCTTTTGAAAGAATTTATCTTGAGTGTATGGGTTTTTTATATTATTTTCATTTCAGGTGCCATAGGAATATTGTTATTTGGTACAGATATATTAGCGTTAATAGGTTCACATACAGGATTGCCTACTCTTGAAATTATGATTGTTTATTCTATTGTTATGTTGTTAGAGTTAAATCATTTAATTTTTGCAGGTTTTATAACTACAGGTAACAAAATTCCTTTTATACCTGCTACACTGACTTCAGGTTTTTTTATTATTTTGGGAACTATGTTGGTCTTAAAGTTTACCTCTTTACAACTTTTGGGTATTATTATTGTTCAAGGAGTTGTGCAACTTTGTTATAATAATTGGAAATGGCCATTGGTTGTTTTTGAAGATTTTAATATAAACCTAAAAAAATATATACATATAGGTTTTAATGAAATTTATAAAAAATATTTGATAATAAAATATGATAGACAAAAATAATAATGTTTTTTTAAGTATATGTATTCCTACATACAATAGAGATGCGAAACTATTGGAGCTTGTAAAAGGAATACTTATGTATGAAAAAGATGATATTGAAGTTGTGGTTGTTGATAACTGTTCGACTGATAATACAAGTAATTTTATAGGAGAAATTTCGGACAATCGTTTGAAGTATGTTCTTAACGATAAGAATGTCGGGGGTGCTGTAAATTTAGTAAAGTCTTTAACATATGGGCGTGGTGAATTTGTGATGCTATGCGCTGATAGAGATAGGATTGATCATTTCAATATTTCATTGTTTATTGAACATCTTAGTAAGGATGAAGATCTTGTATTTGGACAAGCTATGTTGAATTTAAATAATTCTTTAAATGAAAATATATTTGAGAAGGGATTTCAATCTGTTTTAAAATTTTCTTATAAATTTAATCACCCAACTGGGTGGTTTGCAAAAAATAGTGTTTTGAAAGATCATAAAATTTTAGAAAAGGGTATTGAAAATTATGGCTCTTTTCCGTACCTTTTGGAAATTCTTAGAGCAGAATTATCTATGTTTGGTAGATCAAAGCTTATATGGATTCCTTTGATGCACACAGCAACCATGGAATATATTAAGAACAATACAAGTAGTTTTAGTACAGGAGAAAATGTTTATTTTCATCCTAAAAACTATTCTGGATATTTTAACACCTATATACAACATTTATATAAGCTCAATTTAACAAAACAAGAAAAGAGATTTATTTTAAAAAAAATTTATTTTTTAGTTCTTAATAATTCAACCATTGGATTTAAAAAAAACATGAACAATGCAGCTCTAACTTCACATTATTCTATGGCAACTAGAAATGTTTCTGTTTTTGAATTAATAAATATTTACATTGGCTTTAATCGCAATTTTTTTAATGTGAATTTTGATAAAAAACTTCTTTGGAAAATAGTTTTTTTATTGGAATGTCATTTATTAACATTGCCTAAAGAAATACTTAAAAAGGTTTAATATGACTAATATAAATACTAAGAATGAAAAGAAAAGATTAGTAAGTCTATTTTATTTTAATATTATGTTCTCAGGAAAAGATATGTTTCTTGTTCCAAAATATTTAAGCGATTATTTGAACTTTCAAGGTGAAATTGTTTATCCAAAGAGTAAAGAAAATGAGATGTTTTTTGGAGAGTACCGTGGTGTAAAACTCGTACCAATACGTTCGCTTAGTAACTATTATTCGACTTTGTGGAGTGAAAAAGAAATGGCATGGTGGTTGATAAGAAATGCAAAAAGTATTGATGTATTATCATTATTTTGGCTAAATCATAGAAATTTAATTTTTGCTAAATTATATAAATTATTAAACCCTAAAGGGATATGTTATATTAAAGCTGATTTAGGTTATACTGATTTTAGTAAAAAATCGGTAGGTCTTAAAAATAGTATTAAAGTGTGGCTCCATAAATCCGTAGATATATTATCGGTAGAAACTGAGGAAAACTATAATGGAATTATTGAGGGAAATTGGGGGAATCATTTAAAAAAAGCCACTGTTTTAATGTCAAATGGCTTTGATGTTGAACTTTTTGAAGAAACCAATATAGTTAGACGCAATTTTTCTGAAAAAGAGAATCTAATAATTACTGTTGGAAGAATTGGCCATATTGATAAAAATAATGAAATGATGTTGGCTTCAATTGATGGTGTCAATATTGGAAAATGGAAATTCATGTTGGTAGGGCCTGTGGAGGATAGTTTTATAGCAGTATATGAGAGTTTTTTACTAAGGAACCCAGATAAACGTGGAAAGGTAATACTTACAGGAGCCATATTTGATCGAAAACAATTGTGGGAGATATATAATAAAGCTAAAGTATTTCTTTTAACATCTCCAAAAGAAGGTATGCCGATGGTTTTTTCAGAAGCCTTAGCTTTTGGAAATTATATTATTAGCACAAAAGTGAGTAGTACAAAAGATATTTCAGCTAATGGAAATTTAGGTAAAATTATTGGGATTGGGGATGTTGATGCTCTAAAGGAGGCTTTGAAAGAGGTTTTTGAATTAAAAGTTGATTTGGAGAATAATTATAAAAAGGCAATTAGTTTATCTGAATCAAAGTTTAATTGGAGAAATCAGATTACCATTATTGGAGATAGAATAAAGGAAATAGGGGATAGTAAAAACAATTAAAGTTTTAACATGAAGAGAGTTGTTAAAAAAATATTTCAAAAAATAATGTTTATCTTTTATATATTATTTTCTCCAAGAATTTTTGTTTTTTTCAGGTTAAGATTCAATCAATTATATTCGATGTGGAAGGCTTATGAATTTCAAAGTACTGGAGAAAATTTTACTATAAAATATCCTTTATACGTTCACGGAGCAAAATACATTACGATTGGAGAAAATTTTAATTGTGATTTAAAATTACGTTTAGAAGCATATGATGAACATTTAGGTATTAAATTTTTTCCAAAAATTATAATAGGAGATAATGTTAGTATAAATTCTGATTGTCATATTGGAGCTGTAAATGAAATCATTATTGAAGACGGTGTTTTAATCGCGAGTAAAGTATTTATTACCGACCATTATCATGGTGAAATAACATCAGAAGCAATCAATTTACCTCCAGCAGAGAGAAAATTATATTGTAAAGGAACAGTAAAAATAGAGAAAAATGTTTGGATTGGTGAGGGTGTAGCTATTTTACCAAATGTAACCATAGGAGAAAATAGTGTCATCGGAGCAAATTCAGTGATAACAAAAAATATTCCAAAAAATTCAGTTGTTGGAGGAAATCCAGCAAGAGTAATAAGAACATTATGAATAAAAACGTTGTTTTTACTATAGTAGCAAAAAATTATATAGGGTTAGCCCAAATACTAGAACAATCCTTGAAGGATAAAAGTCCAGATACAGATTTTTTTATTATCGTGGCAGATTTTTTTTTGGATGATTTTGATATAAAAAAATTACCATCTAATATTTTAATAGCTAAACAAGAACTAAACATTTCTACCAAGCAATGGGTAGATATGAGTTTTAAGTATGATTTAACTGAATTTTGCACGTCTATTAAACCTGCTTCATTTTCGTTTTTTTTAGAAAAAACGAAATACGAAAAAATTATATATCTTGACCCCGATATTTATATATACAGCAGTCTCGATCCAATTTATCAAATGTTGGAAAACCATTCTATAGTTCTAACACCTCATATAACGGCTATTCAAGATGTTTTTCAAGGAGAACGTTCTGAAAGTGGATTAATGAGTACAGGAGTTTTTAATCTTGGTTTCTGTGGAATAAAAAGAAGCATTTCTGCAAATAAAATGATTTCGTGGTGGCACGAACGTTTGTTGGATAAATGTTATTTTGATTCGTATGAAACATATTATACAGATCAAAAATGGATGGATTTTTTGCCATGTTATTTTGATAGTAGTGAATTATATATTTCTCGTCATTTGGGAATGAATATTGCACCATGGAATTTTTTCGAGCGTGAAGTTTATAGGGAAAATGAAAACTTGAAAGTGCGTAATCGAGAAGCTAATTCTAAAAAAGTTAGTGATCCTGTTATCTTTGTTCATTATTCAGGCTACAATTATAACGAGATGAAAAAAGGAAATGTAGTTCAGAACAACATATCTAACATAAAAGATTATGATGACATAAAACTCCTGACTGATGTTTATGCCAATGCAATTTATAAAAATAGAGAAATATTTGATAAGTACATTCAAGAGAAATATTCTTTTGCGACATTTGAAAATGGAAATGCGATTAAGGGTTTTCATCGTCGCATTTATCGTTCTTTAGTCGAAAAAGGACTATTGTTCGATAATCCTTTTTCGATTGCTAGCGATTCATTATACCAAAAACTAAAAGCAAAAGGTATGACAAAATCATCAAGTATTAATTTGGATAAAGCTACAAAAGACAATTTGCAAGGGGTAGGTAGAAAACTAAAAATGTTTAATATTGCTACAAGGTTTATTTATAGATTGATAGGATTTGAAAAATATCTTCTTTTGATTCGATTAATGCGACCTTTTGGTCGTTTTGAATCACAAATTCATTTGCTATCTTCAGATTTTGATAAAAAAAACATTTAGTATTAAAAGGGTTTAATGATAGAATTAATTATCAATCTTTTTTCTGAAGGTAAAATTTATTTATTTTTTTATCTTTTCTTTTTTGTTTTAGCTGTTTTGGAAATAACAAATGACGTAAAGCCTTATAGAAATGTTTTGGCATTTATTTCAGTTTTTTTTCTGATGTTTTTTACTGGGTTAAGATGGGAGACAGGTACTGATTGGTTTTCTTATAAGGAGCTATTTGACGATTTAGAATTAAATTGGTTTTTTCTTTTAAATGTTTTTTCATTTGATTTAGGATATGTTATTCTTAATGCAGCTGTAAAGATATTTACAGATAATTATACTATATTTTTGTTGATTGATAGTATAATTGCACTTGGAATTGTTTTTTGGTTTTTAAAAAAATATTCTCCAAATCCCAATATTTCTATTTTTGTTTTTTATAATGCATTTTTTGTTGCCCAGTTCATGGGAAGTAATAGAAGAATTATATCTTTAGGTTCAGCACTATTTGTATTTTATTTTGTAAATCAAATTAAGTATAAAAAGTATGCACTCTGGCAATCATTAGCTTTTTTATTTCATCGAACTTCAATTATACTTATAGTTACGTGGTTCATTCCTAGACAACGGTTCTCAACTAAAAAAATTTTTAAAATCCTGCTATTATGCCTAGTTGTTGGAATTTCTCAACTACCTTTTAAGTTAGTTGGTTTTTTAGGTGAAGCTTTATCTGCATTCAGTACTAATCCTTTTGTTGATAAAATGCTATTTTATTCTTCAAATAATGAAGAAATAGTTTCAGAAAATACTAATCCAATTATTTTGATGACTTTATCTGTTATTAAAAGAAGTATTTTTATAGCTTTTTATTTGTATGTTGTAAAAAAGAATAAAGGTGTTTTAGATTATCTGTCAGATTATTTTTTGAATATTTACATAGTTGGATTTGCTATATATCTATTATTTAACGGTTCTCCAATATTTCAGATGATTTCAACTTATTTTACTTTTATAGAAATTGCTTTAATAGGTCGTTTTTGGAGTTATGCAGATGTGAAAACAAAATTAATTTTTCTTGGAGTTTTACTGCTTTATGGTTTCTTCCAGTTGCTGAGTTCTTTAAATGCTTATCCTGAATTATATATACCTTACAAACTTTACACAAGTCAATGATAATAAAAAAAAAAATATTATTTATTACGGGATCTTATCCACCAGATGTTTGTGGAGTTGGAGATTATTCGGAGAGATTATTTAATGCTCTTAAAAAAGACAATGATTTTTTTCAATTGTTTTACAAAAAAAATTGGAATGTTAGTAACTTGTTTTCTTACCTAAAAGATATTAAATCTAAAAAAGCTGATTTACTACATTTTCAGTATCCTACGGAAGGATATGGATATAGCTTTTTACCATTGTTATTAATGTTTTTTTTGCCTAAGAAAAAAATAATTATTACTATTCATGAATTGTCAAATAGAACTTTTAAAGCAAAAATATTTACAATGTTATTGCTTTTCTTTAGTAATAAAATAATAGTTACAAACGAGACTGAATATACTTATCTTAAAAAAACACCAATTTTAAATAGAAAAAAAACATTTGTAATTAATATTGGAAGTAATATTCCAAAGTCTAAAAATTACGCAAAAAAAATTTCAGAAAGGAAAATTGATTTGGCTTATTTCGGACATATACGTCCTATAAAAGGGATAGAATCTTTTATCGCTGTAGCTAATCAATTTTGTGGCATAAAAGAATGTGCTATAATTGGTCAAAATCTAGAAAGATACCAGTCTTATTTATATGAATTGCAAAATGAATCTAATTGTATAGATTATTTATTAAATGGATCTGTAGAAGAAACAGCAGATAATTTATCAGATTGTAAAATTGTATATCTTCCTTTTCCGGATGGTGTTTCATCAAGAAGAGGCTCACTAATGGCAGCAGCTTTAAATGGCTGTATCATTATTACAACATATTCTGATGATAAGGCAATTAATGATTTTTTTAATAAGTATTGTCATCTTGTAAATAATGAAGAAGAAGCTAAAAATATAATTGTGCAGTTGTTGGATGGAAATATTTGTACAGATAAAAATGTATCAGAATTAATGGGTTTGTTTTCGTGGGAAGAAATTTCAAGAAAACATTTTGAGATCTATTTTGATAAAACTAACGGGAATTAGATTATGAGACTGTATATTAATTTGATTAATTTTAACTCAAACAAACTAGCTGGTGTAGGTTATTTTTTTAAAAGGATAATTAGTAATATTGATTTTGGTGACGAAAAGTGGAATAAATTTGATGAGATAATTTTATTGTCAAATACAAATGTTGACTGTTTGACTTTATTTGACATTAATGTCAATGTTAAAATAAGAGTTGTTAAATTTTCATTTTTACATAATTTCGCATTTAGAATTTTATTTGAACAGTTTGTTCTTCCTTTTTATTTAATGAAGGGGAAAAATGTTGTTTTTTCTCCAACACCATCGATTCCACTTTGGGCAAAACTTTTAAATAAAAAAAATGTTTTGATTTCGAGTATACATGATATGATACCTTTTAGAGTCGATAATAAATACTCTTTTTTACGTAGTCTATATATAAAAGGATTATCTAAAAAGGCGGCACAGAATAGTGATCTAATTATCACTGTTTCTGAGTTTTCTAAACTTGATATTGTTGAAATTACAAATATAGAATCATCAAAAATTAAAGTCATTTATAATTTTATTCCAGAGTTTAAGTTTTCTTCTGAATCTATTTCGGAGCCCTACTTTGTAACAGTTTGCACTATTGAACCGGGTAAAAATATTGAAAATATGATTATTGGTTTTAATAATTTTTTGAATAAAAACAAAGAGTTTGATTTTTATAAATATAAAATAGTTGGGCAGTTCGGATGGAACTATAATACAATAATTTCCTTGATAAAGGATTTAGGATTAGAAGAAAAGGTTGAACTAATGGGTTATCTTAGCGATGTTGACAAAAATAAAGTAATTGAGAATTGTACAGGTATGATTTACTTAAGTAAATATGAAGGTTTTGGAATTCCGCCTTTAGAAGCGATGTATTTTGATAAAATATCAATTGTCTCTAATATTTCGTCTTTACCAGAAGTCGTTGGAGACGCTGGAATTGTTCAAGATCCAAATGATACTGTACTTTTAGCTGATAATTTAAAGAAATTGATTACTAATTCTGATGACTTTAGAGCTAATATTAAATATCAAATTGGGAAATTTAATCCTCAAATTCAAATAAATAAATTTGTTGAGATTATTACTTTTTATTCTTGATTGTTAAGTTTCCAATTTTAATTTAAATAAATGTCAAAAAAAGTTTTTGAATTTTCAGTGTTAATGTCTGTGTATTATAAAGAAAAACCAGATTTCCTGAGAAGATCTATAGAATCAATTATTAATCAAACATTGATTCCAAATGAGATCGTACTTGTTAAGGATGGTGAATTGACAGAAGGATTGAATAATGTTATTAATGATTATGAAATTAAGTATCCACATATTTTTACTGTAGTATCCTTACCTAAAAATGGAGGTTTGGCTAATGCTTTGAATGAAGGAATGCGGGTAGTTAGAAATCCAATTGTTGCAAGAATGGATTCTGACGATATTTGTTTTAAGAATCGATTTGAAATACAGATAAATTATTTAATAAATAATAGTTTAGATATTGTTGGAGGGCAAATAGTTGAATTTTCGAAAGATATTAAAGATGTTGTATCTATTAGAGAAGTGCCTCTATTCCATCAAGAAATTGTGAAATTTATGAAATTTAGAAGCCCTTTTTCACATCCAACTATTGTGTTTAAAAAAGAAGCTTTTGATTTTTTAAAAGGATATGATGTTAATATCTTTCCAGAAGATTATGATTTTTTTGTTAGGGCCTACTTAGCTGGATTTATGTTTGGTAATGTTAAAGAGAATGTATTATTTTTTAGACTTGGAGAAAACCTATCCGATGCTATTAAGCGAAGATGGGGCTTAAATTATGCTATTAATGAAATCAAACTTTATAGGAAGTTCTTAAAATTAGGATTCTTTAATTATTTTGAATATATTAAAGTTTTGCTTTTTAAAATACCATTACGAGTTTTGCCATTTAAATTGTATAGCTATATTTATTTTAAATTCTCAAGATAATGAAAAAGATAGCAATTACTGGAGCTACTGGATTCGTAGGGACAAATCTAGAGAAATATTTGAAAAGATCATATAAAGTCAGGACTTTGAGTGTGCGGTATGTACATGATCAAATTTTTAATATAACAGATGATATTATAATTCACTTGGCAGGAAAAGCCCACGATTTAAAAAAAGTCTCAAATCCTCAGGAATATTATGAATCTAATTTTGAATTAACAAAGCAATTGTTTGACGCCTTTATAGTTTCTAAAGCGGATGTTTTTATTTTTATGAGTACAGTAAAAGCTGTCGCGGATAAAATAGATGGAGTGTTGACAGAAGAAGATCTCCCAAATCCCCAAACTCATTATGGTATTGCAAAACGGCAGGCAGAAGAATATATTTTAGGGAAAGAAATATCAAAAGAAAAAAGAGTTTTTATTATCCGGCCATGCATGATACATGGTCCTGGAAATAAAGGAAATCTAAATTTGCTCTATAATGTAGTAAAAAAAAGAATTCCTTATCCTCTAGCTGCATTTCAGAATGAGAGATCTTTCTTAGGAATTGACAATTTTAATTTCATGATTCTAAAAATTCTTGAAAATAAAAATATAGCTTCCGGAGTTTATAATTTTGCCGATGATGAGGTTTTATCAACAAACGAATTAGTTCAAATAATATCAGAAACATTAAATAAAAAAAATCTATCGCTTGCTATTCCTAAATCTATCATAAATGGAATTGCGAAGTTTGGCGATTTAGTAAAATTCCCTTTAAATTCTGAGACAATACAAAAGCTAACTGAAAATTATAGAGTTTCAAATCAAAACATTAAAAATGCAATAGGAGTTGATAAACTACCTAATACTGCACAACAAGGATTAGAACAAACAATAAAAAGTTTCAGCAAAAAATAATGCAATACACAATACTAGGAATAATTTTAATGATTTTGATGTTACTTTATTTTAAAGTAGCCAATCGTTATAATATCATTGACAAACCCAATCTAAGAAGTTCTCATACTGAAATCACTTTAAGAGGAGGAGGGATTATTTTTTGGTTCGCTGCTTTAATTTATTTTTTACAAAATATTCAGACGAATTATTTTTTCTTTACCGGGATTACTTTGGTTAGTTTAGTTAGTTTTTGGGATGATATTCAGAGTTTGTCTAACAAAATTAGGATTTCAGTTCACTTTTTAGCCATTACCTTGATTTTTTATGATTTAGGAGTATTTAACCTGATGCCTTTTTATGGAGTTGCTATTGCCTATATCCTGGCAATAGGATTGATAAATGCTTATAACTTTATGGATGGGATCAATGGTATTACAGGATTGTATACTTTGGTTGTTATGAGTGCATTATTATACGTGAACAAAAACATTCAATTTTTCTTTGATGCTGTTTTTATAAAGTATGCGATGATTGCTAGTTTAGTTTTCTTATTTTTTAATTATAGAAAAAAGGCAAAATGTTTTGCCGGAGATATTGGCAGTATCGCTATCGCCTTTTGGGTTATTTATTTGACTTTGAAATTGATATTGGTAACCAATTCGCTTGTATGGCTATTGTTCTTAGCTATCTATGGTGTTGATGCTATTTGTACCATTATCCATCGATTGTACTTAAAACAAAATATTTTTGAAGCACATCGTCTTCACTTATATCAGGTTTTAAGTAATGAATATAAAATACAACACCGCTTGGTCTCTTTATACTACGCAATCGTTCAAAGTGCAGTTTCAGCTTTAGTTATCTTTTTATATCAAAAGGTTAATGATGTAATCCTATTTGTAATTGTGATATCACCATTGCTCTTAATATATACCCTTAAGTTTTATTTGTTAAATAAAAGCGATTTAAAATTAAAGGCATGATTCCAAAAATAATTCAGGGAGGTAATTTCTCCGACCATCGAGGAACTATTTCGTATGTTAATGATTTTAAGTTTACGGATATCGAAAGATTCTACATCATTAGTAATTCTGAAGAAAATCCTATTCGTGCCTGGCAAGGACACAAATTAGATACTAAAAACTTTTATTGTTTAACGGGTTCTTTCAATATTCATTTTATAAAAATTGATAATTGGGAAACTCCGTCAAAAGAATTAACCGTAGAAACTATTTTTGTTTCTGCTAATGATAATAAAATATTGCATATTCCTGCAGGTTATGCGAATGCTATAGAATCTTTAGAAAAAGATTCAAAACTAATTTCTTTTTCAACATTACCGCTTGCAAATGTTGGTGACGATGATGTTCGTTATCCTTCAGATTATTGGAAAATTAATGGATAATCAACGAATTTATTTATCCTTATCTGAGCAAAGCGGTTTTGAACAAGAGTATATTCAAAAGGCTTTACAAACAAATTGGATCACTTCCGGAGGGCCAAATGTTGATGAATTTGAAAGTGCTTTAGAAAATTATCTAGATGAGAAATCATTTGTCTCGGCACTCAATTCAGGTACATCGGCTATTCATTTAGCATTAGTTTTGTTAGGTGTGAAGGAAGGAGATGAAATTATTTGTCAAACTATGACTTTTTCGGCTTCGGCAAATCCGATTCTGTATCAGGGCGCCATCCCAATTTTTGTAGACAGCGAATTGGACACCTGGAATATTTGTCCCGAAAATTTAGAAATTGCAATTAAAGATAGAATTAAAATAGGCAAAAAGCCAAAAGCAATTATAGCAGTACATCTTTATGGAAATCCATATAAAGTAGATGAAATTCATGCTATTGCTGATAAGTATGATATTCCAATTATTGAAGATAGTGCTGAAGCTTTAGGAAGCTCTTATAAAGGAAAAAAATGCGGGAGCTTTGGAGATTTTGGAATATTTTCATTCAATGGAAATAAAATAATTACAACATCAAGTGGAGGTGCTTTAATCACTAATTCAAAAGTATTAAAAGAGAAAGCCATTTTTTATGCAACCCAATCTAAAGATGACGCGGTGCATTACCAACATAGTCAGATAGGCTATAATTACCGAATGAGTAATATTTGCGCAGGAGTGGGATTGGGGCAGATAAAAATTTTAGATAGAAATGTAGATTCCAGAAGAAAGATCAATAGTTTTTATAAGGAGATATTTAGGGATATTGAAGGAGTGGATGTTTTTGAGAGTATTAATGAAAATTATTTTTCGAACTATTGGTTAACTACTATTTTGGTTGAACCTTATAAAAATAGAAATAAGGAAAATTTGAGACTTGCGTTTGAAGAGGCAAATATAGAAAGTCGCCCACTTTGGAAACCCATGCATTTACAGCCAATTTTCGAAAAACACCCATATTACGGTAATAGAATTGCTGAAAATTTATTTGAAAAAGGATTATGCTTACCCTCGGGATCAAATTTATCAATAGAAGATAAAAAGAGAATTAGAGAAGTTATAGTTGACTTCTTTAAAAAATAAATAAGAATTGATTTTAATATGAAAATTGAAGAAACGTTTATAAAAGATTTAGTAATTGTAGAACCAACTGTTTTTGGAGACGAAAGAGGCTATTTTTTTGAATCTTACAGTAAAACTAAATTTGAAGACTTAGGAATTAATATAGAGTTTGTTCAGGACAATCAATCTTTTTCTAAAAAAGGAACTTTAAGAGGTTTGCACTACCAAAATCCGCCATTTGCACAAACAAAATTAGTTCGTGTTTTAGAAGGAGAAATTATAGATGTCGCTGTTGATTTAAGAAAAGATTCTTCTACTTACGGAAAAGCATTTAGTGTTTTGTTATCAGCAGAAAATAAAAAACAATTATTAGTACCTCAGGGATTTGCTCATGGTTTTTCGGTCGTTAGCGAAACAGCATCTGTAATGTATAAATGTGATCAATTTTATAATAAAGCCTCAGAAGGCGGAATTAAATTTGATGATCCCTCTTTGAATATCGATTGGGGAATGGATCTTAAAGATGCAATTGTTTCTGAAAAAGATCAAATACTTCCTTTTATTGAAAATTGTAATAGCTTATTTTAATGAAGAAGATTCTTGTAACAGGGGCAAATGGACAGTTAGGTTCTGAATTAGCTGTTTTATCATCAAATTATGCTCAATATGAATGGGTTTTCGCTGATAGGACTCAAATTACTTTAGACGATTTAGAACTTCTTGAAATTCAACTCAATCAAATTCAACCTGATGTAATTTTTAATTGTGGTGCCTATACAGCAGTTGATAAAGCAGAAACTGAAAAAGAACTGGCTTTTACAATAAATCATAGAGCGGTAGAATTAATTGCAAAATATACTCAAGAGAATAATGTGAAAGTAATCCATATTTCTACAGATTATGTTTTTGATGGGACTTCTTCAATCGCCCTAAATGAAAACGAGGATACTAATCCTGTCAATGTTTACGGAGCAAGTAAAAGAGCCGGTGAAATTGCTTGTTTAAAAGAAAATCCAAATTCAATTATTATAAGAACTTCCTGGGTCTACAGTAAATTTGGAAATAATTTTGTAAAAACGATGCAACGATTAATGCAGGAAAGAGAGGCCATTAACGTGGTAAACGATCAAATAGGCTCTCCAACGTATGCAGCTGATCTTGCTCAGGCTATGGTTGATATTCTGGAATTTCCGGAATGGATTTCCGGGATTTACAATTATTCTAATGAGGGTGAAATAAGTTGGTATGAATTTGCGTTGAGCATAAAGCAATTTGGAGGATACAGTTGTAATGTTGGCGGGATATCATCGGCATCCTATCCAACTCCTGCAAAACGCCCTGAATTTTCATTATTAGATAAGAAAAAAATTAAAACCATTTATAATCTGGATATTCCAAATTATAAAGAGAGTTTGAAAAAAATGTTTGTATAAGTAAAGATGATTTTAAGATTTAATTTTAGCATTTCGATAATTAAGAAATCTATAATTTAAATCTAAAGTCTAAAATCAAAATATATGAAAGGAATTATTTTAGCCGGAGGTTCTGGTACACGTTTACATCCATTGACTCTTGCCATGAGTAAACAAATGATGCCGGTATATGATAAACCAATGATCTATTATCCGTTGTCTACTTTAATGATGTCAGGGATCAGTGAAATATTAATTATTTCTACTCCGCATGATTTACCGAATTTCAAAAAACTGTTAGGGGATGGCTCTAGTTTAGGTTGTAAATTTAGTTATGCAGAACAGGCGATTCCTAACGGTTTGGCTCAGGCTTTTGTAATTGGAGAAGAATTTATTGGTAATGATGATGTAGCATTGATACTAGGAGATAATATCTTTTTTGGATCTAATATGAAGGAACTTTTAAAATCAAATACAAAACCAAATGGAGGTGTCGTTTTTGCTTATCATGTTTCAGATCCTGAAAGATATGGAGTAGTGGAGTTTGATGAAAATTTTAAAGCTATTTCTATAGAAGAAAAACCTGAAGAACCAAAGTCTAATTTTGCAGTTCCGGGATTATATTTCTACGATAACTCGGTTGTAGAGATTGCAAAAAATATTAAGCCAAGCGCTCGCGGTGAATATGAAATTACCGATGTTAATAAAGTGTATTTAGAAAGAGAAGCCTTAAAAGTGGGTATTTTAAGCAGAGGTACAGCCTGGCTGGATACTGGAACTTTTAATAGTTTAATGCAGGCAGGACAATTTGTTCAGGTTCTTGAAGAAAGGCAAGGGCTTAAAGTGGGTTGTATTGAAGAAATTGCCTGGAGACAAGGATTTATAAATGATACTCAATTAGAAGAACTTGCATTGCCTTTAGTGAAATCGGGTTATGGATCTTATTTAATAGATTTTTTAAAACAAAAGAAAAAAGGTGTTAAAATCTAATTTGCACTAATAAATAATTTTTTAAAACCTTTAATTTGTATTTTTGTAAGACAGACAAAGTTTACAAAATTAAACTAAACCAAATTGGATACAGATAAACAAACCAAAATAGCCTCTTTGTTGCATAATTTTCTCTCACCAAGAAATCTAAGAAGTAGCATTAACAATCTTAGCTATTTGCCAAGGTGGATTATCATTGCTATAGATGTAATGGTATTGATCTTTTCGTTTACGTTTACTTATATGTTGTTTGAAGGAACAGCATTGGGTTATATTATTACCTCACATCAGTTTTATTTTGTCTCGAGTTTAATTGTTATTAATGTATTTTTCTTTTGGCTTTTTAGAACGTATTCTGGGATTATTAGACACTCATCTTATATAGATGCTATCAAACTGCTATTTTCTCAAATGTCAGTTTTGGTTTTCTTTTTATTTTTCAATTTAGTTTTTGAATTGTATACCGGACATAAAGCTTTTTTAAATACAGCACTTTTCATAAATTTGGTTTTATCATTTTGTGGTTTATTCCTTTATCGCGTTGTAGTAAAACAAACCTTCGAGTTGTATTTTTCAGAAAAAACCAATTCTAAGTTAATTAGAACGGTAATTTATGGAACTGATGCTAATGCTATATCGGTTGCAAATGCATTGAAATTCGAAACACCTTCACGATTTAAAATTGTTGGTTTTGTAGATAAGAATAATCAGAATGCATCTAAGAGAATGCTGGATTTACCAATTCTGATTTTAAGAAAAAAACTACCTGCTTTAATGCGTTCTGTAGCTGCAGAAGGTGTTATTATAGCGGATAAAAGTTTGTCTAAAGAAGAACAATTGATTATAGTAGATCAGTGTTTAGAATTCAATTACAGAGTATATACTGTACCATTAATTTCGGATTGGGAAAATCAAAAAGAAATTTCCCAAAAAGTAAAAAACATTCAGATTGAAGACTTACTCGAAAGAAAACCTATAGTTCTGGATAGTAAATCTATTTCAAAACAATTAAAGGATAAAACAATTCTTATTAGTGGAGCGGCTGGATCAATTGGAAGTGAAATAGTAAGGCAGGTTTTAGGATTTAATCCTAAGGTGGTTATTATTTTAGATCACGCTGAAACACCTCTTCATAATTTATGTTTAGAAACTCTTTCTTTAGGATCGCAGGCCAAAATTGTAGCAGTAATTGCAGACGTTAGAAGTAAAAAAGCTTTAGAAAAAGTTTTCAAAAATTATAGTCCACATGTTGTTTTTCATGCGGCAGCTTACAAACATGTTCCTTTGATGGAGGAAAACCCATCCCAAGCTATTCAGACGAATATTAAAGGAACTAAGAATCTTGCAGATTTATCTTGTAAATATCGTGTGAAGAAGTTTGTTATGGTATCTACTGATAAAGCAGTAAATCCTAGTAATGTTATGGGAGCCAGTAAACGAATAGCAGAGAAATATGTTCAATCTTTATTTTTGAAAAATCAAAGAGAAAATATTGATGGAGCAACGAAGTTTATTACAACTCGTTTTGGAAATGTTTTAGGCTCAAACGGATCTGTTGTACCTTTGTTTACAAAACAAATTGCTGAGGGAGGTCCAGTTACCATTACGCATCAGGATATTATTCGTTATTTTATGACGATTCCCGAGGCATGCCAATTGGTATTAGAAGCCGGTGCTATGGGGAACGGAGGTGAGATTTATATTTTTGACATGGGTAAACCCGTAAAAATAATCGATCTTGCTAAAAAAATGATTAAACTGGCAGGATTTATTCCGGATAAAGAGATTAAGATTAAAATTGTTGGTTTAAGGCCTGGCGAAAAATTGTATGAAGAATTATTAAATGATACTTCTAAGACTTTACCAACCTATCATAATAAAATCATGATTGCTCAGGAAATACAAGACGAATATGAAAATTTGCATATTGAAATTGACGAGCTTATAGGCATTGCTGATTTCTACGATAATGATGATATTGTAACTAAAATGAAGAAAATTGTTCCTGAATTTAAAAGTATGAATTCTGCTTTTGAAGTTTTAGATAAGTAGTTTCTTATGATAAGTTGAATTTTGGATTCAAATGATATTAAAAAGGTGTTTTTTTATAAAACGCCTTTTTGCTTTTATAATAATTTATAAGCGAATAAAAATCTTGTTAATTAAATAAATCTTGCTTTTTAAGAACTATTTCGGTTAATTAGTTTAAAATAAAAATGAACGACAACAATACCCCAAATGATTGGTTGTTTGAAATAACACCTAAAAATAAATTCTTCTCCCTAAACCTGAAAGAAGTTTGGCAATATAGAGATTTATTGCTGCTTTTTGTAAAACGAGATGTTATTACCGTTTACAAGCAAACAGTTCTTGGACCACTTTGGTACTTAATACAGCCCTTATTTACTTCTGTAACATTTACTATAATATTCAATAACGTCGCCGGTATTGATACAGGTACTGTTCCTCCATTTTTATTTAATTTGGCAGGAATAACCGTTTGGAATTATTTTACAGCATGCTTAACGGGAACTTCAGACACGTTTAAAGCGAATGCTGCCATATTTGGAAAAGTATATTTTCCCAGAATAATTACTCCTTTATCTGTTGTAATTTCGAATCTTGTAAAATTCGGAATTCAATTTTTGATTTTTATCGGATTTTACATTTTCTATTATTTTCAAGGAGCAAATTTGGGGTTAAATGGCCTGATTTTATTTTTTCCTGTCTTAATTGTTATAATGGGACTTTTAGGGTTAGGATTAGGAATGCTAATTTCGGCAATGGTCACAAAATATCGTGATTTTAGTCATTTAATAGGTTTTGGGATACAATTATTAATGTACCTGTCTGCGGTAATGTATCCTATGAGTTTGATTAAAGATAAATTGCCTGGTTATGGTTGGCTTGTAGAATATAATCCATTAGCATATATAATAGAAACAGCCCGTTACATGCTTTTAGATGTGGGAGAAGTTTCAGTTTTGGGATTATCCTATACTTTGGCTGTTACTATTGCAGTATTTTTTATCGGACTTTTAGTTTTCAACAAAACCGAAAAAAGCTTTATCGATACTGTTTAAAATTGAGTATTTATAACTGTATATTTCATTTACCATTTTAGATTTACCATTGAAAAAAGATATAATATTAAAAGCCGAAAATATCTCTAAACAATATCGTTTAGGTCAAGTAGGTACAGGAACCTTAAGTCATGATATTAATCGCTGGTGGCATAAGATTCGAGGAAAAGAAAATCCGTATCTAAAAATAGGTGAGACAAATGATCGTTCTACAAAAGGTAGTTCAGATTATGTTTGGGCTTTGCAGGATATCAATTTTGAAGTTGAACGAGGAGAAGTTCTTGGTATCATTGGTAAAAATGGAGCAGGAAAATCGACCTTATTAAAAATACTTTCAAAAGTTACAGCTCCAACTACGGGAAGTATAAAGTCTCGCGGACGTATTGCTTCACTTCTCGAAGTAGGAACGGGTTTTAATGGTGAAATGACCGGACGAGAAAATATTTTTCTGAACGGAGCAATTCTAGGAATGACCAAAAAAGAAATTGCCTTAAAACTTGATGAAATTATTGATTTTTCTGGTTGTGAGCGTTATATTGATACTCCTGTAAAAAGATATAGTTCGGGAATGACAGTTCGTTTGGCATTTGCTGTAGCAGCATTTTTGGAACCTGAAATACTTGTTATCGATGAGGTTTTAGCTGTTGGCGATGCAGAGTTTCAAAAAAAAGCTATTGGGAAGATGCAGGATATTTCTAAAGGGCAGGGGAGAACCGTTTTGTTTGTAAGTCATAATATGGCTGCTGTAAAGAGTTTGTGCACCAGAGGAATTGTACTAGAAAATGGTAAAATTAAATTTAATGGCAATATAGATGAAGCATTAGATGTTTATTCAAGTAATGATAATTCTAGGGGACATACTGTTATTTTTGATTCAGATACAAAGCGTATTGGTTCCGGAAATGTAGAATTTATCTCTGCGGAAATTAGAGATCAGAACAATACATTAAATCATGAATTTTCTATTGGAGATGATTTAAATATTAGATTCAGATTAAAAAACAACACGAACGAAGCAAAATCTGAAGTAGGAATTCAGATAAAATCTTCAGACGAAATGCCCATATTTCATATTATGGGTAGAGATTCAAATTTTGAGTTAACTCATACGAATATACACGAAGAATATGTTGTAAGTATAAAAGACATAAGACTTTTTCCGGGTATCTATACAATTAGTTTTACAAGTAATACTACTACTGGACACCAGATATTTGACAGTATTGAAAATGCATTGTCTTTTCAAATTATCGATGGGGGTAAATATACGATTAGAAGTTTGCCAAGAGCAGCCGGTCTTTTCTTTTTAAATCCGGAATGGAAAAAATTGTAAGCAATGAAAATCGTTAAACTAACATTCAATTACGATTGGCCACTTTTTAGGCAAACTCCAAATTTCTCCCAGATTTGGGGAGACTATAAGTTTGTTATAGATGAAAATCTAAAAGAATGTGATTTTTGGATTGTGTATACTGATTACAAATTACAAATTGAGGCTGTAAAATGTAGTCCTGAAAATGTAATTTTTATTCCAGGAGAATGTTATAATACAAGCCCCAGATTTACTCAGAAATTCTTAGATCAATTTGCTGCAATCATTACGGTACAAAAAGAACTAAAGCATAAAAATATTATTTATTCACATAATGCAAATCCTTGGTTTGTTGGGAAATCATTCGATGAATTAAATTCTTTGGAAACGCCGGATAAAACAAAATTAATTTCAGTTATTTCTTCTAATAAAGCTTTTACTGAAGGGCATAGGAAAAGAGTAGACTTTGTTAAAAAACTCAAAGAATATTTTGGAGATCAACTGGATGTTTATGGAAGAGGCATAGCAGATTTTGAAGATAAATGGGATGTTTTAGCAAATTATAAATATTCAATAGCAATAGAAAATGATTATTGCGACGATTGGGTTACCGAAAAATTCTTCGATTGCTTATATACTCACACATTACCATTTTATTATGGCTGTCCAAATCTAGAAAGTATAGTTAACAAAGAATCTTTTATCCGAATTAACATAGATGATTTTGAATCAAGTGTAAAGATAATTGAGGAAGCAATCAAACAAAATGAATTTGGTAAAAGATTAGATTTGCTTAAGAAAGAATCGATTGAAAGCCTTCATAGAGATAATCTTTTTCCTTTTTTAGTAAATATATTTGATAAAATGAATACTAGTAATTTAAAAAAGAAAAATTTTAAATTAAAAAGAAATGAAGAGCATTTATTTAAATTGAAATTAAAAAATGTGATTAAAAAGCTTAAAATAAGATTAATAAAGCGGAATTTAAAAAATATAATTAAACCTGATGACTTCAAGAATTAAAAAAGCAATTAAAATTCTCATTAATTATGAGAAGAAAAAAGCGACATTAAGTCCTAATGATTTGCTACAGCATAATAGAGTTCAGCCTTGGTTTGCAGTAAATGGAGACGATACTCTAAGATTAAATTATGACTTAAATTCAGATTCTGTAGTTTTCGATGTTGGAGGATATAAAGGAGAATTTGCAGCAGGTATATTATGTAAATACGATTCAAATATTTATGTTTTTGAACCAATTAAGGTTTTTTTCGAAATCATAAAAAATAAATTTGTTCAAAACAAAAAAGTAAATGCATTTAATTTCGGATTAGCTGGAAAAGATGCTGATTTGCAAATAAGTCTTTCAGATAATTCATCATCTGTTTATCTCAAAGGAGAAAAAACAGAGACAATTAAATTAAAATCAATTGTAGAATTTTTGAATACTTATAATATAAAAAATGTTGATTTAATTAAAATTAATATTGAAGGCGGTGAATATGAACTTTTAGAATCTTTAATATCAAATAATCTTATTAACGTTTTCAAAAATATTCAGGTTCAGTTTCATGATTTTTTAATTGAGAATGCAAAAGAAAGAATGAATGAAATCCAGCAGAATCTTTCGAAAACTCATAAATTAACATATCAATATGAATTTGTATGGGAGAATTGGGAAAGAATATAGATAAAAATAGCAAAATTTATATTACAGGTCATACAGGAATGTTGGGTAATATAACTTTAGATTTTTTTAAAGAAAACGGTTATTCTAATATAATAACAACAAAACATAAAACTTTAGATTTAGTTAATCAGCAAGAAGTTGATGCTTTTTTTAAAAGAGAAAAACCAGAATATGTAATTCATATTGCGGCAAAAGTTGGTGGTATAAAGGCTAATATCGATAATCCTGCAATTTTCTTGTATGATAATTTAATGATGCAATCCAATGTTATAAATTCGGCACATAAATACAATGTAAAAAAGTTTGTGTTTATTGCGAGTTCTTGTATATATCCTGCAGCTTCGCCACAACCTATGAAAGAAGAATATCTTTTAAACGGAAAGTTAGAACCTACAAATGAAGGATATGCAATTGCAAAAATTGCAGGCATAAAACTATTAGAAAGCTACAATAAGCAATATGGTTTTAACGGAATTACATTAATTCCGAGTAATTTATACGGACCAAACGATTCTTTTGATTTAAATCATGCACATGTTTTATCATCATTAGTAAAAAGATTTACTGATGCTAAAACTAATAATGCACCTTCTATTAGTTTATGGGGTACTGGAATTGCAAGAAGAGAATTTTTGCACGTGGAAGATTTTTCGAAAGCAATTTTATATTTTTTCGAAAATTATAATTCTCCGGATTTTATAAATGTTGGACCAGGAACGGATATTAGTATAAAAGAATTAGCAGCATTAATTTCGTTAAAAGTGGGATATTCCGGAGAAATTTTGTGGGATGATACCAAACCAAACGGAATGCTTAAAAAATGTATGGACGTTTCTAATATGTTAAACGAAGGATTTAAGCCTTCTAAATCATTAGAAATAGGTGTAGATGAGGTAATCGAAAGTTATAAAAAATCGAAATGAGTAATAATGCCTTAAAATTAAACACCAATACTAATAAGTATTCTTTTATTGAAGGATTAAGAGGTTTTGCTATTTTATTGGTATTTGGTGTTCATTTTTTCGGAAAATTTCAAAAGAAAGATTACTTTTTAAGTCAAGATTCTGTTTTTAAACCAATTATTAAATTTTTACATTCTGGTCATATTGGTGTGGATTGTTTTTTTTTAATTAGTTCCTTTTTAATCTACAAATCTTTAACTAATCAGAATAATAAAATGTCTTTTATACAATTTATGTACAAAAGATACTCCCGATTATTACCTGTGATTATTTTTATTTTA
>NZ_JBKQBJ020000016.1:0-182697 GCF_046825355.2 Flavobacterium sp. C3NV | reverse complement strand
TGGTGTATTAACTGTAACTCCTGCAAATCTAGCCATTGCTGCGGATGATAAGTTTAAAATTTATGGAGAAGCCAATCCACCATTAACTCTTAATTATACCGGCTTTGTCAATGGCGATACTGAGGCAAGTTTACTTACTCCGGCCATTGCTTCTACCACAGCCGATGCGACAAGTCCAGTCGGATCTTATCCAATAACAATAAGCGGTGCAACTTCGCTTAATTATACAATAGGTTATACATCAGGGGCAACATTAACTGTAACTCCTGCAAATCTAGCTATTGCTGCCGATGATAAAACCAAAATTTATGGAGAAGCCAATCCACCATTAACCCTTAATTACACAGGTTTTGTCAATGGCGATACCGAAGCAAGTTTACTTACTCCGGCCATTGCTTCTACCACAGCCGATGCGACAAGTCCTGTAGGATCTTATCCAATAACAATAAGCGGTGCAACTTCGCTTAATTATACAATAGGTTATACATCAGGGGCAACATTAACAGTTACTCCTGCAAATCTAGCTATTGCAGCCGATGATAAATTTAAAATTTATGGAGAAGCCAATCCACCATTAACTCTTAATTACACCGGCTTTGTCAATGGCGATACCGAAGCTAATTTACTCACTCCTGCAATTGCGTCTACCACAGCCGATGCGGCAAGTCCTGTAGGATCTTATCCAATAACAATAAGCGGTGCAACTTCGCTTAATTATACAATAGATTATACATCAGGGGCAACATTAACAGTTACTCCTGCAAATCTAGCCATTGCAGCTGATGATAAGTTTAAAATTTATGGAGAAGCAAATCCACCATTAACCCTTAATTACACCGGTTTTGTCAATGGCGATACCGAAGCAAGTTTACTTACTCCGGCCATTGCTTCTACCACAGCCGATGCAACAAGTCCAGTAGGATCTTATCCAATAACAATAAGCGGTGCAACTTCGCTTAATTATACAATAGGTTATACATCAGGGGCAACATTAACAGTTACTCCTGCAAATCTAGCTATTGCTGCCGATGATAAGTTTAAAATTTATGGAGAAGCCAATCCACCATTAACCCTTAATTACACCGGCTTTGTCAATGGTGATACCGAAGCGAGTTTACTCAGTCCTGCAATTGCTTCTACCACAGCCGACGCGACAAGTCCTGTAGGGTCTTATCCAATAACAATAAGCGGTGCAACTTCACTGAATTATACAATTGGTTATACATCAGGAGCGACATTAACAGTTACTCCTGCAAATCTAGCCATTGCAGCTGATGATAAGTTTAAAATTTATGGAGAAGCAAGTCCACCATTAACCCTTAATTACACAGGTTTTGTCAATGGCGATACCGAAGCAAGTTTACTTACTCCGGCCATTGCTTCTACAACAGCCGATGCGACAAGTCCAGTAGGATCTTATCCAATAACAATAAGCGGTGCAACTTCACTGAATTATACAATTGGTTATACATCAGGATCGACATTAACAGTTACTCCTGCAAATCTAGTCATTGCAGCCGATGATAAGTTTAAAATTTACGGAGAAGCAAATCCAACATTAACCCTTAATTACACAGGTTTTGTCAATGGAGATACTGAGGCAAGCTTACTTACTCCGGCAATTGCTTCTACCACAGCCGATGCGACAAGTCCAGTCGGATCTTATCCAATAACAATAAGCGGTGCAACTTCACTGAATTATACAATTGGTTATACATCTGGAGCAACATTAACAGTTACTCCCGCAAATTTAACGATCACAGCAGACAATCAAAGTAAAACTTACGGATCAGTAAATCCAACTTTAACAGCAAGTTATTCAGGTTTTGTCAACGGAGATACAGCGGCAAGTTTCACTACTTTGCCAACAATTGCAACAACGGCAGTTACAGGAAGTAGTGTTGGAATTTATCCAATAACAGCAAGCGGAGCAGTAAACCCGAATTATAGTATTAATTACGTTGATGGAACTTTAACGGTAACAGCGGCGACATTAACCATCACAGCAGATAACCAAACCAAAACTTACGGATCAGTAAATCCTACATTCACAGCAAGTTATTCAGGTTTTGTAAATGGAGATACAGCGGCAAGTTTCACTACTTTGCCAACAATTGCAACAACGGCAGTTACAGGAAGTAATGTTGGAACTTATCCAATTACGGCAAGCGGAGCAGTTATTTCGAATTATGCTATTAACTACGTTGATGGAACTTTAACCGTTACAACGGCGACATTAACCATCACAGCAGATAACCAAACCAAAACTTACGGATCAGTAAATCCAACATTAACAGCAACTTATTCAGGTTTTGTAAATGGAGATACAGCATCAAGTTTTACTACTTTCCCAACAATTGCAACAACCGCAGTTACAGGAAGTAGTGTTGGAACGTATCCAATTACAGCGAGCGGAGCAGTAAACCCAAATTATGCTATTAATTATATTGATGGAACTTTAACCGTTACAACGGCGACATTAACCATCACCGCAGATAACCAAACCAAAACTTACGGATCAGCAAATCCAGCATTAACAGCCAGTTATTCAGGTTTTGTCAACGGAGATACAGCGGCGAGTTTTACCACTTTGCCAACAATTTCTACAACTGAAGTTACAGGAAGTAATGTTGGAACTTATCCAATAACTGCAAGCGGAGCAGTGAACCCTAATTACACTATTAGTTATTTCAATGGAACTTTAACGGTAACAACTGCGAGTTTAACTATTACAGCCGACAATAAAACCAGAGATTACGGAGCACCAAATCCGGTACTAACGGCAAGTTATTCCGGTTTTGTCAATGGTGATACATCAGCGAGTTTAACCACTCAGCCAATTATTGCAACAATAGCAAATGCTACGAGCCCGGTTGGGGTGTATGCGATTACAGTAAGTGGTGCGGTTGATTCCAATTACAGTATTACCTATGTTACCGGTATCCTAACAGTTATTTCGTCAACAATATTCAATGATGCCGACCTATCTAGTCTGACGGTTAATAATGGTACATTAAGCCCTGCTTTTTCACCAAATGTTCTTTCATACACTGTAAATGTTGCCAGTACTATTAGTTCAGAAACAATAACAGCAATTGCTGATGATCCTTTGGCAAAAATTACTATTAATGGAATTACAGTTCAAAGCGGATCTCCATACACAATAGCTTTAGTCCCGGGTCAAAATACGGTAGTAATTAGAGTCGTAGGAGAAGATGGAATTACAACAAAAAGCTATACCCTAAATATTATCAGAGAAAAATCCGGTATTGCAACTTTATCTGATTTAACGATAAGTGAAGGCACATTAAATCCTGTATTCGAATCAGATATAAACAATTATTCTGCTGTTGTTAAGTACGATGTAGCATCAATTAATGTACGTCCAACCGCAACTGATTTAGGATCAAAAATAACCGTAAATGGTTTACCTGTTTCAAGTGGTACATTTAGCGCTCCCGTAACTCTTATTGCCGGAGAAAATATAATCGAAACAATTGTTACTGCTCAGGATGGCATTACAAAAGAAACCTATACTATAAAAGTATACAAAGGAATTTCACCAGATCAATTAGTAGTCAACAATATTCTATCTCCAAATGGTGACGGAAAAAATGATTTTTGGGTAATTAAGGATATTGAGCTTTTCCCTAATAATGTGGTCACAGTTTATGACAGAGCGGGCCGAATTGTATATTCTAAAAAATCGTATAGTAACGAATGGGACGGATCATACAGCGGATCTCCGTTAAACAACGATACCTATTACTATTTGATTGATCTGGGAGATAATCTGCCAAAAATTAAAGGTTTCATCACCATGCTTAGGGATTAATGCCTCTTACTAAGAGTTAAAAAAAAGAAATAATTGTTATATCATAACCCTATCGATATGAATACAACTAAAAAAATATTTATGAGATTATTTGCCATTAAGCCCATCCTGTTTTTGAGCATAGTTTTAGTAGTAAATAATACTGCCAATGCACAATTAAACAAATTCGAAGCCATGTATTATCAAAACCAGTATTTAGGCAATCCGGCTATGGCAGGGTTCAATAAAGGCCTGAATGTAAATATAGGATATCAGCGGCAGTGGGATGATGTGCCCGGAAATCCGGTAATGATGTATGCAACGGCAGAATACAATCCGGAGAGCAGAGCGGCTTATGGTCTTAATTTCTATAGTGACAGAGCAGGTTTAATTACCAATACAAGAGTTTTGGGAACCTTTGCATATCATTTGCCCCTTGATGGCGAGGATCGCAAAATAAATTTCGGACTTTCATTAGGAGGTAGATTTCTCTCGCTTGATAAGAGTAAAATTAATGGCGATATAAATGATCCTTCTATTCAGAATTTTGATGAAGGCGGCGCTTTAGATGGTGATTTTGGTATCTCATACACTACAAGATTATTAACTGTTCAGGCAGCTGTACCGAATTTAAATAATACCTTTTTCGAAAATGATAATGGAGAAAGACGTTATGTAGATAGCCAGATTTTCTATTCAGCGATAAGTTATAAAATATATGTATCAAGCCGAATAAATGATTTTAATATTGAGCCTCTTGTAGCGTATAGAGGCATTAGGGGATATAAAGATATTGTAGATATTGGTGCAAACTTTACTATGCCGGAATATAATATGAATATCTCGGCTATGTATCATACCAACGAAGTCATTTCGGGCTCGTTTGGGATTAACTTAGATAAACTGGGTATCTTTTTATCCTATTCTAGTTTTATTGGTAATACGGGTGCTTTTGCAAATGATGGGTTTGAACTTGGTTTACGCTATAAATTTTTAGAATAAATCGTGATTATTTATTAATTGTTTCTATAATCTTTTCGCGGTGGCTTAATCCCCAATTAACTAATGTTTCCGTTACCGGAAGTACTGATTTTCCGTATTCTGTAATGGCATAAACTACCGTAATAGGTTTTGTTTGCTGTTCTGTTCTCGAAACAAGTAGATTAGTTTCCAGTTCCTTTAATTCTTTACTCAGCATCTTGGCCGAAATGCCACCGATCTCACGCTGCATTTTCTTGAAATTAATTACCTGATGCGTTCTGTTGGTCAGGAAACGCAGGATCATCAGCTTCCATTTTCCTCCCAAAACATCCAGACTATCACGCATGGCCATCAATTCTTCTGAACAATTGGCTTCGCGAAGCGTTCCGTTATCATTAATTTTTGCCATAGTAGTTTCTTGTTGGTAAGCGGTAACCTCGGGTTAACCCATAGCAAAAATAAAGTATTTGTACTGTAATTTCGTAAGATAAAAGAAGAAAAATGAAAGCAATTGTATTACATCAAAATGGAGATTTTAAACTCGAAGAAGTTGATACTCCGCAACCAAAAGAGCAGCAGGTTCAGGTAAAAATAGCAGCGGCAGGATTTAATCCAATAGATTATCAGATGACCGAAAATCGAACGGAACGCAAGTTGTTGCATTCGCCAATATTAGGCAGGGAATTCTCGGGCGTTGTCTCAGCTGTTGGAGAAGGAATAACCGATTTTAAAATAGGAGATGCTGTTTTTTGCGGTTCCGGAAGTATGGGGTCGAATGGTACTTATGCTGAATATATTTGTGTTCCCGCCGCCATTGTAATGCATTTGCCCCAGAATATTTCGTTTGAAGAAAGTGCCGGAATATCTTCTGCAGGATTGACAGCTTTGCAATCGATAAACAGGATGAAAGCAAATCTTGCGGATTCTATTTTTGTAACCGGCGGCGCTGGCGGAGTAGGGAACATGCTAATTAAATTACTTCTGTCAAAAGGATATCATAATCTTACTGTAACAGCCGGAAACGAAAAAAGTATTGCTGCGCTGTTAGATCTTGGCTTAAAGCCAAATCAGATTATCGATTACAGAAAAGATGAGGTTTATGAAACGGCTTTGGCTTTAAACAATAACAAACATTTTGATTTTGCAGTAGATCTGGTGGGGAATGAAATATCCCTTTCAGCAGCAAAACTTTTAAAAATAAACGGAACTTATGTTGATGTTACTAATTTTTCTACACAGGATTCCCGTGAAGTTCTTTTTAGCAGAGGTGCTACAATTCTCAATATCTCCAATTATGCTTTTGGCTTAGATAAGCAATTTGACTATTATAAAAATGGATTGAATGAATTGAGAGTTTTACTCGAAAACAAATCGATCACGCCACCAAAAATTGAAATAGTTGGCAATTTAGATGAGGAAACTGTTTTGAAAGCGCTCAGCATTCTTCGCGAAAACAAAACCAACGGAAAGAAATTAATTATGCAAATCAATCGACTATGAAAACAATTCCCAGAAGGATCATTACAGGAATACGCAACGGAAAATCAATAATCGAAAAGGACGCAATTGTATCGAATGTTTCAGAACATTTTCCGGGTTTGATTATATCTGATATTTGGTCGACAGATAGTATGCCTGTAAAATTAGAAGAAGAAAAAGTAATCGAAAATACCGCTTTCCCGAATACGCCCAAAAATGGAAGTTATTTTAGATACGTTCAGATTCCGCCGGACAAGGATCTTGGGATTGTAGCATTAGAAGGTCAGCCTCATCCTTTGATGCATCAAACAGATACATTAGATTATATCGTAATTCTTTCCGGAGAAATCTGGCTTATTGTGGATGAAGGCGAAACGTTATTGCAAGCCGGTGATATTGTCGTGCAAAGAGGAACCAATCATGCCTGGAGTAATCGATCTGAGTTGCCTTGTATTCAGTTGGCGATATTATTGGATGCTGGAAAATAAGATTTTCGAAACCTATGGTACACGGATGACACGGATTCGCTTCGCGAAAACGCGGATTTGCACTGTTTTTTTACAAAAGATAGAATATGTGGGTGGTTGTTAGGTTGAGAACGGGCGTTGATAATCTACGTGAAAACTTTGTCAAAGTTCGAAACTTTGACAAAGTTAACTACACTGTATGTCATCCTGAGGCACGAAGGATCACACTCGAAACTCCGCAACGGTAAGAACTAATCTTTGTCGAGCTTCTTGTGCGATCCTTCGTGCCTCAGGATGACAAGATTGCGGGTAACCATTATAAGTAAAATAAAAAAATCCGCGCACATCGGCGTTTTAGCGAAGCGAATCCGTGTCATCCGCGTACAATATTCAAGTTAATTTTGATTATGATGGTCGAATCCCGTTGCGCTCTTCGACTTCGTTCAGAGTGACAATCGGTAATAATGTAAGAAGAAGCTTTGTCAAAGTTCGAAACTTTGACAAAGTGATAAAAACAACGAAATCAGCGTAAATCGATTTAAATCCGTGTCATCAGTGTGCCATCAAAAAAATCTCTTATGAATCCTAAAGCCCTAGCCCTGATGGGAGGGAAAATCCTTTTGTGCCGGGGTTCGGCACAAAAGATTTGGAAGGACAGCAGGAAACAGCTCCTAATCTTTAAAACAGTCTATTAAATTGATAGGGTTAAAAAAGTTTGTGATTTTGCATTGAAATTCAAATTATCTCTTTAAATTTGCCGCAGCAATGAAAAACGATAACCAGAATACCAATTATTATAGCTGCAGCATAATGTGTTGCGCGACTATGCGATGGTATGAACTGGCTTATATATAAAAATAAAATGATTTATTTCTGAAGCCTTTCATAATCTATTGAAAGGCTTTTTGATTTTAAATTTTAGAATTTCAGAAGCGTTAAGTATTGATGTCTGTGGATGTAGCAGATTTAATTTGAATTTAAAAAATGATTGAATTAAAAAATGTCACCAAGAATTTTCATCAGAAAAACCGAATCGTTTCGGCTTTATCAGATGTTTCGCTTAAAGTTCCGCCGGGGAAAATATTTGGTGTAATTGGAACTTCGGGAGCTGGAAAAAGTACCTTGATTCGTTGTGTGAACTTATTGGAAAGACCAACTTCGGGAGAAATTATCGTAGACGGAAAATCGTTGATACAATTATCGAATGCACAATTGGCAATCGAAAGAAGACAAATTGGGATGATTTTTCAGCATTTCAACTTGCTTTCGTCGAGAACGGTTTTCGAAAATGTAGCTTTTCCGTTAGAATTGGTTGGCGCATCAAAGGAAGCTATTCGAACTCGTGTTTTTGAATTATTGGAATTGGTAGGTTTGGCCGAAAAAGCAAATGATTATCCTGCAAGCCTTTCGGGAGGTCAGAAACAAAGGGTTGCTATTGCAAGAACATTGGCGAATAACCCAAAAGTGTTACTTTGTGATGAAGCTACGAGTGCGCTTGATCCTGCAACTACAAGATCGATTTTGAATTTATTGAAGGATATTAACCGTCGTTTAAACATCACGATTTTGTTGATTACGCACCAAATGGAAGTCGTAAAATCGATTTGCGATGAGGTTGCGGTAATCAGTCACGGAAAACTGATCGAGCAGGGAAGTGTAGGAGAAATTTTTGCCGATCCTAAACACGAATTAACCAAAGAATTTATTGCTTCGTCTTTGCATTTGGATATTCCGAGAGTATATCAGGAAAGATTGCAAAAGGAAGATGGTGAAGGTTTGAGTCCGTTATTGAGACTTGAAATGACCGGAAAATCAGTAAATGAGCCTGTAATTTCTGAAGTTTCGAGATTGTTTGATACCAACTTTAAAATCGTAAGTGCACAAATGGATCAGGCGGGAGATGTAAATTTTGGTGTAATGCTGATCGAATTATCGGGCAAACGCGAAAATTACGAAGCTGCAATTGAATATTTTATTTCTAAACATATTAAAACAGAAATCATAGGTTATGTCTGATTCTACTATTACCTTATTATTAAACGGTACCTGGGAAACCATCGTGATGACATTTGTGTCGGGTTTTTTTGGTTTTGCATTGGGTCTTCCTACCGGTATTTTGCTTTTTCTTACGAGAAAAAATCAAATTCTGGAGCAATCCGTTTTAAACAGAACTTTATCGGTTTTGGTGAATATTTTTCGTTCGATTCCGTTCATAATATTAATCGTTTGGATGATTCCGTTTACGCGTGCGCTGGTAGGAACTTCTATTGGTGTAAGTGCAGCGTTGGTTCCGTTAAGCATTGGAGCAGCGCCATTTATTGCCAGGTTGGTCGAGAATAGTCTTCTTGGTTTGCCTTCGGGATTAATCGAAGCGGCAAGAGCTTTGGGCGCAACGCCTTTGCAAATTGTCTACAAAGTATTGCTTCCGGAAGCTTTACCTTCTTTAATAAATGCTGCATCGATTACCTTAATCACGCTTGTGGGATATTCTGCAATGGGTGGTGCAGTTGGTGCCGGCGGTTTAGGACAAGTGGGATATCAGTACGGATATATTGGTTATGATGCCGTAATTATGAATTCGGTTTTAGCGTTGTTGGTAATTTTGGTATTCGTGATTCAGTTTACGGGTGACTTTTTATCGAAACGATTTGATCACAGATAAATGCTTTGAGATTACTTTGAGATTTTACCGCAAAGTGCGCAAAGTTTTTTTTAGAATATCGTAAATTTTGTGAGAAGGTTAAGTTCGCAAAGCTTTGCGAACTTAAATTGTGCTAGCACAACTTAAAACTTAACGAACTCTGCGAAAAAACTTTGCGTTCTTTGCGGTAAAAAAACACATTAAAATCCTTGCACACGTTACGGTTAAATTCTAGACAACAGATAGATTTGAATTAAAAATTAAGAATTAAAAATTAAAAAAATACAAGAATGAATACGAACTTAAATTTTCTAAAAGCAATCGGAATTATTGCCTTGACACTTTCATTGGCAAATTGTGGCAAATCCAAAAACAACGATCCGCACCACATAAAAGTTGGGGTTGCAACAGGACCGGAATATAAAGTAGCAGAAGCGGCTAAAAAAGTAGCAAAAGAAAAATACGGACTTGAAGTAGAGTTGATTTCTTTTAATGATTACGTGATTCCTAACGAAGCTTTGAGCCAGGGAGATATTGATGCAAATGCTTTTCAGCACAAACCTTATCTTGATGAGCAATCGAAACAACGCGGATACAAATTGGCGATTATTGGTAAAACATTCATTTACCCTATCGCAGCGTATTCTAAAAAGATTAAAAGTCTGGCAGATTTGAAAGATGAGAGCACTATTATTATCCCAAATGACCCAACAAACGGAGGACGTTCGTTATTGCTTTTGGAGAAAAACGGTTTGCTAAAATTGAAAGACGGAATTGGTTTATTACCTAAAGTAACAGATATTGTAAGCAATCCTAAAAAGCTTAAAATCTTAGAACTAGAAGCACCTCAATTGCCAAGAGCTCTTGATGATGCCAATGTAACAATTGCGATTATAAATAATACGTTTGCTTCTCAGGCAGGATTAGTTCCGTCGCGTGATGCTTTGTTTGTAGAGGATAAAGATTCTCCTTATGTAAACTTAGTAGTAAGTCGTGAGGATAATAAAAACGAAGAAAAAGTAAAACAGTTTTTACAAGCTTTTCAATCTCCAGAAGTTGAAGCAGCAGCGCTTAAAGAATTTAAAGGCGGAGCTGTAAAAGGCTGGTAAAAAATAGTTGTATTTTTTTAATACAACCAAAAAAGCGCTAAGTCATAGATTTAGCGCTTTTTTTATGTTGTAATTTGAATGTTTTGTTAAGCCGATTTTGAATTGATATGCTCAAAAAGCGTGTCAAATTTTGTTCCCAGTTTTTTCTTAAGTCGTTGTTTCGATTTCTTTACAGCATCGGGTGTAATGCCTAGTAATTCGGCGATTTCGTTGTTGTTGAAATTTAGTTTCTGTAACAATAAAATTCTTTTATTAGAATCTGTAATCTCCGGAAAATCATTTTGTAATAATTGGTAAAATTCAGGATGTTCTTTTTGAAATTCTCTCTTAAAGGTATTCCAGTTATTTTCTGTCATTAAATGAGATTCCAGCAAAGTACTCAGTTTTTTATTTTCCTTCTCGAGATAGTGAGATGATGATTGTTTAATATGGTCGATCTCATTTTTTAGTTTTTTGATTTGAATATTCTTATCCTTTAAATAATCGATCTGGGCATTCAAATTTTCATGCGCTTCGGTTAGCTTATGTTCCGTTTTTACTTTTTCTAATTCTAATAAAGTAACTTTTTGATTGTATTTTAATTGTCTGTTTTTTAGTTGTTTTTTAAAGTTTAAGAATATAAATATTGCTGATATAAAAGCCATAATAATCACAATAGCATACATGTTTTTCATTGCAGATTCATGCTTGACCTCATTTGCAGTTCTGTTTATATTTTGTTGGAATTTTGTTTTCTGAATGACCCAATTAGCATTACTTATCGCAATATCACCATCTTTGTTTTTTAGAGAATCTTCTAAAACAATCATTCTTCTTCTGAGCGCCAATTCATTATCAGTCTTATTTTGCTGTTTTAAAATATCTAATTTAAGTTTGATGATTTGCAGTTCTGATTTTTTGAAATAGGATTTCGAATCGGCAATTTCTTTGGCTTTGTTTAGTATTTCTTCTGCCTGAGCAAGATTATTATTTTTTACGTACAATTCTGCCAAAAGGATAGAGGCATACATCGTGTTTTGGTCACTTTGTTCGTTTTCTGAAATTTGAATATCTTCTTTCAATAAAGAAATCGCTGCCTGCAAATCACCGTTTTTTTCTTTTATAAGAGCCAGATTACCTAAAGCTTTTGCATATCGAAGCTTATTATCTATTTGCTTTGCCATTACAGCTGCTTTATTAAAATAAGATTCAGCTGCTTTGTCATTTCCCATTCGAAAATAGTTGATTCCAATATTATCAATTATCGAAGCATATTCGGCAGTTTTTATTGGAGTGTATTTTTGGGCAAGATTCAGATAATACAATGATTCTGGATAATCTTCAAGGGTTTGCAGGATCCAGCCAATTTTCTTGAAAGTTTCTCCGGGAAGAATAATTTCATTATCAGGCAGTTTTTTTATTTTATCAATTACTCGCAGCAATCTTGGTGTCATGCTTGTATAATCCCTGTAAAGATAGAGATAGCTGATATAGTTAAGTTGTGCCCAGATTTCAAGAGACAAATCTTTTTGTACAACAGCACTTTTTATAGATTGTAAATAATAAAAATTACTTTTTGAATTGGTGGTATTATAAAAATCACTGTATCCGTTAGCAAGCAAACCTTCGTAAACAGATCTGTATTCTTTTGATTTGCTTAGAGGATCAAGATATTTTTTTAATGAAACAGTATCACTTTCAAAAGATTTTTGTTGAACCAGAAGTGCCTCGATATTGGCAATCTTACCTGGTTTGGACGGAATCTGTAATGGAACGTTTTGGGATTTTACTTGTACAATAAAAAGCAATAAAAGGACACAATATGATTTTTTAAAAAGCATTACGTTTTTATCAGTGGTTATCAAATTTGGTGCGTAAAAATAGTAAAAAAAATCTATTACTTTTTACAACACAATTTGTAAAGTATTGGTTTTAATGGTTTTTTGAATAAAAATGTCCCTTATTTGTCCCCCTTTGATACTGTTAAAAGTATAATGTGTGAATTACATTTGTCAACAGCTCCATAAGTATTTATTGTCCGTTTCATTTGTCAATGAATGTACTTTCTGATTTATACTTTAATACTGCCACTATTAATTTCTGATTCAATACATGAAAAAAAAACTACTTATCTTCTTCTTAATATTTAGTGTGTTTAAACTTCAAAGCCAAACTACTGCCGGTTATTTAAGTGATAATACAGAACCCTGGTACTTATTATTTAATTTAACAGGAAATATCAATGCGATGAATTCAGTTTATGGAACTGACTGGACACAGTATAATTATAATACTGTAAATGCAACAACACTCTTTGATTCTAACAGAAAGTTTATTTGGATAGAAGGGAGTGAAATTAGCACAACTAAAATGATATCTTTTCTGAATACTAATAGTCAGATAATAGATAAATGGGTTCATGCAGGAGGTACTTTACTTATAAATGCAGCGACAACCGAAGCTATACCTCCTTTTAATTTAGGTTTTGGTGTAACTAGTACAAATTCGATTTCTGCTAGTGCATCACCGGCGGATGCTTCCAATCCTTTTTTTACTTTATCTCCGTATCTACCTATTACGACTCCTTTTTTTACAGGAAACTATTTTGCGCATAATTTTTTGTCAGGTACAGGATTAGAAAAAATTATAGTTTCTCCTACCGGACAAGCTGTAGTAGCAGAAAAGAAAGTAGGAGGAGGATTGGTGCGTTTTTCAGGAATTACAACTTCTTTATTTGAAAATCCTCAATGGACACCCAAACCTGAAATAATGAATTTATTGTACAGAATGATAAGTAAACTTTCTGAAGGACCTTTTGTTACACTGATTAATCCGATAACAATAGTTTGTGGCGGAGACTCAGGTTCTGTACAATTTAAGATTGGAGACAAAGAGACATTACCTGTTAATCTTATAGTAACTGCATCGTCATCAAATCAGGCACTCATTCCAAATGCTAATTTAATCTTATCAGGTACTGCCGCGACACGTACTCTTGATTTTACAAGTATGGTAAATCAAACAGGAACGTCAACAATTACCGTAACTGTAACTGATGAAGATTCTAATACCGCTACTACAACATTTATTGTGACTGTTAAGGACACAGAAGTTCCGGTAGTACAAACACAAAATATAACGGTTCAGCTTGACAATAACGGAAAAGCGACTATAACCGCAGATGAAATCGATAATGGTTCTACAGATAATTGTGGTATAGCATCGAAAGTACTTAATAAAACCAATTTTACTTTTAACGATATAGGAGATAATACCGTTACATTGACAGTTACAGATGTAAATGGTAACACAAGTTCAAAAACTGCGATTGTAACAATTCCTTTAAACTGCCCCGCAGATATTGTTGTGAATACCAATGATCCTGGCAAATGCGGTGCTATTATTAGTTATGATTTTAAGAATAATCATGCATCAAATGTTCTTATTCTTAATTCATATTCTGGTCTTAGTGCACTTGATATAAAACAGAAACTTGAAAATACTCATGAATTTGATAATGTAGATGTTATCAGTTTAACTTCTTTTACACCAGACTTAGTGGTTTTACAAAAGTATGATGCTATACTTGTTTGCACTGCTTATGGCGAGATAGGCAGGCCAGGTTTAGGAGATGTACTAGCTCAATATATCGATGGTGGCGGCGGTATTGTAGATGCTCTTTTTGAGAATAGTAACCAGCCTATTACAGGATTATATAATACTAATGCATATAGAGTATTAGTTCCTAATAATATTAATTTAAGGGGAGTATTAAGTTTAGGAACAATCGACATACCAAATCACCCCATAATGAAAGATGTAGCCACTTTTATTGGAGGTTATCGTTCTGGTTCTACAAATATCACTCCAGGATCTTATGTAGTGTCTAGATATAATAATAATGACATGCTAGTAATAGCAAAAGAAAATGTTGGTTTGAATCATGCAAAGCGCGCCAGCTTAAATCTTCAACCTGTTTCAAATACTGTGGATCCTGAAGGTTGGGATTCTGCTACTGATGGAGCCAAAATAATAAGTAATGCATTAAAATGGACAGGAAAAGGTCTAAAGATCAATCAAATTGCCGGATTGCCAAATGGTAGTTTATTTCCTGTAGGTACTACTACAAATACATTTGAGATCACAGATAAAAACAATATTGTGCATACCTGTTCTTTTAAAGTTACGGTTAAAGATTCAGAACTTCCCGTTGTAATTACACAAGATATTACTATTCAGCTTGACGCTTCAGGAAACGCAGTCATAAATCCGGCAGAAATCGATAATGGTTCAACCGATAATTGCGCTATTGATAAAATAACTTTAGACAAAACAGATTTTGATTGTTCGAATGTTGGAGCGAATACTGTGACGCTAACCGTTTTAGATGTCAACGGAAATTCAGATTCAAAAACCGCAATAGTTACCATCGAGGATAAAATAAAACCTACTGTTATAACTCAGAACATTACCGTTCAATTGGATGCTTTAGGAAAAGCAATTATAACTCCGGCAGAAATCGATAATGGTTCAACCGATAATTGCGCTATTGATAAAATAACTTTAGACAAAACAGATTTTGATTGTTCGAATGTTGGAGCGAATACTGTAACGCTAACCGTTTTGGATGTCAACGGAAATTCAGATTCAAAAACCGCAACAGTTACAGTTGAGGATAAAATAAAGCCAACTGTTATAATACAGAACATTACTATTCAATTGGATGCTTTAGGAAAAGCAATTATAACTGAATCTCAAATTGATAATGGTTCATCTGATAATTGTGCTATTGATAAAATAACTTTAGATAAAACAGATTTTGATTGTTCGAATGTTGGAGCGAATACTGTAACGCTAACCGTTTTAGATGTTAATGGAAATTCAGATTCAAAAACTGCAACTGTTACAGTTGAGGATAAAATAAAACCAATTGTTATAACTCAGAATATTACCGTTCAATTGGATGCTTTAGGAAAAGCAACTATAACTGAGACTCAAATCGATAATGGTTCATCTGATAATTGTGTTATTGATAAAATCACTTTAGATAAAACAGATTTTGATTGTTCGAATGTTGGAGCCAATACCGTAACGCTAACCGTTTTAGATGTTAATGGAAATTCAGATTCAAAAACTGCAACAGTCACAGTTGAGGATAAAATAAAACCAACTGTTATAACACAGAACATTACCGTTCAATTGGATGCTTTAGGAAAAGCAGTTATTACGGCGACAGAAATCGATAATGGCTCAACCGATAATTGCGCTATTGATAAAATGGCTTTAGACAAAACAGATTTTGATTGTTCGAATGTTGGAGCCAATACTGTAACACTAACCGTTTTAGATGTCAACGGAAATTCAGATTCAAAAACCGCAATAGTTACAATTGAAGATCAAGTAAAACCAATAGTGGTAACGCAGAATATCACAGTAGAATTAGATGCTTTAGGAAAAGCAACTATAACCGAATCTCAAATCAACAATGGTTCAACTGATAATTGTGAGATCGCTACTATGACTTTAGACAAAACTACTTTCGATTGTTCGAATATTGGTGATAATAATGTAACACTTAACCTAACAGATAAAAGTGGAAATTCAGCGTCCGGAACTGCTATTGTAACTGTTAAAGATTTGATCGCCCCAACTGTTATAACCCAAAATATAACAGTTCAACTCGATACTACAGGAAATACAGTACTAAATCCGGCGCTGATAAATAATGGTTCAACTGATAATTGTGGTATTGCTGCGATAACGTTAGATAAAACTACTTTTGATTGTTCGAACATTGGAGACAATACAGTAAGATTAACGGTTATTGATTTTAACGGAAATTCGGCTTCAAAAACGGCAACGGTAAAAGTCGAAGACCAATTAAAACCTATCGTGATCACTCAGAATATAACTGCCGATCTGGACGCTTCTGGAAATGCCGTAATAACCGCTGCAGAAATCAATAATGGCTCAACAGATAATTGCGCGATAGATAAAATAGAAATCAATAAAACATCTTTTAATTGTTCGAATATTGGCCTCAATACCGTGAAACTGACGGTTACGGATGTCAATGGAAATTCAGCTTCAAAAAATGCGACTGTTACCGTTCAGGATAAAATAAATCCGATAGTTGTAACTCAGAATATTACCGTTCAGCTGGATTTTTCTGGCACTTCTACAATCACTGCGGACCAAATCAATAATGGTTCAACGGATAACTGCGCTATCGATAAATTAACTTTAGATAAAACAACATTCAATTGCGATAATCTGGGAGATAATATCGTGACGCTAACAGTAAAAGATAAAAATGGTAATTTGGCTTCGGCAACGGCAATTGTAACCGTTCTTCCTCTATCACCGCCATTATTTTCGAATTTAACACAAGAGTTTTGTGCTATCGAAAATCCTGTTATATCGAGCATAGCGGTAAACAGCTCCTATCTAAAATGGTTTAAAGACGCTTCATCTTCTCAGACATTATCAGCTAATACAGCTTTAACCAGCGGCATCTATTATGCTGCCAATTATAACGGAAGTTGTTACAGCGATCGTGTTGCTGTTACTATTATTGTAAATGATGCTTTGGCACCAACAGGAAATGCAATACAGTTTATGTGTAAAGAAAAAGAAGCAACCGTAACTGATCTTATCACAAACGAAGAAGAAGTTTTATGGTATGAAACCGCCACAGGAGGTTTTGCATTAGGATCTACAACACTTCTGGAAGACAATCATAAGTACTATGCATCCTACATAGGAGCAGAATGCGAAAGTTCTAAAAGACTCGAAGTACAAGTTGTTTTTCGCTATTGCGATGTTAAAGTATACAACGGAATCTCGGCAAATGGCGACGGAAAGAATGATTATTTTGATATAGAAGGAGCGACAACTTTCGCGGATAATAAGCTCGAAATTTTTAATAGTTGGGGCAGTTTAGTTTTCGAAACAGCCAATTACGGAAACGAAGAAAATCTATTTAGAGGCGTTGCAAACAAAGGATTAGGCAGCGGAAAAGGATTACTTCCTTTCGGCACTTATTATTATGTTTTTAGTTTCACCAATCATGATAATAAAAGGGTAACAAAAACAGGCTTTTTACACCTAAATCCTTAATCTACAAACCAACTATTACAAATGAAATTCAAAATTATAGCAACTCTTTTATTTACATTCACTTTGTTTTCTGCAAAAGCGCAGCAAGATGCACAATTTTCAGATTACAAACTCAATATGTCGAGTTTTAACCCCGCTTTTGCCGGCTTTTTCGACGGAAGTGTTTTACTAATTCACCGTACACAATTTGCCGGTTTTGATGGCGCTCCGGAAACACAAAATCTAAATATTAATATTCCCATAGATCTTAATATGGGAGCCGGATTTAATGTTACCAATCAAAAGCTGGGAGTAACCCAGGACGTTATTATTACCGGAGATTATTCGTATACTATTTATACAAATGAACTGAATATGTTAAGTTTTGGACTTAAAGCAGGTTTGAGTATCCTTGACATAGATTATAGCCGTCTTGATCTTAATAATCCTGACGATTTAAGCTTTCAGAATAACATCGAAAATCAGGTAACTCCAAGAATAGGAGTAGGGCTTTTGTTCAATACACCCAATTGGTTTATTGGTTTATCTGTGCCTAATTTTATTAAGGAAAGTTACAATCCAACCATAAAAACTTCTACAATTACAAGTAAGCCTCAAATTTATTTTACGACGGGTTATCAGACTCGTATAAATGATGATTTTTTATTTAAACCTTCGATATTAGCAAAAGCAGTAGAAAACGCACCATTGGCAATAGATTTTTCCCTTAATTTTGAATTCAGGGAAAAGTTTAGGCTTGGAGCTTCCTACAGGTGGAATTCGGCCATTACCGGAATGATGGGAGTTAACATTCTGCAAGATTTTCAGGCAGGTTATGCATACGATTACAACATCAACGGATTAGGAAAATATGCACCCTCATCGCATCAGTTTTACATTAAATACATTTTTAAACAATCTAAAAATATCCGCAGGGAATGTAGTTGCAGTTTTACAGATCCAACAAATAATCTTGGTTTTTAATTTTTTGGCTACTGAATTATATTAAAAGTTAAGTCACAATAAAAGTTAAACTTTGAAGCAGTACCCTTTCTTTTTTTAACGTATGAATAGCTTTATTTATCATATATTAACTTTTGTGTTCCATAAGGTTTCAGTAAATTTATGATATCAAATTATAAATATATTCTTATGAAAGCAGTACGATATTATGGGCACAAAGATGTTAGAATTATAAATGACTTAGAAAAACCGAAACCTTCAGGTGATGAAGTATTATTAAAGATTGGCGGAGCAGGAGTTTGCCATTCGGACCTACATATAATCGATGAAGGAACCGTTTCCGGATCAACCTTTACGTTAGGACATGAAAATGCAGGATGGGTAGAAGAAGTAGGACAAGATGTAAAAGGTTTTAAAAAAGGAGATGCAGTTTTAGTATACGGTCCGTGGGGATGCGGACATTGTAAGCCCTGCCAGCATTCAAACGAAAATTATTGTGATCATCAATCAGAACAAGCTTACGGTGGAGGATTAGGTTTAAACGGAGGAATGGCAGATTATATGTTAGTACCTTCATCCCGTTTATTAGTACCTATTCATGATTTAGATCCTGTAATTGCTGCTCCTTTAACAGATGCGGCATTAACACCATATTCTGCTATAAAACGCTCGTTGCATAAATTGATGCCAGATGAATATGTGGTGGTTATTGGAGTTGGAGGACTAGGACATGTAGCGCTGCAGATTTTATCTGAAATGTGTGGATCGACCATCATCGCTTGCGATATAACCCCCGAAAGACTAGAATTTGCAAAACAACTTGGGGCAGCTTATGCAGTAAATTCTACGGATAAAGATGCTGCAGAACAAATCAAAAAAATTACAGGAATAAAAAAAGCAAAGGTAGTTCTTGATTTTGTTGGTGCTACCTCTACAATAGATTTGGGAACCAAAATAATTGGTTTAGACGGAGATTTAACAATTGTTGGTTTAGGCGGAGGAAAATTCGAATATAATATGAATGGATTACCTTTTGGCGTAAGTATGACAAATCCTTATTGGGGATCCAGAACAGAACTAATGGAAGTAATTGGACTGGCGATACAAAAGAAAATTCATATTGAAATTGAAAAATATAATTTAGATCAGGCACTTGAAGTTTATGACAAATTACGACAAGGAAAAATTAAAGGGCGCGCGGTTTTAATTCCTTAATTTAAAATAAGAAACATTTTGTTATTTTACAAAGAAAAAAGCGCTGAATTATTACATCCAGCGCTTTTTCTATATAACAATTTGAATTAGTAAAAAACAATTTAATCTTTCTGTACAGTAGTTTTTTTCTTTCCTTCAATATTCGGAAGAAAGGTGGTCAAAATCCCTATCAAAGGCAGAAAAGCACAAACTTTAAAAACATATTCTATACTTGTAGCATCGGCTAATTTTCCTAGTATAGCAGATCCTAATCCTCCCATACCAAAAGCCAATCCAAAGAAAAGACCCGCAATAAGACCCACTTTTCCAGGAACAAGTTCAGTGGCATAAACCAAAATTGCCGAGAAAGCCGATGATATAATTAAACCAATAATTACGGATAAAACGCCTGTCCAGAAAAGAGAAACATATGGCAATAACAATGTAAAAGGCGCAACACCTAATATCGAAATCCAGATAATATATTTTCGTCCAAAACGATCTCCTAAAGCTCCGCCAAACAATGTTCCGGCAGCAACGGCACCAAGAAAAGCAAAAAGATAAATTTGAGATTCCTGTACAGATACATGGAATTTATCAATCAGGTAAAAAGTATAATAACTAGTCATACTGGCCATATAAAAGTATTTTGAAAAGATCAATACCAGCAAAATACCCAATGAAAAAATTACTTTTTGTTTTGAAAGCGAATGATGAACTTCTTCAGCTACAGCCGATTTATTTTTAGCTTTAAGGTTTAAATGTTCCTGATACCATTTCGCAACTCCCGAAAGAATAATGATTCCTACAGCAGCTGCAATACAAAACCAGATAATATTAAACTGTCCGTAAGGCACTACAATTATAGCCGCAAGCAAAGGCCCGATAGCACTTCCAGCATTTCCTCCTAATTGAAAAATAGATTGCGCCAATCCTCTCTTTCCTCCGGATGCCATATGTGCAACTCTAGAAGCTTCTGGATGAAATATAGATGAGCCAACACCAATTAAACTAACAGCAAGTAAGATGTTTACAAAACTTGAAGCCACTGCTACGGCCGCCAAACCTAGAAGTGTAAAAACCATCGCAACGGCTAGCGAATACGGACGTGGTCTCTTATCGGTATAAAATCCAACGAAAGGCTGTAAAATAGATGCCGTAAGTTGATAAGTCAGCGTAATTAAACCAATTTCGCTAAAGGTCAAATGAAATTTATCTTTTATAATAGGGTAAACCGCAGGAACCACAGCCTGAAGCATATCATTAATAAAATGCGTTAAGCTAATAGTAAATAAAATAGAGAAAACAGTTTGTTGGGTCAACTGCTTCGAATGGGTAATAGTGCTTGTTTTCATAATGAATTAAAAAAATCAGATCATCTGATGAATTGGAGTAAAAAATTAGTAATTAGTATGTCCTGTTATTTTTGCAACAGTATTCCATGTTTTTTTTGGGTCTTTTGCAATGATATTTTTTAAAAGCTGTTCGTGTATAGCGTATGTATCCTGAAATATTTTAGTGTTTGGATAGATTCTAAGAAACTCCTTTTTTAAATGTTTCGATACAGATTTATATAAATCGGCCAGAATTTCATTTTTTGAGGCTTGAGCAATTGCAATATGAAATTGTATATCAGCCTCTACACATTCTTCGAGTAAACCTTCATTGGCAGTTTTCATTCTGTCAGCCAAATGCTGTTTCATCGCAATGATATCATCTTCTGTTCTGTTGATGGCCGCTTTTTCAGCAATTTTCAATTCTAATAATTGTCGTACTTCGTCTAAATCCTCAAGACTAGCACGCTTCAATCGCTGATCCATAGGTTCCTGTATGCTGGTCACTTCCTGAACAAAAGTACCAACTCCCTGCTGAATCCGGAGCAAACCTGAATTGGCGAGTAGCTTCATCGCTTCTCTTATCGACGATCTTCCAACACCAAAACTTTTCATCAATTCTGCTTCAATAGGCAACTTCTCATTGATCTTATACTGACCAAGCGATATTTGCTCCTGTAATTTTGAAGCAACTTCTTCTGCGAGAGATTTTTTATTGATTAATGCCATAATTGAATTATCATATCATCTGATGATTGCAAATGTATAAAAATATTTTAAATAACAGCAAAGAACTTATTTTTTTACCGCAAAGCACGCTAAGAATTGCGCAAAATTCGCAAAGTTTTTTAATGATAAAGGAAAGAATGCAAAGTTTACAAAGCTAAACCGAAGATTGACAGCTTAAAAATTTGCGATAATTGTGACTCGAGCGATAGCGAACAGGCGAAGCAAATTTGCGGTTAAAAAAAAATATAAACTTTGCGTCTTTGCGCCTTCGCGAGATTATTTCAGCCCAGTAAAAAAATCCTTGCGTGCTTTGCGGTTAAATAAAAACTTTGCGGTAAAATACAAGCCTTCCAATTAATTATATAAATTTTCCTATAAATTATATAACAGTCTTTATTTTATATTTAAGATTTTTGATCTATTCTAATATAAAAATCCCAAAACTATGAGAAATATTAACCAGATTGCTATTGTATCGAGTATGCTAATCACCTTTTTAAGCTGCTCTAGTGATAAAGATGTCGATGTAAATCCGGGCACAACCACCAATCCTGTCGAAGGAAATGCTGCCAATACAACTTATAAACCTGCTTTCGAAGGGCAAACCAGAGTTAGTGGCGTACAAACCAACACACCTTATCAGGGAGTTGCTATTGCTACAGGCTTAAGCAGTCCATGGGGAATTAAAAGTCTTCCTGACGGTAGATTATTAATTACCGAAAAAACCGGAACCATGCGTATTGCTACAACAGCCGGAGTTTTAAGCGCACCTATTACAGGTATTCCTGCCGTAAATGCTTCTGGACAAGGAGGTTTATTAGGTTTAACTATAGATCCTGATTTTGCAACCAACAGAATGATTTACTGGGTGTATGCCGAAGCAACAACAGGCGGAAATAATACGGCTGTAGCCAAAGGAAAACTGTCAACTGACGAAAAAACGATCGAAGGAGCAACCGTAATTTACAGAGCAAAACCTGCAAACGCCAGTAATCTTCATTATGGCGGACGCATTCTTTTTGATAAATCTGGTTTCTTAGTAGTAAGTACCGGAGAACGTTCTGTATTAGAAACTAGACCATTGGCACAATCTGTAGCATCTGGTTTAGGAAAAGTAGTTCGATTAACAAAAGAAGGTCAGCCAGCAAGTGGCAATCCTACTTTTACAGGAACGGGAGCTTTACCTGAATTATATACTATTGGACACAGAAATCCGCAAGGTTTGGCACTTAATCCTAATACAGGAGAAATTTGGTTGTCAGAACACGGACCACGCGGAGGTGACGAAATCAATCGCCTTAAAGCGGGAGCAAATTACGGATGGCCAACAATTACATACGGAATCGAATATAGCGGAGAAAAAGTAGGAGCAGGGATTCAGCAGCAAGATGGTTTAGAACAGCCTGTTTACTATTGGGATCCGGTAGTTTCGCCAAGCGGAATGACGTTCTACACAGGAAATCGTGTACCGGAATGGCAAAATAGCCTTTTTATAGGCGCTTTAAGCGGAATGCACATTGTTCGTCTTGCGATAAAAGACAATAAAGTAATTGGCGAAGAAAGACTTCTGGCTTCAGAAAACCAACGCTTTAGAGATATAACACAAGGAAACGACGGAGCTTTATACGCCGTTACTGATGGTGGAAAACTTTACAAAATCGATAAAAAATAGTTTCACTTTTTAAATATATATTCTTTTAGGAGAATACTTGTAATGGCGCTATATGGCGCCATTATTTGTTATGCAAAATGAGTTCCTTATATTTGGTATCGATTAAATGCAAAAACAATTGAATACAAAAATAACCACATATTCACTAGAGCATCACAAAAGTTTGTTTACCGATGCCAATAATGATAGAGAGTATTTTTATATTCAGGCAAAAGATCATCCTTATATCAGCGAACCTTATCGCGCAGAAAGTTATGCCATAGAATTTCTTCGAAAAGGGAGCATTGTAATGCAAACCAAACTCAAGAAAACAGTAATTTATGCTCCTGCAATTCTAACATTAGGACCTTCGGTAATTCGAAGTTTTACAAAAGATAGCGACGAAATTTTAATCGATATTATCTTTTTCAAGCCTCAATTTTTTCTGCACAATCAGGCTAATGTTTTTTTTCTTTCGCAGTATGATTTTTTCGAAAATAGCGAAATGCACGTTTTCAATCTTGAGAGAAAAAACAAAATTAAGTTTGAACAAATTTTTACTTTGTTACGACAATCGATCGAACATAATTCTGATAATCAGCCTTCTATTCTAAGAGCTTATCTTTATATATTGATTTACGAATTAGATGTTATAAAGCAAACCATTACAAACGATTCAGCTCAAAATCCTTTATTCGAAAAGTTCAAAGAAATCCTTTCCAGAGATTTTATAAGCCAAAGATCAGTACAATATTATGCAGATGTTCTAAATGTATCTCGCAAATATTTATCAGAAGTAATTAAAAATAATAGCGGAAAAACCGCCAGCGACTGGATCGACGATATTGTAATTCTCGAAGCCAAAATATTACTTCAAAACAAAGATCTTACAATCAATCAAATTAGCGATACTTTAAACTTCCCCAATCAATCCGGTTTTGGGAGATTTTTTAAAAAATGCGAAGGAATTTCACCTTTAGAATATCGCAGAAAGAATGTTTAGTATATTTAAAAGTATATACGTAATTATACTTTGGGCGAGTCACCATCCCGATAAGAGGGCAAATTTACTATGCGCTTATACGCCCTCTTATCGGGATGCTGTCGGGCTATCCGCGCTACTTCGGTAGCTTGCTTCTATCCCTCTCGCGAGCGACGAGCGAATGGAGTAGTTATTCGTTTTCGATTTCTTTTTTTAGTTTTTTAGCCCAATCTTGGGTTTAATTTTTTTATTTAAACATTCCAATTGTCACCCTGAGCGAAGTCGAAGGGTGCTCCAATTGAAACGTGGGCTTCGACTTCGCTCAGCCTGACAATACAATGACAATACAATGCATTGTCTTTAAGCGAATAAAATTGTTAGCATCTGCATCTCAATTGTTAAAGTTGCTGCTATTGTGATTTATTAAAAGTAAAACGCCTTTCTTAAGCGATTCAACAAGCTATGTCTCTATGTGTTTAAAAAGACATCCCAATTAATTCAACCGACTTTTCGAACAAAACAAAAGCCGTTTAGCTCTTTTCTGATCCATCAAATCATCTCAACTTTGCAGTAATAAAAAAAAATAAAAGATATGTCTAAAATAGCAAAATTCGTAGTAATCATAAATGATAATGTAGTTTGGATGGAAGAAAAAGCCCTGAAATTCTATTCGGATTTATTTGGTTCTTCGAAAGAAATAGGAGAGAAGTACGCCAATGAAAACCTTTCAAGTCAAAAGCTATTCAAAATACAAAATGATTTTTCAGTCGAAATGCTGATGGCTTATGATGGCGAAAATCCGTTGTCATTTATGAAACTGAATTCATCCCGACTTTCGAATCAAAATCTTGATGCCAATAAACCAATGGGTGTAGATCATATTGTGTACTTCAATCCTGAAGATATTAACGTGCTTTTTAAACGTGCCGAAGAAGTCGCTTTACAAAGAAAATACGATTTAATTTGGGCAAAAGCTTTTGCAGTTGATACGTTTTTAATCGAGACCTTGAAATCGTTAGGATACCAAGAATTCAACTATGAAAGTGATACAACTCGTGATACTGATGAAAAACAAGTTTACCTTAAAAAATCAGTTTAAGTTAATTCTGATAACTTCATCATTTGCAATCGCATAGACAATATCGTTTTGCTCTGGTTTTAAAATATGTTTTCCGGTAAATTCACCAAAAGCGGCCAGAATCATTTGATTTACTTTCTGAAAAAAACAAGGCAGTTTTAAAGATTGCGCACCAAAACCACGCAACATAATTCCGGGATGAATGTGGCCTGAAAAATTAAAAAAACCTTCTTTTAAGGTAGGATGATGTGTGAGTAAAAAATCGTCGATTTCCAGAAATTCTACAACATCAATATTAAGTTCCAGGTAATGTTTTTTATCAATAATATCATGATTTCCTGCGATTAGGATAATTGTATTCGTGCAGCATTCTACCCATTTTTCGAATAAATCCCATTCTTTATTTTTAGAACTATGAAATAAATCTCCCAGGAAAATAATTTTTTCGGGTTTAAAAAAATCAACAATATCGGTCAAACGCTTAAAATTTTCAGAAACCACATTATTCGGAATCGCCACGCCGTGTTTCCTGAAATGCGATACTTTTCCGAGATGCACATCAGATATGAGAAGCAATTTTCTGGTTTCCCAAAATAAAGCTCCACTTGGGTGCAAAATAAACGTTTGGTTGTGTATGGTAATCGTCATATCATATTACTTCATATACGAAGCGGTCATTTTTTTAATTCGTTCTGCTAATGTTTCGCTGGATAATTTTTCCCGTAATCGATCTGTAATTAATGGAAAACTAAAAGGCGTAGGTTTCAAACACGATTTCCAGATAATTTCCTGATTGTTTATTCGTTCCAAAGCCATAATCAAACGCCCTTCTTCCAGCTGATGTTCAAAGGTTTCGCGATACGCTTGCTGAAATAATAAGTTATCAGGTTCGTAATCTCTGAAAACTTCAAACAGCAATTGAGAGCCGCTTTGTAAATGTTTTGTTTTAACCATTTTCCCTGGAAAACCAGTAAAAACTAAACCTGCAATCACGGCAATATCCCTGAATTTCCGTCTTGCCATTTCGGTAGCATTCAGACTTTTTTGCAAATCATGATGTACATATTCTGTCGAGAATAAATTGTTATCCAGCACATTTTGCATATCAATTTCCTGATCAGAAAGTAATTCGAATCCGTAATCATTATAAGCCAATGAAAAGCTGATAGGCAAAAGTAAACTAATTCTATAAGCTAGTAAACTCGCCAGCGCTTCATGCACAAACCGACCTTCAAATGGATAAAAAATAGCGTGATATCCTTCTCTGGTTTTAAAAGTTTCAATCAAAAACTGATCGTCTCCGGGAACAATGGATTCCTTTCTTTGTCGGGCAAATAGCGGTTGTAAAGCTTTGAGTTCCGGCGATAAATTATCGGTATTGGCACGATACAATTCCTGACGTAACAATTCGCTCATTTGTGCCGAAAGCGCCATTCGACCGCCCATCCAGCTTACTACTTTCGATTTCTTTTTAGGATCTGCCTTTCGAACCAAAACCTGCATATTCCTAATTCGGAACAATTCGAGCTGTTTTCCCGCAAAGATAAAAGTATCGCCCGGTTTTAATTTCGAGACAAACCATTCTTCGATAGTACCAATATAACCGCCACTCATAAATTTTACGTTTACAACAGCATCGCCTACAATAGTTCCTATTTGCATGCGGTGGTGCATGGCAATCAATCTACTGTTGATTTTGTAACGTCCGCCTTCTTCGATTTCTACTTTTTTATATTCGTCATAAGCTTGCAGACTTTGACTTCCGTTAGAAATGAAATTCAAAACCCAATTCCAGTTTTCTTCCGTAATCGCCTGATAACAAAATGTTCCTTTGACTTCTTTGAAAATATCATCGGGAAGAAATCCGTCAGAAACCGCCAAAGTATTGAGGTATTGTACCAAAACATCCCAACTGTTCAAGTAGGGAACACGATCTTCAATAACATTCTCTTCAACCGCTTTTTTCAATGCCGAAGCTTCTATTAATTCAATCGCATGCGTTGCCAGAAAATAAATTACACTTTCTTTCCCCGGTTGGTGTCCGCTTCGTCCAGCTCTTTGCAAAAAGCGGGCAACACCTTTTGGCCCACCAACCTGAATAATAGTTTCTACGGGAGCAAAATCAACTCCAAGATCCAGACTTGAAGTACAAACCACAACTTTTAGTTCTTCGTCTCTAATAGCTTGTTCGACCCAAAGTCTCGTTTCACGATTTATACTTCCGTGATGCATCGCCATTTCTCCTGCAAATTCAGGATATTTTTCGAGCAATCGCTGAAACCAGATTTCGCAAGCCGAACGTACATTCGTAAAGATCAAAGTCGTTTTGCTTGCTTTTATAATTTTTGCCACTTCATCAATCAGATGCAAACCCATATGTCCGCGCCACGGATAGGTTTCCATTTTATCCGGAATAATCGAAATGACTTTTATTTTTTTATGAATCTGAGCCTTTATCAAAACCGAATTATTGTAAGCTTCTGAATCTACACCAAGTAACACTTCCTGCGCCTGCTGCAGATTTCCAATCGTAGCCGAGATTCCCCAAATACGCATTTTTGGCGCAATAGTTTTTAGTCGGGATAAAGCCAATTCGGTTTGAACACCTCGTTTTGTACCTAATAATTCGTGCCATTCGTCAATAACAATTGCGGTACAATTACCAAATATTTTGTCGTATCCTTTGGTTGCCAAAAGCAATTGCAAACTTTCCGGAGTGGTAACCAATAAATCAGGCATTTTTCCTTTTTGCTTGGCTCTTTCGCTTGCAGATGTATCTCCAGACCGAATTCCAACTGTCATTTGGGTTCCCAAATCATTAACGACTCTTTCAGCAGCTTGTTTTATTTCAACCGAAAGCGAACGTAAAGGAGTAATCCAAATTGCTTTAAGACCGGGTTTATGTTTGGTTTTATAATCGGGATTATTTTTTATGTAATTGAGAACAATAGGCAACCAGAGCGCATAGGTTTTTCCGCTGCCCGTAGGAGCGTTCAGTAAACCGTTTTTTCCTTGCAAAAAAGCAGTCCATGCCTGAGTCTGAAACGGAAACGGTTTCCATCCCTGATTCTCAAACCATTCATTTGCTACCGCAAAAAGTTGCTCTCTGTTCATTTGTCTTTGCTATTATTTTTTTACCATTAAGATATTAAGGTTCATTAAGTTTTGCTTTATCAAAGAAAATTAAGAAACCGGTTTTTTAAATTAGTCCCTGCAGGACGTAATATTTATAGATATTTATAAGTTTATTTTTAGAACTCCATCGGGGTGACATATTATGCATTAATTAAAATTTTATATATCGCTCCGCTGGAGCTCTTTTTCTGGCACAATCTCATAGTTTCTATAAATATTACGCGCCTCCGGAGCTTTAAAACTACTCTATAAAAAATCCGCGCTCATCTGTGTTTTCGCTTGCGAATCCGCGTCATCCGTGTGCCATTTTTTTTCACCATTAAGATATTAAGTTCATTAAGTTTTGCTTTGTGAAAGAAAATTAAGAAACCGGTTTTTTAAATTAATCCTAGCGTGACGTCATATTTATAGATATTTATAAGTTTATTTTTTAGAACCCCATCGGGGTGACATATTATGCATTAATTAAAATTTTATATATCGCTCCGCTGGAGCTCTTTTTCTGGCACAATCTCATAGTTTCTATAAATATTACGCTCCTCTGGAGCTTTAAAACAAGAAATAAAAAATCCGCGCTCATCAGTGTTTTCGCTTTAGCGAATCCGCGTCATCCGCGTGCCATTTTTTTTTACCATTAAGATATTAAGTTCATTAAGTTTTGTTTTATCAAAGAAAATTAAGAAACCGGTTTTTTAAATTAGTCGCAGCGGGACGTCATATTTATAGAAATTTATAAGTTTATTTTTTAGAACCCCATCGGGGTGACATATTATGCATTAATTAAAATTTTATATATCGCTCCACTAGAGCTGTTTTTCTAGCACATTCATAGTTTCTATAAATATTACGCTCCTCTGGAGCTTTAAAACTACTCTATAAAAAATTCGTGCTCATCCGTGTTTTCGCTTGCGAATCCGTGTCATCCGTGTGCCATTTTTTTTACCACAATTTTATCATTTCGACAGAGGAGAAATCGCATTAAAAAATTCCGTTCCTAAAATCGTCAATCTTTGTCGAGCTTCTCGCGAGGATTTCTCATCCGTCGAAATGACAAAAAATCCGGATAGAAAAAGAAAATAAGAATAAAATCCGCGTTCATCTGTGTTTTCGCTTTAGCGAATCCGCGTAATCCGCGTGCCATCTCGCAATTCTTAACTATAAAATCATACTCTTCAAATCCTCAATAGAATTAGCTTCATCGATTTTTTTATCATGTCGCCATCTTAAAATCCTCGGAAATCGTGTTGCAATGCCACTTTTATGTCTTTTTGAAAGCGCAATCCCTTCAAAACCAATTTCGAAAACCAATTGAGGCGTTACACTTCGAACGGGGCCAAATCGTTCCAGCGTATTTTTCTTAATCCAATCGTCCACCATTCTAAATTCAGCATCGGTTAAACCGGAATAGGCTTTCGCGAATGTGACCAATTCACGTTCGTTATTTTCGTTATTATGCCAAAGGGCAAAAGTATAATCGGTAAATAAATTCGAACGTCGTCCGTGACCGCGCATGGCGTAGGTGAGGACGGCATCAATTACTAAAGGTTCAATTTTCCATTTCCACCAATCGCCTTTTTTTCTTCCTACGAGATAAGGCGAATCTTTTCTTTTAATCATCAAACCCTCGCTTTTCATTTCGCGGGAACGCAACCTTTCCTCCGTCAATTCTTCCCAGGTTGAAAATTTAACCCGTTCAGAAAGTTGCAGCGGAATATCATTGTGTTTAATATCTTCGTACAATTGTTCCAATACTATACGTCTTTCTTCAAAAGGAAGATTTCGAATATCCTGACCTTTCCATTCTAATAAATCGTAGGCTTTTATAATTACAGGTGACTTTTTAAGGATCGCAGCCGAAACAGTTTTACGTCCAATTCGGGTTTGCAGATCATTAAAAGTTCCGATTTCATTTTCTATGAAGGGAAGAATTTCTCCGTCAATCACCGTTCCATCAGGAATAATTCCAATAAAAGAAGCAAATTCAGGATATTTATCGGTTACCAATTCTTCTCCGCGGCTCCAGATAAATATTTCATTATCACGAATAATAGTTTGCGATCTTATTCCGTCCCATTTGTGTTCCGCGCTCCAATCTTCGGGATTTCCTAAGTTTGAAGGTTCACCTTCGATAGGATAAGCGAGATAAAACGGAAAAGGTTTCGATAAATAATCGCTGTTTTGTTCGTCTAAAATTAATTCCTGAAAAGTAATCGTGTTCGGATTCCAATCGCCCATTAATTTATGTGCCAATGAATCTTCATCAATATTTTCGGCTTTAGAAAGGGCGCGCGTCATTAATTTTTGGCTTACGCCGATTCTGAAGCTACCGGTAATTAATTTAGTAAAAACAAAACGTTCGTAGTAATTAAGTGCCAGCCAGTTTTCGTGCAGATATTCTTTTTTCTCGATATCTGTTTTCTTTTTCAGGGCAATAATTTCCTGAAGATATTCGGTTAAACTTTTATCAGAATGTTCTTTTGTAGTCGGGATTATCAAAGCAATAGTTTCGGCAAGATCGCCCACAATATGATAACTTTCCTCAAACAGCCAAAGAGGAATATCCGCCAGTTCATTCGCCCATAATCGCAATAAAGTAGTATTTACAGGTCGGGGAGGGCGACGGTGCGAAAGAATAGCAATTGTCCAGACTTTGTCTTCATTACTGGCATTAATGAAATAATTGGTTAAAGCATCTACTTTTACCGAAGTTTTATTAGAACTGTCAAGCGCTTTTATAAGTTCGGCAAAGTTTTTCATGTTTTTAGCGTTAAAAGTTATGGGTTATGGGTTATGAGTTATGGCTTAGATTTTAGAAGTCAAAAGGTTTATAATCATTGAGTTTAATTTTTGAGTATTTGCTATGTGAAAGAAATGTGTTTCTTTTTTGTATTCTTTTACAAACATTAAAAATCCTATGTTTCTATGTGTTTAAAAAAAACTCGTAAAGTTTATATTTTATCCTCTTTTTTCTTGCATCTATTCTCTTTGCTCTTCTATTTTTTCTTCCTCAACATCTTTCTTACTATCCATTTCTCCCAATTCCCCTTCATATTGCGTGTGAGCAGTTCTTGCATCATACCCTAATTCCTGTAAATATTTCGAGAATATATCCGAATATCCGTGGGTACAAATGACCTTTTCGGCTCCGGTTGCTTTAATGCTTTCCAGTAAACCCGTCCAGTCGCAATGATCGCTTAAAACAAAACCTCTGTCTACAGCTCTTCTTCGTCTGGCACCTCTAAAAGTCATCCATCCGCTGGCAGAACCTGTCACAAACGGAGTCATTTTTCTGATCCAAGTCGAACCGTGTGCACTTGGTGGAGCAAGGACAATACTTCCTAATAAATCTTCTTTTTTAGTTTCTGATGTGACTCTTATTGTGGCCGGAAAATCGACTAATGGGCGTAAAACTTCCGTCATATTTTCGATCGCTCCGTGCGTATATATTGTTCCAATATTAGGATCCAGGTATTTTAATAAACGTTGTGCTTTTCCTAACGAATATCCAAAGAGAACAGACGTTTTTCCTTCGGCGCGATTTTCTGCCCACCAATTATTTATATCTGTCATGACTTCGGCCTGAGGTGTCCATTTAAAAGCGGGTAATCCAAACGTGCATTCTGTGATAAACGAATTGCATTTTACGACTTCGTGTGGCACAGAAATTCCGTCATCTTCGGTTTTATAATCGCCGGTAAAAACCCAGACTTCGCCTTTGTATTCTACGCGTATTTGTGCAGAACCAATGACGTGACCTGCAGGATGAAGTGAAAATTTCACGCCATTTACCGTAAAAGTTTCGTTCCAGTCTTTTCCGGAAACATTAATATCGCCCAAACGGTGTTTTATAATAGGCACATTGTCATAATGTGTAATGTAATTTTTGTGTCCCCAACGCGCATGATCAGCATGTCCGTGCGTAATAATAGCGTTGGTAACCGGACGCCACGGATCGAGGTATACATCTGCCTGCTGGCAATATATACCTTTGTCGTTGAAAGCTAATAACGGGACTTTCATAACCTGATTAAGCTATTTGAGCAATTCTTGCACTTTTATACAAGGGATATGTATGCATAAAATCAGACACGCCGTCTTTCATGGTATCAAAAGATTTTCCGTAAAAATACAAAGCGGTGGTTGAGTTTCCTTTCCAGTATCTTTCCTGGGATGTATTGGTTAATTTCGAAATTTCAGATTGTACGAAGTCAACATTATAATCTTCCTGATCTTTTTGGTGATCATTTCCGCCATCAAAATAAATAGCAATTCCTTCGTTTTTACCAAACGGAATTTCCTGATGTGTTTTTTCGATTATAATTTTTGATCCTTTTGGAGCGCCACAAATTTCGACAAAATTAATAATGTCGTTTAAAACGGCTGTACTAATTTCTTCCTGATAAAATTTGACATGAATATCACAAAAGATAATTTCTCCCGGCTCTTCTTTAAGTATTCCGCCACCGGAAATTTCACCATAGTTATTTTCTGATAAGAAATCATGTAAAGGCAACATATAAAGATTTCTTCGGTCTAAAGGTGACACTTTATCATTAATCTGAATTACAATATCGTACGGATTTTGATCAGTTTCGTCGCTTTCGAATAAATTGGATATAAATTGTAGTAACATAGCAATTAAGGTGTTAAGGATAAAATACTTTACTCAAAGTTACTAAGTGAACCGAGTTTAGAATTTATACTTTTTTTCCAAAATGTTACATGATTTCTGATTAGGATTTTAGAATAAAGAATAAAAAATAAAGAATATAGAATAAAGAATATAGAATAAAGAATGATACTTTATAACGTGCTAATGATTGAAACACAAGAATTTAAGTAACTTTAGTTTTTCACTAATAGCATAATCATTGTGATTCCTGACGAACGAGGAATCTTAGAAAGTAACTACATTCAAATAAGCTAATCTTTGTCGAGCTTCTTGTGGAGATTTCTCCTTCGTAGAAACGAATAAAAATACGCAGAGTAAATTATAGATTTCAAATATCAAATATAGCCCAAGGTTTCAACCTTGGGAAACGTATTGTGATTAACCACAATCATTTTCATTTCGACGAAGGAGAAATCCTCGCAAGTAGCTCCATTGCTAAAAGCCGATCTTTGTCGAGTTTCTTACGAGGATTTCTCCTTCGTCGAAATGACAAAAATGCGTAGAGAATTGATATATTAAAAAATAATTACAATATACCATCAAGCGTACTCACCAAATCCTGGAAATTATTAGGCTTAGTAAATATTTGTACCGAACTAAATTCGTTCGTTAGTTTTTTTAAGATTTCATGCGAATGTGAAGAATATACGACAACCTGAATTTTACTTAGTTCAGGAACCTTTCGTAATTCCTGTATAAATTCGGCACCGCTTAAATAAGGCATTTGCATATCGAGAAATATAAAGTCAGGCAAAACAGTTGCTGCTTTTAAATTGTTTAATGCTTCAAGAGAATTATTGGAGATTGTAGTGAGTATATTTTTGTTTAATGAAGCAATCGCAGCGATAAAAAGTTCGCAGTCATCTTCGTCATCATCCACTAATAAAATTACTGTATTTTTCATTCCATGAAATTATTTTAAATTCCGCAACTTTTGATTATATAATTTTATGCAGATGTTATATAATATAAATGTTTAATCCTCAATTAAGGAAATTTCAAAAGTAGTTTTACCATCTTCGTTTTTATGCGAGATATAACCGCCATGAGCTTCTATAATATTTTTAGACAAGGTCAGGCCAATTCCGGCTCCTTCTGGTCTTGTGGTAAAAAAAGGCAGGAATATTTTGTTTTCTATTTCTTTTTCGATTCCGTTTCCGGTGTCGGTAATTTTAATGAAGATTCGGTTTTCTTTGGCTTCCGCCGAAATTAAAATCTGCTTTTGTAAAGTGTCTTTTAGAGCATGAAAACTATTCGTTAGCAGATTAATCAATACCTGTTCTATTTGCTGAGAATCTACGTTTATAAATCGTTTGAAAGCAATGTTATTAATGACCTCAATATTTTTTTCCTTAAATAGAGGATTCATAACCTGAAGACAAGTATCGATCAAGTGCTGCAATTCTATTTTTTCTTTTTTAGGAGAAGGCAGCATCGCCAGTTTTCGGTACCCTTCGACAAACTTTTGCAAATGGTCACTTCGCCTTAACATTGTGGTTACGCTGTTTTTTACATCTTCAAGATCTTCATCTGACATTGAATCCTGCTCAACCAAATCCTGTAAATTCTGGCAAATAGAACGAATAGGGGTAATGGAGTTTAAGAGTTCATGCGAGATCACTTTCATCAAATTTGCCCAGGCTTCTTTCTCTTTTTTCTCGACTACATTCTGAATTGAATCTAATAAAACAATAAAATAATCCTGTTCGAAAATCTCGGTTCTCGAAGCCTGCAAAACAAAGGTTTGGTTGTTTTGTTCGTTAATGCTAATTTCTATAGATGTCTTTATTTCCTGAAAATTATCTTCTTCAATAATTTCACAAAGCGATGGCAATTGGTTTTTCAGGTATTTCCACTTCGATACTTTTGGTACATTAAAATGTGTCGAAAAGTAGTCATTCATTAAAAAAATATTCCAATCGTTATCCTGTTTTTGCAGAATTATAATTCCGGTTTCGATATTATTTAAAATAGAACGATAGATGATGTCTTTTGAAATCTGTTCGTTTTGTTTGCTTTTTAAAGTGTCATATAAAAGAAATAAGTCACTATAGTTTGTATTGAATTTATGTTTCGAAAAATCAGAACTAAAATCATCTTGTAATATCGAAGAAATGGTTTTATTATAAATGAGAACAAAATTGCGAACGTAAAAAAACATTTCACGAATCATGAGAAAAACAATAAAAAGTCCAAATACTCCGGTAAAAACAAAACCATTTTTAAAAAAATAAATCGAAAGTTCAATCGTCGCAACAATTAAAATTAATCGTATAAAAAGCAGTTTATAGGTTTGAAATGTTTTAAACATATTTTTTTTAATTAAAAATTGAGGATTAAAAACTTTGAAAGCTTTCATTTTTTCTCATGTGCTATAATCTGGACACAAGTATTATAAATCAATTTTAAACACAAAGTTTATTATTAAACTTTGTTTGTGAAATTAATTCCACAAACAAAAATTAGTGTCAATTAGTGACCCGAGCGATAGCGAACGGACGAAGTAAATTGGTGTTACTCATCTGTTTTGATATTATATTTTTCTAAACGGCGGTACAAAGAACCTCTTGACAAACCCAATTCTTCGGCAGTTTTACTGATATTATTATTGTTTTTGAGCAATGCTTTTTCGACCGCAGCTTTTTCTACAGAGGAAAGCTGAATATCATCGTGATTTTCTTCGTAAGCGGTTATGGTTTCAAGATCTAAATCAGCAATTGTAATTTTATTGTTTTCGCACAAAATTACGGCACGTTCGATTTTGTTTTCCATCTCGCGAATGTTTCCGTTCCAAGCGTGTTTTTCGATTTGTTCCGGTACTTTTTTATCAAAAGTAATTTCGTCTCTTCCGTATTTTTCGATCATTTTATCCAACAGATATTCGGCTAACGGAATCTTGTCTTCGTTACGTTCTCTTAGCGGAGGCAATACAATCTCCATAGTATTTATACGATAATACAAATCTTCACGGAAATTTTTTTCTGCAACTTCTAATTTTAGATTTAAATTGGTTGCTGTAATAATGCGCACGTTTAATGGTCTTGCTTTTGTTTCGCCCAATCGGGTTACTGTTTTAGTCTGGATCACCTGCAGTAATTTAGATTGCAAATGCAGCGGAACATTCCCAATTTCATCCAGAAAAATAGTGCCATTTTGTGCCATTTCAAAACGTCCTGGCGTATCCACTTTCGCATCTGTAAAAGCGCCTTTTGCATAACCGAAAAGTTCACTTTCGAAAATATTAGAATTTAAAGATCCTAAATCAACGGCAATAAAAGGATTGTTTTTTCTTTCGGATTGTTTGTAAATATGATGAGCGAGAACAAATTTTCCGGTTCCGTTTTCGCCCAAAATCAGAACATTGGCATCGGTTTTGGCGACTTTATCCGCCAGGGAATATGCTTTTTTTATAATCTCCGAAGTTCCAATAAAAAAGCCATTTTCAATTTCAATATTTTTTTCCTTCTTCTGTTCTTTGCGCGATTTGTCAACGGCTTGTTTTACAGATTCCAAAAGTTTTTTATTTTCCCAGGGTTTTAAAATATAATCAAAAGCGCCGTTTTTTAAACCTTCAACAGCGGTTTCGACTTTGCCAAAAGCAGTCATTAAAATCACAACTGTTTTGGGCGAAAGTGTTTTTATTTCTTTCAATAAATACAAACCTTCTCTTCCGTCTTCAAAACCTATTCGATAATTCATGTCGAGCAAAACGACATCAATGCTATTTTTTGACAATAATTCGACAATATTTTTTGGATTATTAAGGGTATAAATGTCTTCAAAATACTTTTTCAGGTACACTTTCGACGCAAAAAGGATGTCTTCCTGATCGTCTATGATTAAAATTGAGGCATTTGTCTTTTTCATTGTTGTTCGGTTTTGGACGAAAGCTGTCCAATAATGGACACTTTAGATTGCTGTAAAAAAATAAAAATTTAAAAATTAGATAGTTACAAATCTTAAATTTTTGGCATGAAAATCACAATTAGATTAGTAAATCATCAAGTATGAGAATCATTATTGCTGGTAAATGTAACAAAAATAGATATTTATAGATTATGTTATCAATTATCTTAATTTAGGATCTGTTTTTTACTTCGGCAATAAAATTCTCAGTAAGAAAAACAAACATCAAAAATCAAATTAGTATGATCACAATTAAAAAGCTTTCTAAAATTTTTAGAACCGAAGAAGTAGAAACAAATGCCTTAACCGAAATTTCATTAACCATAAATCAGGGCGATTTTGTATCGATTATGGGACCATCCGGAAGCGGAAAATCGACTTTATTAAATATAATTGGTTTACTGGACAGCGCATCTGGCGGAAGCTACGAATTGTTAGGTCAGGAAATGATTGGCTTGAAAGAAAATCTAAAATCGAAAGCCAGAAAAGAAAACATTGGTTTCATATTTCAGAATTTTAATTTAATTGATGAATTATCGGTTTTTGATAATATCGAATTACCACTGATTTACAACAACGTTCCATCATCAGAAAGAAAGAAAAAAGTAGACGAGATGGCAAAGATATTAGGTATCTCGCATCGTTTGAAACATTATCCACAACAACTTTCAGGAGGTCAGCAGCAACGTGTTGCCGTTGCAAGAGCTTTAATCAATGATCCGGCGATTATTCTTGCCGATGAGCCTACAGGAAATCTGGACAGTAAAAACGGAAATGAAGTGATGGAATTATTAACAGATCTTCATGCCAGCGGAGCGACGATCCTGATGGTAACTCACTCAGATTATGATGCTTCATTTTCTCAAAGAACTATTTTAATGAAAGATGGAATCATACTTTCAGAAAAAATGAATCATAGAAATGTAGATGTTTTAGTAACTAACTCAATCAACTAAATCATGCTAAAAAACTGGATCAACATATTTATTTATCATATCAAAAACAATAAGGTTTTTACAGCCCTGAATGTTTTGGGATTGAGTATTGGAATTGCAGGTTTAATTTTTGCGATTTTATATTGGAACGACGAACATTCTTATGATCAATGGAATCCCAATAAAGACAATATATTTTTAGTAGCCAATCAAATGGATGCGACTACCTATTGGGCTTCAAGTTCAGCACCAATAGGATCTGCTATAAAAGACGCAAGCCCTGAAGTCGAATCTTACTGTTATCTAAGCGGTTACTATAGCAATGATATTATTCGCTTTAATAATAAAAAAGTGCAATCGGATAAAATAATTGAGGCTCAAGAAAACTTCTTTGATTACTTCCCTTATCAATTTATTGAAGGAAGTGCAAAAAATGCATTACCAGATGTAAACAGCATTTGTTTGTCGCAGGATTTGGCGATTCAGATTTTCGGAAACCAACCTGCCGTGGGCAAACAAATTGTGCTGCAGGGTAAAAACCTAATAGTAAGAGGTGTTTATAAACTGGATAAAAAATCAGTTTATAATCCTTCGTGCGTAGTTAATTTTTTAGATGCAAGAATAAAACAAACGATTCAGCAATGGGGTAATTTTCAATTTGTTCTGTTGTTAAAATTAAAGAACCCTAATGGACAGCAACGAGTGATTCAAAATCTTCAAAAATTATATTTTGACAACATGACCGCCCTTTTTGCAAAAGATCAGGGTATTTCACCTGAAGAGTTTATTAAGAAATATGGCCAGGTAAAACCGGGGTTAGAGTCATTATCCTCTATACGATTACATACTAAAACCAGTGGCGTGATAGAAGCAAACGGCAATCTTCAATTTTTGCTAATCATGGTAGGATTATCTGTTTTAATTCTAATTCTATCTATTGTAAACTATGTTAACTCAGCTACAGCAAATGCGATAAAGAGAGCGAAAGAAGTTGGAGTGCGTAAAATTATCGGAGCTTCAAAATCAGCTATAATCAAGCAATTTATTTTTGAAACCGCTATCATTTCGTTATTTTCAATTTTGATATCGCTTGTTATTGTTGAGCTTTCTCTGCCTTATTATAATGCTTTTTTAGAAAAAACGCTCGTATTGCAAAGTGGTCAGTTCTATTTGCAGCTTGTGGCTATATTTATTTTGACTGTTATTCTTGCCGGAATATTTCCTGCAGTGTATGTTTCTAATTTTGAAGCACTAAAAGTATTAAAAGGAAATTTTGGAAGAAGCAAAAGCGGTGTCTGGCTTAGAAACGGAATGCTGATTTTTCAATTTGCTATTGCGGCTTTCTTTATTGTTGGATCTTATATTGTGTATGAGCAAATAGAGCTTATGAACTCCAAAGACCTTGGGTTTAGCGGAAAACAAATCCTTAATATCTCCTACAGAAATATCTACGGCGACGGAATAACTGATAAAGACCGTTTTGAACGATATAGTATTATTCAAAACCAATTGAAGCACATAAAAGGAGTACAACTAGTTGCAGGAGGTGGTTTTGTTTTTGGAAGTGGGGCAAAATCTGTAATATCATATCATTATAAAGACAGAAATATTGACGGAAATAATGTACCAATAGATTTTGGACTGCTGGAAATGATGAAAATAAAAATCGTAAAAGGGCGTTATTTGAGTCCTAAATTTGCGCAGGATACTGTTGCTTCAATGTTAATTAATGAAACGGCCTTAAAACTATTAAATGAAAAAAATCCGATAGGAAAAAAATTGCACTGGAACGGACAAGATGCCATTATTGTTGGGATTGTAAAAGATTTTAATATAGGAAATCCGGGAGATCCAATTCCTCCAATGTCTTTTTTCCATTTTAAAACCGTACCCTGGTTTTCAGGAATTTTAAACAATATTTATATTACGGCAGATCCTGAAACCATGCAGCAAACCATAGCTGATATAGAAAATCTCTGGACAAAAAAAGTAGATACAGAATATCCGTTTTTATATGATTTCGTAGACAAAGAATATAAAAAGTCTTATAGCAGTTATGTAAAGCAAAAGAATCTTTTCTCTTTATTGAATGTTGTTGTTATCGTAATTGCCCTTTTCGGGTTATTTGCTCTCGCTTCATATTCTATCGAAAGACGTATGAAAGAAATCGCCATTCGAAAAACACTAGGTGCGGAAACAAATGTTTTATTAAAAGAACTTTGTAAACAATATGTGATCTTTAGTATCATAGGATTTTTAATAGCTTTATTTCCAGTCTATTATTTATTGAATAAATGGTTAGAGAATTTTGCTTACAGAATTACTATTTCTGTTTATCCGTTTATAATTGGCTTTACTGCTTTATTGTTCTTAACGTTATTAGTGGTGCTTACAAGAGCTTATCAGGCAACGAAAATTGATATTTTGAAATACCTGAAATACGAATAAGATATAAAAATAAAACCTCCAAAAAACGAATAATTTTGGAGGTTTTATTTTTAATGAAAGATTTAAAATTAACCGTGAGCAGCTACAGAAACATCAGCCCATTCTTCCCAAGTGGCCAATTTTTGTTGGTAAACTTGTTTTGCAAGTGGCAATGCTACTTTTCCTAAAAATAGGCGTAAAGGAGGATTTTCTGCTTCAACCAGTTTAACAATCGCAGTTGCAGTAGCGCTTGCTTGTCCAAAAGTGTCAGGATCATGTCCTTCTGCTATTGCTTTTTTAAGTCCGTCATAAGCATCAATACTTTTACTATTGAAACCGTTACCCCAGATGTCTGTAAAATAACCATTTGGTTCAACCAAAGTTACATTGATTCCAAATTGTTTTACTTCCTGAGCTAAAGTCTCTGTAAGACCTTCTACAGCAAATTTAGAAGCATTATAAAGACCTAAATTAGGCAAAGTTGCAATTCCTAAAATAGAAGAAACTTGTATAATATGTCCGCTTTTTTGATCTCTCATTATAGGTAAAACTGCTTGGGTCAACCAAAGAGTACCAAAAAAGTTAGTTTCAAATTGAGCTCTTGCTTCAGTTTCGCTAGCTTCTTCAACAGCTCCGTTTAGCGCATAACCTGCGTTATTGATCAGGATATCGATTGTACCAAAATGTTGTTTTACTTTTTCTACCAATGCAAACGAATCTTCACGTTTGTTTACGTCCAATGTTAGAGGCAAAATAGCGTCTCCGTATTGTGCTTTTAAGTCGGCGAGGGTATCAATATTTCGTGCTGTTGCAGCTACCTTGTATCCTTTTGCTAAAAATGCTTCTGCCCAGATTTTTCCAAATCCTTTTGATGCTCCTGAAATTAAAATTGTTTTTGACATGATCTTAAATTATTAATTGTTGATTATAAATTGATTATTGTTTATTTCTTTTTTTATAAAAATGACTGATCGGTCATTTTTTTGGTAAAAAAAAATTAGAGTGTGTTTTCCTCTATAATTTTTTTTAATGTTTTAGCGATAACTTTCATTTTATCATTGTTACCCGCCATTCTCGAAATGAGATGACCGCCTTCCATCATGGCTAACATAACGATGGCAAACTCTTCAGCATTCCACTCCGGGTTAAACTCTCCGTTGGCAATTCCTTTGCTGACACTATTGGTCAATAATTGCTGATTAGCGTTACAGCCTTTATTTATTTTCTCTTTTACAATAGGGTTAGTGTCATCAGCCTCGGTACCAAAATTCAGTAACGGACAACCACCGGTAAGCGGAGGATTTACAGCATTACTGAAAAAATCGATATAAGTAAAAAGTTCTTCTTTGGCAGTTTTACTTTTACTAATTTCAGATACCAGTTTATCACCCAGTACTTTCATATTATGATCTACCGCGGCGCAGGCCAGTACATCTTTATTTTCAAAGTGAACGTACATGCTTCCTTTAGACAATTTGGTAGCCTCCATAATATCACTCATAGAAGTAGCGGCAATTCCTTTTGTATTAAAAATTGGTGCTGCTTTTTCTATAATGAATTGTCTGGTTTCTTCTCCCTTTGTCATGATAGTTTTCATTTTACGAGTACAAATATATGACCGATTGGTCATATCTGCAAATCTTTTTCCTTTTTTGTGATAAGTTTCACATTTAGACTTGGCTTGTTGGTTGCCATAAAGGCGCTAAGGCACAAAGTTTTTTTTCATTTCACGCAGATTTCGCAGATTGAAGCAGATTCAAGCTGATTTAAAAAGATTTTTAAATTAATCAAATTAAAAAAAATGATAATTTGCAGTATCTGCTTCAATCTGCGAAATCTGCGTGAAACTAAAAACAAACAATTTCAATCAAATATTTTTATTTATGTATTTAACTACGTAGTTTTGTAAAATAAATTTTCAAAAACATGAAACCACAAATTATTCCCATAGAAAATAAATTCTCAAATGAGGTAGTAGATTTAATTTTAAACATTCAGCAAAAAGAATTTAACGTTGCTATTACTATTGAGGATCAGCCGGATTTATTAAATATTCAAAACTTCTATTACGCCAGCGGAGGACATTTCTGGGGCGCTTTTATCAATGATGAATTGGTGGGAACGATTGCTTTGGTAAAATTTAATGATACTCAGGCCGCCATTAGAAAAATGTTTGTAAAGAAAGAATTCCGCGGAAAAGAGTTTTCGATTGCTCAGAAATTATTAGACACTTTACTCGATTATTGCAACGAAAATCAAATTGATGATTTATATTTGGGAACCATAACAGTATTAGAAGCTGCTTTGCGTTTTTATGAAAGGAATCATTTCATACGAATCGAAAAAGAATCGCTTCCGGACACTTTTCCTGTTATGAGTGCCGACAATGTATTTTGTCATTTAAAACTAAAAAAGTAACGATGAATATAATTGATGAATCAGGGATTTTAGCCATTTCGACACGATTGCAAAGACTTAGCGAGCAGTTGCGAAAAGACGGTGCTTTATTTTACAAATCATACGGAATCGACTTTGAACCCAAATGGTTTCCTGTCGTGTATACTTTGCATCATAAGGAGGTTTTGAGTGTCGTAGAAATTGCAAACGAAATAGGCTATACACATCCTTCGACCATTAGTTTATTAAAAGAACTCGAAAAACAAAAACTAATCCGTTCCAAAAAAGACAAAGTCGACGAACGAAAAAGATTGATATCACTTACCCCAAAAGGACAGGAATTGATCCTGAAAATGAAACCCGTTTGGGATGTAATGTCAAGCGTACTTAAAGAAATTGCCGACAATCAAAACAATCTCCTTCAGGCCATCAACGAAGCCGAAAATAAATTAATGCATCAGAGTTTTTTACAAAGAGCGTTGCAGTTGAAAAGCAATGGAGAAAGCGACTAAGGTTCTAAGTTGCTAAGATTCTAAGTTTTTTTCTATTGTCACCCTGAGCGAAGTCGAAGGGCTTCCCAATTGGAATTTGGAATTTATTTTTTGGAATTTCAATTTAGATTTATTTTTCAACTTTATTTTTAATGTGTTTCCTATGTGCTATTCCCCAATTGATCATTTCGGTTATAATTGGACCAAACGATTGGCAATAAGGAGTTGACTCATAAAGAATAGCCACTTTTGCATCACGATCTTCGGTTCTTTTTACGAGATTGTTCAGTTCCATATCCTTCAGTTCTTTCGAAAGCATTCTTGACGTGATCCCCGGAATACTTTGCTGAATTTCCTTAAATCGATGGTTTCCGTTACAGATAGAATTGATGATCGGCAATTTCCATTTCCCTCCCAAAACATATATAGTATCCTGAAGCGCCTGAACTTCTTCTTTCTGATTTCTTTCCATAAAATTTTTTAGACTAATATATAAAAACATTCTTTTTCACCATATAAGTGATATAATAAATTATAAGAGAATCGTGGATTGTTTTTAAACCATATAAGGAATGTAAGAAAATATAAGAAAGCGTGAATTAGAATGTTTTGAACGATATAAATGCTATAAGAAATTATAAGCACTTACTTTTTTAACCTTCCAAATTTAAATGAACTTATATAACTTATATGGTGGAAAAAACATAAAAAAAACATAGCTAGGTATACTCCATGATACCACTGAAAAAGCAATATGTTTTCCCCTTTAAATTTGTACCATTAATTTAAAAACATAAAAAAATGGACAATTTAAAAAATAAAGTTGCCGTAATTACAGGCGGAAACAGCGGTATCGGTTACGCAACAGCCAAACAATTAAAAGAACAAGGTGCAACTGTAATCATTACCGGAAGAAGAAAAGAAGCAATCGAAAAAGCTGCTTCAGATTTGGGAGTAACAGCTATTGTTGCCGATCAATCCAGTATTGCAGACATCGAAAATCTGGCCTTGAAAGTAAAAGAAGATTTCGGACAAGTGGATATTTTATTCATAAACGCAGGAATTACCAATAAAGGAATAATTGAAGAAGCAACCGAAGCTTTATTTGACAGTATCATGAATATCAATTTTAAAGGTGCTTATTTCACCTTAAGTAAATTTATCCCAATTTTGAAAAATGGCGCCTCAGTAGTATTTCTTTCTTCAAATACAGCAAATATGAGTTATGCCGGAACTTCAATATATTCTTCCAGTAAAACGGCTCTAAATTCAGTTATGAAAATTGCAGCTTTAGAATTGGCTCCGCGAAAAATTAGAGTAAATTCTGTTAGTCCTGGTCCGACAGAAACAGAAATAATGAAAAAAATGGGTCTGGATGAAGAAACAGTAATAACAATGATGGATGCCATTGTAGACAACATTCCCCTAAAACAAATGGGAACCTCAGAAGACGTTGCCAAAATGGTTGCTTACCTGAGCAGCGACGCAGCAAAATTCATTACCGGAGCCGATTTTATTATGGACGGCGGGATGGTTTTAGCTTAAGATTTTTTATGAGGGACAAAGGAACAAAGGGACAGAGGGGCAAAGGTTAAAAAGTTTTTTTCTATTGTCATCCGGAGCGAAGTCGAAAGGCTTCCCAATTGAAATTTAGAATTTATTTTTTGAAATTTAAAATTTTAGTTACTTTTTTGGTTTCATTTTACAATTTGAAACAAACGAAAAGCCTGATTACTAGATTTATAATTCCCGTAAACTTAATTTTATCATAATAATTTTTACGGGATATCGATAAAAATGATTTTTCAATAAATAGTAATCTAAATTTTTTAATTTATGAAAAAGGCTTTTCTAATAATTGTACTTTGTATTAGTTCAATTTTTTTCTCATGCAAGAAAGATAAAAATAAGGATCAGGCAACTTCAGAGAAAGCTCAATCAGCTGCTTCCGATTCAATTACCGATGATGGCTGGCCACGCGAAGCATCAAACAATGGTACAAAGCTGGTTTATTATCAGCCACAGGTTGATGATTGGAAAGATTATAAAGAAATTACGGCAAGACTGGCTTTTGCGTTGACTCCAAAAGACGGTAAAGAAGTCCTGGGTGTAGCGTCTCTAAAAGCGGAAACATTAGTAGACAAAGATAACCGCAACGTATTTTTTAAGAATGTTCAGGTAACCGATGTACGATTTCCAGCTCTCGATGAAAAAAAAGTTCCGGAAATGGAAAAGCTTTTCAAAGAAACATTGCCCAAAGGCGGTGATCCTATTTCGGTAGATCGCATTCTGGCAGATTTAAACCAGACCAAAAGCCCTTCAAAAGGAATTGCAGGCAAAAACGATCCGCCTGCCATTTTTTACAGTACAAATCCGGCAGTTTTGCTTATTGTACAAGGAGAGCCCGTTTTAGTGCCGGTAGAAAAAACAGATATTCAATATGTAGTCAATACCAACTGGGATTTGTTTTTTGACAAAACCACAAAAGACTATTATTTGCTGGCCGATAGTGTATGGGTTACTTCGAAAACACTAGACGGAAAATGGGTAAAAACCACTCAACTGCCTTCCGGTTTAAGCAATCTTCCGTCAGGTCAAAATTTTGATGATGTCAAAAAAGTGATTCCGCCGCCATCAGGAGGTACCGCTCCACAAATTTTCTACAGCAACAAACCGGCTGAGTTAATTGCTATAAACGGAACCCCAAAATTTATTAAAATAGACGGAACCAAACTTTTATACATCGACAATACCGAAAATGATATTTTTGCCAACGAAGGCGATGGACAATATTATGTTTTGTTATCCGGAAGATGGTTTAAATCTGCAGCATTAACAGGGCCGTGGACATATGGCGGAAATAACCTGCCGGCTGATTTTGCCAAAATCCCTAAAGATTCCCCAAGAGCAAATGTATTAGCATCTGTACCGGGAACTCAGGAAGCCAAAGATGCCGTAATGCTGGCTCAGGTTCCTACAACAGCCATTATAAACAAAGCCGATGCCGAAGCAAAAGCCAAAGTTACCTACGACGGAACGCCTCAGTTTAAACCTATCGAAGGTACCAAAATGCAATATGCAAGCAACACGCAGGATAAAGTCATAAAAGTGGGTGATTTGTATTATTTGTGTTTTCAGGCAGTTTGGTTCATGTCGACAAGCCCTAACGGACCCTGGAAAACAGCAGATTCTGTTCCTAAAGAAATTTATACCATTCCGCCAAGTTCTCCCGTATATAATGTAACCTACGTTACACAAACAACAACAGATACAACAGTATCAAGCAGTACAACGGCCGGTTATTTTGGCGCCTTTATTATTGGCGCAACTGTAGGTGCGATATTAACTTATGGTACAGGATTTTACTATCCGCCATACGTATATTATGGAGGTTTATACCCAATTTATCGTCCGTGGCCGTATACTTACGGAGGCGGAGCAGTCTACAACCCATGGACAGGCGGCTGGGCTGCCGGAAGAAGCGTTTACGGACCTTACGGTGCTGCCGGAACATCAGCATGGTACAATCCTGCAACAGGAAGATACGGACGTTCTGCAAGTGTACAAGGCTGGTACGGAGGTCGTACAGCAGCAAGTTCTTATAATCCCTGGACAGGAAATTATGCCAGAACCAATCAGGGCCATAATGCCTATGCACAATGGGGACATTCTGCAGCTACAAATGGCCGTCAGTGGGTACAATCCGGACACGTGACAACAAGACGCGGTACAGCAATTGGTTACGAAACTTCGGGAGGTCAAAAAGGCGTAATTACACATCATAGAGGAGGAGGGACAACCATTCATACCAACAATAATTTGTATGCCGGACACGACGGACATGTCTATAAAAAAGACGCTAACGGAAACTGGAGTCACTATAACAATGGCAACGGAGGCTGGACACAAGCCGGTAAACTTGGTTCATCAAAAAATCCGGGTTCAGCTATCGAACGCAATAAACCCAACCAGACAATTGGCGGAGCAACGCGTGCCGGCGATAGAATTCAAAACAATAATTTGCCTAAACCAAGCCAAAATATTGGTGGTGAAAATCGTTTAGGTGACGGAATCCAGCATGATAATTTCCCAAAAGCCAATCAAACGCTTGGCCAACGAGATAAACCACTCGGAGAAGCCGGTCGTCCTGAAATTACAAATGATCTAGATCGTTCAGCATTCTCCAGAGATCGAGGAGAATCCCAAACCCGTAATTTTCAAAACTTCCAAAGAGAAGGAAACCGTTTAGGCGGTGGAAATTTTAGAGGCGGCGGCGGATTTAGAGGTAGAAGATAAGTTCACTAAAAGCTACTATTAAAAAATCAGGAACGATATTGACAATATTGTTTCCTGATTTTTTATTTACGACAAAAAGATAATCATCTTTTAAAAGTATAGCCCCTAAATTGGAATTTGGATTTTATCACCAAGTTTAGGGATTGGAATTTAATTTTTATTAGGAGCTATTTCCTGCTGTCCTTCCAAATCTTTTGTGCCGAACCCCGGCACAAAAGGATTTTCCCTCCCATCAGGGCTAGGCATCAGTTTTCATCAGAAATATATACGCCGCTGAACCTTTTCGAGATTATTATACCATACGAGGAGACGCACTGCTGTGCGCCTCTACGATTCCTGTTGAGCCTTAAATAAAAACTCAGAACCTTAGCATCTTAGAACCTTAGCACCTTTAAAGAAATCCTTTGTCCCTTTGAACCTCTGCACCTTTGAACCTTAAAAAAGAAAATCCTTTGTACCTTTGTCACTCAGAACCTTTGCCACTCTTTTATGGAATCCAAAGAAATCCTTCAACAACACATTGCCAAAACCGCTTCGTTGACAGACGATCAATTCGATTATTTCTATTCGCATTTTAAACCGTTATCATTCAAAAAAGGACAAACTATTATTAGTGCCGGAGAAAAAGTCGATTGCGAGTATTTTGTAATTTCAGGTTGCCTGAAAGCTTTTTTCATCAATGACGAAATCAAAATGTACATTCTGCAATTCGCCATGCCCACCTGGTGGACATCAGATTATAGCGCTTTATACAATCAAACCCCCGCAACTATAAATGTAGATTGCATCTCCGATGTCGAATTGCTTTGCCTTTCCAACAGCGACCGCGAAAAATTGTGTGCTGAATTTCATCAAATCGAACACTTTTTCCGCTGGAGAACCAACAAAGGCTATATCGCATCACAAAAGCGACTTTTATCTTTTATGAACAACAATGTCAAAACCCGCTACGAAGAACTTCTGGCATTATATCCACAACTTTATAATTTAGTTCCCAAACATTTAATTGCCGCCTATCTGGGAGTTTCAAGAGAAACCTTAAGCAGATTATATAACTCATAAAGTTTTTTTAACCACAGATTACAAGGATTTTGTTTCACGTAGATTTAAAAATATTTTAAGCAGATTTAGGCAGATTTTTGCTTTTTCATTTAGTTTGTTATCGTGAGGAAAGAAGGATCACATTAGAAACTCCTCAAGCAAAATCGCAATCTTTGTCGAGCTACTCGCGTGTCCTTCGACTTCGCTCAGGATGACAAAAATGAGAATCAAAAATCAACATAAAAAACATCCGCGTCCATCCGCTTAAATCTTTTTAAATCTGCGTGAAACAAAAAACTTTGCGCCTCTGCTCCCGATAACCATCGGGATTGCGCGATTAAAAAAAACAAGCATTGGTTTAATAATTATCTGCCTTTATCCGCCCAAATCTTTTTAATCATCGCGAAACAAAACCTTTGCCCCTCTGAACCTTTGCCTCTTTGCACCTCAAAAAAAAAGATTGTGATCTACATCACGTAACCAATTTCCATACCCGTCGTTCCTTTGTACTGTACTTTTAAATACAATAAAAATGGAAACAACAAATTTTAATATCGTAAGCGCAAACAGCAACATCGATTGGACTGGTAGAAAAGTTACCGGTGCACATAATGGTACAATTGGTATCAAAGAAGGTCATTTTATTTTGAATGACGGAAAAATAAATGGTGGAAATATTGTGATCAATACCGCCTCAATAAAAATTCTGGACGTTACAGATCCGGATACAAATGCACAATTTGCAGGACATCTGGCTTCGGATGATTTTTTCTCTATCGAAAAATTTCCAACTGCAAGATTTGAGATTCTTTCTGTAAAAGAAATTTCAAACGGAAAGTATTATCTTGAAGGTAATCTTACGATAAAAGACATCACACACCTTACAGGTTTTGAAACCGAAGTAGAAAGTACTAACAATACACTTTCACTTGCAGGTAAATTGGTTATTGATCGTACGAAATACGATATCAGATTCCGTTCAGGAAACTTCTTCAAAGATTTGGGCGATACATTAATCTACAACGACTTTGATTTAGATTTTACTATCATAGCCGAAGTATCTAAAAACTAAGACCATGCCTTACGTAAAAATCGAATTGACCCGCGAAGGTGTTACCCGCGAGCAAAAACAGGAACTAATAAGCGGAATCACTAATCTGATTACCGATGTATTGAACAAAGATCCGCATTTGACCCACGTTGTCATTCAGGAAATCGAACTCGACGATTGGGGTTACGCTGGAGATCAGGTATCTGTATTAAGAGAAAAAGGCATAACAGCCGATAAAAAATAAATATCATGAAAAAACAAACGATAATCGTTACCGGAGCAGCTTCGGGAATCGGAAAAGGAATCGCCAAATACTTTTTGGACAGAGGCGATAATGTTGTCATCAATTCGTTAACACCATCGGCGTTAGAAAGTGCTTACAACGAATTTGGAGCAGGAGACAATCTGGCAATGTTTGCCGGAGATGTGAGCAAAAAACAAACCGGAGAAGAATTGGTAAAAATTGCTTTAGAAAAATTTGGTTCTGTAGATGTATTGGTAAACAATGCCGGAATCTTCGACAGTAAACCATTCTTAGAAGTTGATGAAGCTTATCTGGATAAATTTTTGACCACCAACCTAAAGGGAACTTATTTTACTACACAATCTGTTATTCCGCAAATGCTGAAACAACAAGATGGAGTTGTAATCAACATAGGAACTCCTTTGGTCAACCACGGATTGGGCGGATGGCCGGCTTCGGCTCCCGTATCAAGCAAAGGCGCTATTCATGCTTTGACGATTCAGTTAGCAGCAGAATTTGGTAAACAAAACATTCGTTTCAATACTGTTGCGCCGGGTGTTATTCGCACGCCAATGCACGGAGACAAATCAGATCAAAGTGCCGGACTGCATCTTTTGAACCGAGTAGGAGAAGTCGATGACGTGGCCGAAATGGTCTATACTGTTGCCAAAAGCAGTTTTATTACTGGTTCAATTATCAATGTTGATGGCGGTAAAGGTGCAGGACACAACTTATAATTACATGAAAACTATTTTATTAATTGCTTTTATGTTCTGCACTTTGCAGGGCATAAAAGCTCAAAATAACATTAAAATGGAAAATCAGGCCGACGTGTCAGCGATTACTGATGCATTAGAAAATTATTATTTTAAAGGAATTTACGAAGGAGACGAAAGACGTTTGGGAAGTATCTTTCATGAAAGCGCTTTACTTTTTGGAGATATAAAAGGACAGCCTTATTTTAAAACGGTAGATCTTTATTTAAGTGGCGTACAAAACAGACAAAGTCCTAAAGATTCAGGAAAACCTTTCAAAGGAGAAATTTTGAAGATTAATGTAGTAAATTCAATTGCTACAGCCGAAATTAATGTTAAAATGTACGACTTTAATTATCGGGATTTTTTATCTTTCCATAAGATTAACGGAAAATGGCTTATCGTCAATAAAATGTTGACCGATACAAGCGAATAACTCTAAACAAGATAGCAATGTGGTACAATACAAAAGCTACAGCATTATTAGGGATTGATTATCCTATAATGCAGGGACCATTTGGCGGAAATTTATCAACCGTAGCGTTAACTGCTGCGGTATCAAACGCCGGCGGACTTGGCGGATATGGAGCTTATACAATGTCACCTCAGGAAATTTTTGAGGCCGACAAACAATTAAAAGCAGCAACCAATAAACCGTACAATATCAATCTATGGGTTTCTGATCATGATATTCCGCAATCTGGTTTATCAGATGAACAATATGATAAAACGGCAGCATTATTCAAACCTTATTTTGATGAAGTTGGTATTCCGTTACCGGAAAAACCTGCTCCGTTTCAATCCCGATTTGAAAATCAGTTAGAGGTAATTTTAGATATAAAACCAAAAGTATTCAGTTTTATGTTTGGAGCACTTTCGGCCGATGTTTTGGAGCAATGTAAAAGATCAGGGATCGTAACCGTTGGGGCTGCAACGACTTTAGACGAAGCTATTTTTCTAGAAAGTACCGGTGTAGATATGATTATTGCCTCAGGTTTTGAAGCGGGAGGACACCGACCTTCGTTTTTGGCTTCCGCCGAATCATCACTAACAGGAACTTTTGTATTACTACAACTCATTCGCGAAAAAGTAAAAACGCCAATAATTGCTGCCGGAGGAATTGCCAACGGAAAAGGCGTCGCTGCAGCTTTAGCTTTAGGAGCAAGTGCGGCGCAGATAGGAACTGCATTTCTGGCCTGTGACGAATCGAACGCATTACCCATTCATAGAGAAATGTTATTTTCTGATGCAGCAAAATACACGACTTTATCCCGTGCGTACACAGGACGGTTAGGCCGCGGATTAACCAGCAGAATTGCCAAAGAGATTTCAGGTAAAGAACAAGATGTGCTGCCGTTTCCTTTGCAGACGACTCTAATATCACCCTTACGAAAAGCAGCACTCGATCAGCAAAAATGGGATATGATTTTATTTTGGGGCGGACAAATAGCACCAATTTTAAAACATACCAAAGCGAAAGAACTGATGCATTCGCTTATAGAAGAAACGAACGCTTATTTTAATGATTTAAAGGGATAATCAAATTCAAAATACAAATGGACAAAGCCTGATTTTAGAGATTAGGCTTTTTTTATGCGTTATTGTTTTTTTAAACACATAGAGACATAGATTTGGAATGCGTAAAAAAGGGCATTTCACTTTTAATAGTATCGCATAGTTTCCCAAAAATACGCAGACTAACTTTGAATATATACATTTATAAGAGTTTTAAACAGTTGGTTTAAAACCTGACAAAGGATTAGGAGTTTTAGTTTTCCAGATAATGACCGCAATCTTGTCATTTCGACGCGAGGAAAAATCCTCGCAAGAAACTCGCCAAAGATTGATGACATAGTAAAACAGAAAATCTATGTGTTTAAATGATTTACATAATGCAATAAATCCCATAGGTCTTTAACGCATGTGGGATTTAGAAATGCTATAAACACAAACTTGTCAGACATAGCCCGTGGTTTCAACCACGGGGTACAATATGATCACGCCTCGTACGGGCTATGTTGGAAGTCTTTAAAGCCAGCGGGATTTAGAAATGATGTAAACACAAAGTTGCCAGAGATAGCCCGTGGTTTCAACCACGGGGTACAATATAATCACGCCTCGTATGGTGTTCCCGTGGTTGAAACCACGGGCTATGTTTGAACAAAGAAATTAAATTAGGTTACAATTTTGTCGTTTCTGAAATGACAAAATAAACAAAAATAACCTTATGAAACCTAAAGCCCTAGCCCCGATAGAAGTGGAAATCCTTTTGTGTCCGCCGCGGCGGACACAAAAGATTGGAACGGATAGAGGGATTAGCTCCTAAAAAACATCATAGAATTCAATTTGATAATATCACCTTAAAACCTTCAACTTCCTCAATGTCCGTTTCGGGTTCGACTTCGTCCGTTTAGACTATTTACTGATTTTAAATCGCTTGTTATCGAGATACTTTTGACAAAGAAATTAATCACAATAACAAAATTTATAATCAAAATGGAAACAATTAAAACAAACAAACGCAGCTTCCTAAACGCCATTGCTACAGGAACATTTATGCTGATTGCGGCAACAAGCTTTGGACAAAAAAAGCAAACTAAAGTAGATTCAGAAGCAATTCGTCCGTATCATATTAGTATTTCGAAAGAGGCCTTGACGGATCTTCGCACTCGTGTAAACGCTACAAGATGGCCGGATAAAGAAACGGTTACAGACCAATCACAAGGTGTTAAATTACAGCAAATTCAAAATTTGGTAAAATATTGGGGAACTACTTATGATTGGCGCAAAACAGAAGCTAAATTGAATCGATTGCCTCAATTTGTCACCAATATCGACGGATTAGACATTCAGTTTATTCACATCAAATCAAAACATAAAAATGCATTGCCATTAGTGATTACGCATGGTTGGCCGGGATCTTTCTTTGAACTTTTGAAAGTAATTGAACCTTTAACAGATCCTACCGCTTACGGAGGAAAAGCCGAAGACGCTTTTGATCTTGTAATTCCGTCAATGCCGGGTTATGGTTTTTCTGAAAAACCAACAGGAACAGGTTGGGAACCGGAAAAAATAGGTAATGCTTGGGATATTTTAATGAAACGTTTGGGTTATAAAACTTATGTATCGCAAGGAGGAGATTGGGGTTCTGTAATTGCTGATGCCATGGCACGCCAGGCTCCAGAAGGATTATTGGGGATTCACGTAAATATGCCTGCAACAGTTCCTGCAGATATTGCGAAAGCTTTAAAAGATGGAGATCCCGCTCCTGAAGCATTATCGGTTAAAGAAAAAGCAGCTTTTGTATCTCTTAATAAATTATATACCAGAGGCGGCGGATATGCGGGAATGATGGTAACAAGACCTCAGACTTTAGGCTACGGACTTACAGATTCTCCTGTTGGATTGGCTTCTTTTTTTCTGGATAAATTCAACGAATGGACCTATAGTGGAGGAAATGCTGAAAAATCACTTACGAAAGATGAAATGCTGGATGATATCACTTTGTATTGGTTGACAAACACAGCAAACTCATCGGCACAATTGTATTGGGAAAATAATACCAACAACTTTAATGTGGTTGAACAAAAAACAAACGATATAAAAATTCCGGTTGCTGTAACTGTTTTTCCGGGAGAAATCTATCAGGCGCCTAAAAGCTGGACAGAGAAAAGTTATAAAAATCTGATTTACTTTAATGAAGTATCAAAAGGAGGTCATTTTGCTTCTTGGGAAGAACCACAACTTTTTACAGAAGAACTTCGCGCAGCATTTAAATCTTTGAGAAAATAAATAATAGTAGAATATACCTAACAGGTTTCGGGACTTTGACAAAGAGTTAGATAGAATTATTGAGATTAAAATAATTTTGTTTCACACAGATTTGACAGATTGGAGCAGATTTAAATTTTTAGTAATATTAATCTGCGGTTATCCGCTTAAATCTTTTTAAATCTGCGTGAAATAATATATAACACATAATCAAAAACAAACAAAATGAAAACAAATAAAATATATGCAATTATGATCGTAGGTCTTATTGCACTATTGACCCCATCGAATGCTCATGCACAACAAAGCGGCATAAAAAGAACCGATTTACAAAAACACGATCTAAGCATTCCGGGAAAAGAAACGGTTCAGGCCCGAATTGATTTTGATGCTCATACTTCGTTTGGCAAACACGCACATCCGGGAGAAGAAATTATTTATGTGATAGAAGGTTCGCTGGAATATCAAATTGAAGATGAAACGCCTGTAACCTTAAAAGCAGGAGAAGTGCTTTTTATTCCGGCAGGAAAGTTTCACTCGGCAAAAAATCATACCAATGCCAAAGCTTCTGAGTTAGCCACTTATATCGTCGAGAAAGGCAAACCAATTTTAGTGATGAAAAAATAAAAATCTCAGGTTTAGGTTTGTCCGTTTCAGGTTTTACTTCGTCCGTTTCAACTATTTTCTGATTGTACAAGAATGGTTATCAGAATACTTTTGACGAAGAAATTAACTCATAATCAAAATATTAAAAACAATAATCATGAAAACAATACACAATAACAAAAGCAGTTTCGCTAAAAGAATAGCTTCTAAAATACTTGTAATAGCAGCTTTGTTTTTTACAATGACATTTGTAAATGCGCAATCAGAGAAACAAACAACGGCAAGTTCTCTTGGAACCTTAAAACAAATTAATGCCGGATTATTGAACGTAGGGTATACTGAAGCAGGACCTTCAAACGGAACTCCGGTAATTTTGCTTCACGGATGGCCTTACGACATTCAAAGTTATAATGAAGTGGTGCCTATTTTAGTTGCAAAAGGATACAGAGTTCTTACACCTTATTTAAGAGGATCAGGAACAACGACTTTTCTTTCTAAAGATACTTTTAGAAACGGACAGCAGGCGGCTTTGGCAAGCGATATTATAGCTTTTATGGATGCTTTAAAAATTGATAAAGCGACTATTGGTGGATTCGATTGGGGAGCAAGAACAGCGGTCGTGATGGCAGCACTTTGGCCGGAGCGCCTAAACGGATTGGTCTCTGTAAGTGGCTACCTTGTTGTAAATCTGGAAGCGAATTTAAAACCGTTACCTCCTCAAGCCGAATTAGGATGGTGGTACCAATATTATTTTGCCACTGAAAGAGGGAAACTCGGCTACAGCCAAAATACTTATGAGTTTAATAAACTGATCTGGAAAATAGCTTCTCCGTTATGGAATTTCGATAAAGCAACTTACGATCAAACCGCTCAGTCTTTTAATAATCCGGATCACGTAGCAATTGTAATTCACAATTACAGATGGAGACAGTCTCTTGAAAAAGGAGAATCTAAATACGATAGTTTGGAAAATAAATTGGCCACAAGACCAGCAATTAAAGTTCCGACAATCACAATAGGAAGCGATTTCGACGGTGCTAACATAGACGGAAAAGCTTATGCCAATAAATTCACCGGTAAGTACGAACACAGAATCCTAAAAGGAATTGGACATAACGTTCCGCAAGAAGATCCAAAAGCATTTGCTCAGGCGATTATTGATGTGGCAAAGTAAAGTTATTTAACCGCAAAAAGTTTAACCGCAAAGAGCGCAAGGATTTACGCAAAGCTCGCTAAGGTTTATTTTTAAAGTAATGTTTAACCGCAAAGAGCGCAAGGATTTACGCAAAGCTCGCTAAGGTTTATTTTAAAGTAATGTTTAACCGCAAAGAGAGCAAGGATCTACGCAAGGTTCGCTAGGTTTATTTTTGAAGTACTTAAAATTATTTATAATAAAGAACACAAAGCTTTGCGCTCTTAGCGTTTTTATAAGCTCCTTAAAATTAAAAAACTTTGCGCGCTTTGCGGTTAAACTTACGACAGAGAACACAAAGTTAAACAAAGCTTTGCGGTTAAATCATAAAGCATTCAATTTAAAATTTCAAATAATCTAAAATCATAAGTCTAAAATCTAAAATTAATTAACATGGGAACAAAAGTATTATACACAGGAAAAACACACACAACAGGCGGTCGTGAAGGAGCATCTCAAAGTTCAGATGATCAATTGAATATTAAACTAAGTTCGCCAGGAACATCACGTCCGGGAACAAATCCGGAGCAGCTATTTGCCGCGGGATGGTCGGCTTGTTTTATTGGGGCAATGGGAATCGCAGCTTCAAAATTAGGAATTAAACTTCCGGTAGCAACTGCTGTAGATGCTGAAGTAGATTTATGCGTTACAGAGGGAGAATATTCTTTGCAAACGCGTCTTAATGTGAGCCTTCCTGGAATTGAACCTGAAGTCGCAAAAGAACTTACAGCAATGGCGCATCAAACCTGTCCATATTCTAAAGCGACAAGAGGAAACATTGATGTGACAATTAATATTATATAATCAATCAAACGAAAACCTCTTCTTCCGGAGAGGTTTTTTATTAGTAATCTTTAAAACAGAAATCATGAAAAAAATAAAATCAATACGCGTTTTTATTACTTTGATGCTTCTTATTGCAATGACTTCTTCTGCACAAAATGCTACAGATAAAAAAGAGCAGAAAGGTTTTGCCCTTTTAGAATTATTTACATCAGAAGGTTGCTCGAGTTGTCCTCCGGCGGATGAATTGCTGGGCAAAATTCAGAACGAGTACAAAGACAGCAATTTATATGTTCTTGCTTATCACGTTGACTATTGGGACAAACAAGGCTGGAAAGATATTTTTAGCAATCCTGATTATACCCAAAGGCAATACGAATATGCTAAATTTCTCGGGAAAGAACCCATCTACACGCCACAACTAATCATAAACGGAAAAGCAGATTATATTGGTTCGCAGGAAACGGTTGTGAGAAACGGCATTAAAACAGCATTGTATAAGCCCGCAGTTGCTGATTTGACATTAAAAGCAAGTGAAATTAACAATACTCTTTCTGTCAATTATACAGTTGAGGGAACATCAAAAAACAGTCGGTTATTGATTGCCATTGTTCAAAAATCTGCCAAAAGCAATGTAAAAAGAGGGGAGAATGCCCATCGTATTTTATCGCATTATCAAATCGTGCATCATTTGCATACCGTAAATCTTAACAAAGACAGATCCGGAATTGCTATTATTCATTTGCCTAAAGATTTTAATACAAAAGACTGGGAAGTAATAGGTTTTGTACAGGACAGAAACGACGGAATCATTTTGGGTGCCAATAAAGCAGCTTGTCAGGAGCCTTTATTATAAAGAAGAATAAAATCGCTAAATATGATTTTAGTTTTAATTAATTGATTTTTAGTAATTTAGTATGTGGAATTAACCATTTAAAAATAAAAATATGAAAGTAACGTATTACGGCCATTCTTGCTTTTCGGTGGAAGTAGGAGGCAAAAACTTGTTGTTTGATCCTTTTATTTCAGGAAACGAATTGGCAAAAGATATTGATATAAGCGCAATTAAGGCGGATTATATTTTTGTTTCTCACGGACATTTTGATCATATGCTCGATGTTGAAGTTATTGCAAATCGGACTGGAGCAACTGTATTTGGCAGTTGGGAGTTGTATCATTATTTCGGCAAACTCGGACTTAAAAATCTACAGCCAATAAACCCGGGTGGTAAAGGAACGTTTGAATTTGGAACCGTAAAAGCTTTTATCGCACAGCATTCAAGTAGTTTTCCTGACGGTGCCTACGCAGGATCTGCCAGCGGATTTGCCTTTAAAACATCCGAAGGTAATTTTTATTACAGCGGCGACACAGCACTTACGTTAGATATGAGCCTTGTTGCGAAATGGGTAGATTTAGATTTTGCAGTTTTTCCCGTGGGAGATCTATTGACAATGGGAATCGACGATGCTATTGAAGCGGCAGAATTGGTAAAAACCAAAAAAGTAATTGGAGTTCATTATGATACTTTCGGATTCATAAAAATGGATAAAAACAGCGCAATCGATGAATTTAAAACTGCAGGTTTGAGTTTGTATTTGCCTGATATTGGCGAAACCATAAATGTGTAAAGGTTTTAGGTAATATTTTAAAATAGTGCCATATTCAATATCTCACCCCTCTGGGGTTTAATCAAACAGCGTATAAATTTTTCTATAAATATAACGTCCCGCTGGGACTTCATTATTCATTCTTTTTTTATAGCTCCAGCGGAGCGCCATGTTTATAGAAGATCGATACATAATCATTGTTAAAGCTCCGGCGGAGCGTTATATTTATAGAAAATAAAAGCATTTACAGTATATAAAAGCTCCATCGGAGCGACATACTTGATTTGGATTTTAAAAACCAGCCGGGAGATTTCTTCCGGTTTTGTTTTTTACAAAGCAGATTTAATTTCGCGCAAAGACGCCAAGTCGCCAAGTTTAGCCTTTTTGCTTATTTTTCTTTGCGCCTTGGCTCCCGATAGCTATCGGGATTGCGCGATTATTTTAGAGAAACAATTCAAGAATATCTTTGCTTCGAAAAAAACATAAAACTAGTTCATATAAGTGCATGTCCAATTCAGGTTTTAAGTTGTCCGGTTGACCTTTTTTTGACTTCTTATTTCAAGGGTTACAATATAAATTTGTTTAAAAATAAAACACTTTTTAACTCTTAAATACTATCATAATGAAACCAATATTCTCTTTTTTAGCCGCAGCTTTTTTCTTTTTTTCTGTTGAATCTCATGCTCAAAAATATTCTAGTAATAGTTTAGATAAGGCTATATATTTTAAAAATAATCAAATGTTTGAAGAATTTATATTTAATAAATATATCACGAATGGGAATGACAGTATTTCAATGCTAAATAAATTTTCAAAAGATCTCCGTTCGGAATTACACAGTCAAAAGTGGAACACGGTTTTAAACGAAAACAATCGTACTTCTGCCACTAATCTGGCGATGATTAAAGTGACTGATAAAGACAAAATAAATCTCTTTGGAAATCCTTTGATGGGATTTATGGAGAAAAAATTAGTTTTTGATGAACCGGCTTTATTTAGCGATACAATATTGGTTTACAGTTTTTAAGGTTTGCTAATATGCACATTTATAATTTTGATTTACGATCCTTTCAAGGGATTAGAATCCGTTATTAGTAGTGATAACCGTCATTTTTGTCATTCCGAGGAACAGGACACGAGCGATAGCGAACTGGCGAAGCAATCTGCAATAGAAGCACGATAAAGATTGCACTTTCGATGCGAAGTTATATTGCGAAATTACGTTCGAAGTTTCCTCATTCCCCAGAATGGTAAAAATGCGCAGAGGAACTTTAAACTTAAATCTTTAATAAATAAAATTACTAATTTAACTAAATTAAAATCAGATATTTTTAATGTTTTATATAAAGTGTTTAATTAATATAAATTAATAGAAAAAAGCATAGATTTCTAAATAATCAGGACACTATTTTTCGATATAAAATACTTCTAAAATATATTATCTTTGAAAAGCAAGATTAAAAAAATAAACACAAAATATGGAAAAAGTAAAACGCTTTGAGGTTTCCCATAAAGTCATTTGGGGAAGTTCTATAGCACTCGCAATTCTTGCTTCGATACCCAAATTATTTGATGGCGATTCGACACCCGGAGACATTATTATAAACTCTTCGATTACGTTGCTGTTTTCTGTTTTTATATGGTATTATAACATGTATAGCTTGCCTAAATTTTCTTCGCAGCGCAGCCATCAAAGTTTATTCAACTGGAAACTTTTACTCAGTGTTGTCATGGGGATTGTGGTCATGGTGATTTTGGTAATCGGACATCAGGAACTTTTTCAAATATCAAAAATGGACGCTCCAATTATGTTCGAATTACGAGGCGTTTTAATCAATTTGATTGTCTATATGTTCTTGCATTTGCTTTTTCAAAATTATCAAACCCAGCAAATGGGCGTAGAACTCGAACGCACCAAAGCCGTAAATCTGGGCGCACAATACGAACTATTAAAACAACAGGTCAATCCGCATTTTTTGTTTAATAGTTTAAATACTTTAAAATCGATGGTGGATATTCAGGATCCTCAGAGTTCTGATTTTATTCTGAAATTATCAGATTTTTATCGTTTTACACTTGAAAGCAGGAAACTGGATTTGATTCCCTTACGAGAAGAACTTCAGATTCTGGATTCTTACGTTTATCTCTTAAAAGCCCGTTTTGAGGACGGATTTGTTCTGGAAAACGAAGTCGATCAAAGACAATATGATTCGGCTGTTCCGCCTTTTACGCTGCAATTATTAATCGAAAACTGCATCAAACACAACGTGGTTTCATTAGATAAACCTTTACACATTAAATTATATACCGAAGGAGATTTCCTGGTGATCGAAAATCAGATTCAGCTCAAAAGAGGCGTATTGTCTACCGGAGTTGGATTGGACAATATTAATCAGCGCTTTTCGCATTTGATTCACAGAGAAATTGAAATCGATAAAAACGAAACTATTTTTAAAGTAAAAATACCAATGACCTATGACTATCATAATAATTGAAGATGAAGTAAAAACGGCCAAAGCACTTGGTCAGCTTATATTGAGTATCAGGCCAGATGCTCAAATTTTGTCGTATATACAAAGCATAGACGGTGCTGTGAGTTATTTGTTAGAGAATGATCAGCCTGATCTTATTTTTATGGATATTCAACTGGCCGATGGTTTATGTTTTGAAATTTTTAAAAATGTCGAAGTTTTATCTCCCGTAATTTTCTGTACCGCTTTTGATGATTACGCAATTGAAGCTTTCAAATCAAACGGAATAGATTATGTATTGAAGCCATTCTCAAGAGAAAGCATCGCTCAGGCGATTAAGAAAGCAGGAGAGTTGAAGAATTTCTTTCAAAGAAATAAAAAAGCAATGCCTGATTTCGAGTATTTACTAACCAGAACAGGCGAGAATAAAGGGAAAAGCAGTTTTTTGGTTTTTAAGAATAATAAATACCAAACTATTCTAACAGAGAATATTGCGTTTTTTTATATTAAAAATGAAACGCCAACGATTATGACTTTCGATAAGGCCGAATACCAAATAACACAATCTCTTGATGAAGTGCATAAACTTTTATCGCCAACGCAATTCTTTAGAACAAACAGGCAATATTTGGTCAATTTTTCAGCCATTAGAGAAGCAGAACATTATTTTTCACGTAAGTTAATCCTCAAATTAACCATCCCAACAGAAGAAAAATTACTGGTTGGTAAAGACAAAGCCACTGCATTTTTGAGTTGGTTAGAGAATAGATAGTTTATTATTTAATATGCCACAGATTAAAAATCAAACTGATTTCAAAGAAAAAATCATTTTAATCTGTGTAATCTGTGGCATAAAAAAATCACTGATTATAAAAATAATAATCAGTGAACATTGGTTTAAATCCGTGCAATCCGTGGGCAATCCTTATTTCAAGTTAACTTTCGCTGTAGCGGAAATTTCCCCGTTCGAAGTATTTTGAATAAAACCTATTAATTCCCATTCTTTAGCGTTGAAATTTGCAGGTTTTTCAATGGCAATATTTCCTTCTTTTTCATTTAAAGCAAAACTTTTAAGTTGCCTCACAATCTGAACGTGATGTAAAGTGTTTCCCTTGTTTTCGCCTCTTGCTACTTTCGAGATGGCTTCTTTTTGAATTGTGGCAATAAACAAATTGGTATTTTGCTCTAATAGATTGGTTTTAAAATGAATTGCTAAAGAATCTTTCTCAGAATGAACATTAAGTTCCAGATTTGAAGTTTGTCGCATTGCCAAAGCATCAGAAATCTTTTTAGAAAGTGTTGTTTCGTTATAGCCCGCAAATTCTGTAGTTCCGTTGATGATGAATTGTGGCGTGTACATGACATAAAGATTCAGCCATTTTTGATATTGTTGCTGGCGAACGGTAAATTCGTTTGAACTGAATTGATCTTTCCAACCCAAACGATCCCAATAATCAACATGGTACGCCAGGAAATAAATGTTTTTGTCTTTGTTTTCGGTTTGTAGTTTCGCCATCAATTCATCGGCAGGAGGACAGCTCGAACAACCTTCGGAAGTAAAAAGTTCTACAATGGCAAATCCTTTATTATTAGAAGTTTGTATTTCGATTTTCTCTGATTTTAACTTTCCGGATAGTTCTTCGTAACTATCGGGAAACATGAAACAGTTGAGAGAAAATAGTACGGAAAGCGCAATGAGGGCGCTTATTAAAAGTGTATTTTTCATATGATTATTTTGAATGATTGGAAAAAGCGCAATCCCGATGCTAACCTACCGTCTGGAAATCAGTACAACAAATTTTAATTCGTTTAATTTAGTTTGTGAAATTAATTTCACGAAATGAATTAGTGTCAATTAGTGCAATTTGTGTTTAAAATTGAGCTGTAATATTCGTGTCCAAACGGTATGATGCTATTGGGATTGCGAGATTAAAACAGTAAAGCTTTAATGCTTAATTTGATAGTGCGTAAGTTGCCGTGTACAATTTTCTAAACATGATATACGTTACACTCACCATTATAAAAGCAATAATAGCATCGGTAGTCGCAGGAAAACCTAAAACGGCAAGTTTTGAAAAGAAGGCGAAAGTGATATCAAAAAACACTCCGGCAAATACCCATTCTTTCAATCGCAATAATTTGTTCGGAATCAATAAAGTGATTACTCCGGCAACTTTCATTACGCCCAGTAAATAAATAAAATGTTCCGGATAGCCCAGTTGTTGCGTAATTCCCCAAACAATCGGGTTGGTAGTTAATTCGAAAAAACCGCTGGCACCAAACCATAAAGAAGTTAAAATAATTCCTGTCCAGTAAATAATTTTTGTTGTTTTTGTAGTCATGATTTCTATTTTTTAAGTTGATTTATAGGACAAATTTGCGCCATAAGTCATCAATTTAAAATTGAAATAATGTTGAAACGGACAATTTAAACTTTGAAATAGACAATCTCTAAGCTGATCTAATTTAGAAGTTTTTATATTAAAGAAAATTTAGAAATAAAGATTCATAATCACATTAAAACATGATGATTAGAACCAGGTTAATTCACTTGATTTTTTCTAAACGCAGATGGAGTAGTGCCCCGATGTTTTTTGAAGATTTTGTTGAGATGGCTTTCATCATTAAACCCCAATTCGTTTGCAATTTCGCCCACGCGCAAATCACTATAAAGTAATCGGTTTTCGACCAGTTTTATTCGGTATTTCGAGATATAGTCCTGGAGTGTTTCATTGGCTTGTTTCTTAAAATATCTTCCTAAATAAGTTTCAGAAATGCCAAATTTCTCGCTCATAACCGTTACACTTAATTTTTCAGGTTCATAAATATGAGTTTGAATATATTCCAGTAATGTATGCGCTTTTCCGTCAGATTGTTTGTTGATGTTTTCCGGAAGATATTCAGAGATATTTCTGGCAATAATAACAATCAAAGTGTTGATCAATAACTGAATCAGTTCGGTATTGTACAAAGTGGGATTATGATATTCATGCCTAATTGCTTCTATAACCGGATGCACCAGATTTTTGTCTGTAGCTCTTTTTAAAATACATCCCGGCTGATGATGAGCGTGTTGCAAAATGTATTCGAGCTTATAAAGATTATTCGATGTAAAAGGTCCGTTTTTGATGTAAATATCCGTAAAACGCAACTGAAATATAGTCGTTGGACTTTTGATTTCTAAAGAATGGGAATCCTGAGGCGTGATCAAAAAAAGATGTCCCGGTTCGTATGATAATCGATTTTCGTTGATGGTTTGTACACCGGTTCCAGAAACGATATAAAGCAATTCAAAGAAATTGTTACCGACTTCTGTGTGCAGAGATTCGTTTACTTCTTTAAAAATAACTTCGTACGGAAGATATAAATTGGTCTTTATCATAACAACATATTACTAAATTAACGAATGATATTACAATTATAAAATAGTTAAATCAGTATAATTTTGCTCAAAGTTAAATTAAATATTTTAATAATGGACAAAATCACATACAAAACCAGACAACAACAGTTTCAAAAACAAGAGATTACATTACCAATTGCGCCCGCATCTTTTTTCGCGATGACTTTAGGATTGGCTGAAACAGGAAATGCCTGGAGAAACGCCACTTCATTATGGAATTTACCTTCTTATATTGGCGAAGTTTTAGAAGGTTTAGCCATAATTTCTTTTTTATGGTGGTTATTGCTGTATTGTAACAAATGGATTCAGCATCGAAAACTGGCTGTAAACGAATTCAATGATCCTGTACAATCGTCGTTTCTGGCATTAATTCCTGAATCGATTATATTAATGGCAATCGCGATTCATGTTTATAGTTTGTCGATTGCTATATCGTTGTTTTGGATAGGTTCAGTTTTAAATCTTCTTTATGGCGCTTACAAACTTTCGGGTTTATGGACACAAGAACGTCAGGCTGAACAGACAACGCCGTCATTATTCCTGACATTCACGGCAAGTATTTTGGTAAATGCACTCGCAGCCGGATTATTAGGATATAGCAATTATGGTTGTGTACTTCTGGGCATTGGAACCATTTCGTGGCTCATTATGGATTCTGTAATCACACAACAATTAACCGTTGGTGGACTTGGCGCTAAAACCAGAAACTTTATGGGAATTTACATGGCACCGGCCGTGATCTTGTTTGTGGCGTATCAGGTTTTGGCAGGAGAAAATTTAAGTATCCCCATTACTTATGGTTTAATGGGATATGCATTATTTATTTTTACAGCGATAACTTTTGCCTTAAAATGGCTAAAAGAACAAGCTTTTGCACCCGGATATTGGGCGTATACTTTTGGCATTGCAACCTTATCGCAGGGACTTTCGATTTTTGCTTTAAAAACCGCTGATTTTACGGTTTCTATTTTGGCAATAATAATCTTTTGTATTATGAATATTGTGGTTTTAGGAGTTGGAATAGGATCTGTAAAATTGATTTTGAAAGGAAGTTATTTTCCAAAGTAAAAATTCTTATTTAATATTGGAGAGAGTAAACCCGACAGGTTTTAAAAACCTGTCGGGTTTGTCGTGGATGATAAATACTTTAAAAAGAAAACCCGCGTCAACCCTTTAAATCCGTATAACCCGTGGCCCATCAAAAAATAAAAAGTTAAAATATTTGTAAATAAAGACCGAACGGTCTAAATTTGTTCCCTCAAATAAAAAGGCTATGAGTAAAGCAGAAAGAACCAGACAATTTATTATCGAAGCATCGGCTCCTATAATCAACAAAAAGGGGATGGCAGGAACTTCATTGAGCGATATTATGGAAGCTACGAAACTGGCTAAAGGCGGTATTTACGGAAATTTTGAGAACAAAGAAGAGATTTGCAAGGAATCATTTTTGTATCTAAGATCTCAATTGTCTACAAAACTGAATACAGCTGTAGCTGAAGGAAAATCGGCCAAAGAGAAACTGTTTAATTTATTGGATGTCTATGCCAATGACATCAATACCGCAGATGGTTGTCCGATTTTGAATTTTGGAGTCGAAGCTGACGATACTAATCCTGCTATGAAAGAACAGGTAAAAAAAGCCATTCGTTCTGCCCAAAATAGATTTTTTATTATTGCTGAAGAAGGAATAAAAAACAATGAATTATCATCAGAAATCAATCCTGAACATTTTAGCATAAAAGTTTTTGCCATGATTGAAGGCGCTATTTTATGTAGAAAAATTTTAGGAACTGATGATCAAATGAAAATTATTCTGGACAGCATTAAAACCGAATTCGAAAACTATGTATTGTAGTTTTTTTTTGAACTTTTTTAGACCGATCGGTCTAATTTAAAACTAATTAATTTTAAAAAATGAGAACTTTAAAAGAAAATCATAAGGGCTTTAGTACCTTATTAGCTTTATCCCTTATTCCGTTATCCGGATTTGCCACAGATATTTATTTGCCTTCACTTCCTGCTATGGCAAAAGATTTGCACGTTTCTGCGGGAGCCATTCAGCTTTCGTTAGTTTTCTTTATGTTTAGCCTCGGCGTAAGCCAAATTTTTATAGGCAGTATATTAGACAGTTTCGGACGCTTTAAAATTAATATAGCTTCACTTGCCGTGTTTTCAGCCACCAGTTTTGTGATTGCTTTGGTGCCTGATATTTATGTGATTTATGCCATGCGAATCATTCAGGGAATCGCGATTGCTTTTATTGTCATAGCCAAACGAGCTTATTTCGTCGACCTTTATTCGGGTGAAAAACTAAAGAGTTATATCAGTTTATTTTCGATCATTTGGGCGTGTGCACCTATTATGGCGCCGTTTTTAGGAGGATATTTAGAAAGTAGCTTTGGCTGGAGATCCAACTTTTATTTCCTTGGCTGTTTATCATTGCTTTTTTTGGTTTTAGAACTTTTGTATAGCGGAGAATCTCTCAAATATTTTCATCCTTTTAAATTAAAAACCATTGCACAAACCTACTCCGGAATGCTAAGATCAGGCGATTTTACTTTGGGCGTTTTGATTCTCGCAATTTGTTTCGGGCTTGTTGTCGTGTATAGTTTATCCAGTCCGTTTATTGTAGAACGCGTATTGGGATATTCGGCCATTACAACTGGTTATAGTTCTTTACTATCGGGTTTGGCGGTGATGACAGGCGGTATTATTGCCAAATCGCTTATTCATAAACCTTTGGCTAAAAAAGTAACTATTGCCGTTACGGTACAAGTGATTTTGGTATTATTAATGATTTCTACGGCTTCTATTACCAGCAATATTTATACGCTAATAGGTTTTACAATGGGAATCAACGTTTGTGGAGGATTTATTTTTAATAATATTTACGGCTATTGTCTAAGCCGTTTTTCTAAAAATGCCGGAGTAGCCAGCGGACTTACAGGCGGAGGAACTTATATGTTAAGCTCTTTATTCAGTTACGGATTTGTCAATTTATATGCCGTGAAAAGCCAGTTGTTATTAGGGTTTGCTAATATTTCGCTAATCTTTATTGTAGTGATTGTTTTCATGATTTTCAACAGATACAGAGTACAGAATTTGGCAGCTGCTCCTGTTAAATCTTAAAAAATTAAATTCCAAAAATTAAATTCCAAATTCCAACGCTCATTAGAATTTGGAATTTTTTTTAACTTTCTTCTTTTTTCCCAACCAGATTAATAATCCTGTAATAGGTAATGTTAAAGCGAAAAGAGAGACTAAAAATGCCAATATTTTAGTTGGTAAACCATAAATACTTCCGGTATGAATAGGATAGTTCAAACGTCTTAGTTTATCTCCGTTTGAAAAATTCTCATAAGGTCTTGCCTCAATTTCTTTGGCGGTATATTTGTCAAAATAAGCGGCACTGGATTGATTTGGAATGGTTATTTCTGAATATTCTTTTAAGACCAAAATACTATTAATGGTATCCACCGGCATTCTGATTTGGATGTTTCCTGTGTAAGGAAAAATACTATCAGCCTTATTGTAAATGCCTTGGTAAAAGGCCGTGTGATTTAGTTTAGGATCTATTTTCGTTGGGTTTTTTACTTTTGCAGAAGACTTTTTTGTAGTGCCATCAGCTACGAAATAAACTCCGTTTTGAAACCAGCTAAAAGCAAAGTTTAATCCGGTTAGAGCAATAATTAATAGAATTAAAAAGCTATAGAAACCAAAAGTGGAGTGAAAATCCCAGTTGACTCTTTTGAAAGAAGCATTCCATTTTACGGTTAATCTTTGTTTTAGGTTTTTGATTTTCTTTGGCCACCATAAAATTAATCCGGAAATAAGCATAAAGACAAATATCAGACAGGAAGTTCCCATAATGATCTGTCCCGTTTCACCCAGTAATAATTGTCTGTGTATTTTTAGCACAAAAACAAAAAATCTTTTTTCCTGAGGAGTTGTTGCCAGAACTTTTCCGGTGTAAGGATCGATAGAAAAAAATTGTGCTTTTTTATCAGAGTCCTTTCCTAAAACCTGCATGGTACGCGAAGGATCACTAAAAGTATAAATACGGGTAATTTTTTTTATCGAATATTGTTTCTCAAGAATATCGGCACAATAGTCAATAGTCTTTTTGGTGGTTCCAACGGTAGTAACATTATAATATTCCGGATGTATAGCTTTGTCAATTTCTTTTTCAAAAACCAAAATACTACCTGTTAATGCAGCAATAAAAACAATTAAACCAGAACCTAGACCCAACCATAAGTGCAAAAGTCCAATATTTTTTTTAAATCCTTTCTTCATATAGGCTGTTTTCCAGATCAGTCAAATAAAGTGATCCGTAGATTTTGTTAATGTTGTATAGAATTGTTTAATGATTCTAAAATTCTCGCACAAATTTATACTTATTTAGACTCAATATACACTATGTTTCAAAAAAATAATTGCTTTTTTTATTTAAAATAAAACATTCAGATTTCTATTATAAGTTAATCAAAAAGAAAGCCTTAAAAATAGAATTTTACGGGTTAATTTATCCGTTTTACTGACAAGTAAAGTCCTTCAAAATAATATAAAGTTGTCTTTGGTAAATAGAGAAACGGATTGATTTTCTGTTGAATACCTCGTATAAAAGTGAGATACTTTATAATAAATAGAAATTCTACTTGTTAAAGTGTCATTAATTTCTATTTTTGCACTGTTTTTATTAATTCTAAATAAAAACAAAATTAACCAAACTCAAAATCAATGAACTATTTTAGTGTAAGAACATCAAAGTTTTTATTTATTATATGCTTTTTATTTACTGTATGTGCCGCCGTTGCACAACAAAGCCACGGAAAAATTAAAGGGAAAATAACTACTTCTGATGGAAAGCCTGCTTCTGAAGTAAATATTGTTTTAAAGAATTCGAAATATAATATTAGTAGCAATGAGGAGGGGAATTTTGAACTCAGCCGTATAAGAAGCAATTCATATACAATGCAAATATCCTTAACAGGTTACGAAACTGTAGAGCAGCAAATTGTAGTAGCAGATAACGAAACCACGACACTTAATGTGCAATTGAAGGTTTCGAACAAGGAATTACAGGAGGTGGTAATCAATAACAGAAAAAGTCTTCTTTCTAAGAAAACACAATATGTTGCGAGAATGCCTCTTAAAAATATAGAAAATCCTCAGGTTTATAATGTGATACACAAAGAATTGATTCAGGAACAAATTGTAATTGACCCTGCCGGAGCGGTTAGAAACGCACCCGGAGTTGTACCCCTTAATTATCCATCAGGTGGATTTGCGGTTATATTTAGAGGTTTTACGACAGGAATTAATTCCCGAAACGGAATGGAAACACTTTCGGGAAGATCAAGTGTAGGTATTGCAAATGTTGAACGAATAGAAGTATTAAAAGGACCTTCGGGAACTTTATTTGGTTCATCGGCTTCTTCGTTTGGTGGTGTTGTCAATCTGGTTACCAAAAAACCTTTTGAAACTTCGGCTACTGAAATATCCTATACAGCTGGAAGTTTTGGTATAAACCGACTTACAGTAGATCTAAATACTCCATTAACGAAAGATAAAAATGTACTTTTTAGATTGAATGCCGAAGTCAATAATGAAAAAAGTTTCCTGGATTATGGTTTTAATAAAACACTTTCTTTTACGCCAAGTATTATTTTTAAAGCAAGCGAAAAACTTACTTTTAGCGTTGATGCAGAGTTGTTTAAAGTAAATAATACAAGACCGTTATACCCAACTGCAACCGTTGCATCAGGAATAACGAATCCTGGCGATATACAATTAAATTATAAAAAATCGCTGGTTCACGATGATGTCGATGCAAAATCATCTTCGTCTAAAGCTTTTGTTCAGGCCGAATATCAGATAAATGATCGTTGGAAATCGACTACTTTATTTTCTTACGTAAGTGAAGACTTAGATTATAGTTATCAGGTTTTACCAACCTGGACTTCGCCTACAACGGCTACTATGCGCGCAACGCTTTTTGGACCAATTTCGAGTAATTATACTAATATTCAGCAGAATTTTAATGGTGAATTTTCGACAGGAATTTTAAAACATAAAATATTGGCGGGAGTTAATTACAGGTATTATACCGATACATTTTCGTCTACACCAACTCCTGCGGCTCCGTTTAGAACCATTGATGTAACTACTAATTTTAATCCGGTTAGAAGAAGCGAGATTGATAAAGTATTGCTGGCACCGGTGATAAGAGCGGGACGTGATGAATACACTTTTAGCGGATATGCCTCTTACGTATTAAGTGTTGCAGACAGATTATATGCAATGGCAAGTTTACGTTTGGATAATTTTGATCGAAAAGAAAGCGGAACCGTGCCTGGATATAGTCAAAACTCATTGTCACCAAAATTAGGAATAGTATATCAGATTGTGAAGGATCAGGTTTCTGTATTTGGAAATTACATGAACGGATTTCAGAATCTTGCTCCGGTTACACAACCGGGAGGCGAGCAGCTTATATTAGATCCTTTATATGCAAATCAATATGAGGGAGGTATAAAAGCGGAAATGTTTAATAAAAAATTAAGTGCCACAGTAAGTTATTACAAAATCACGAATGATAATGCGCTAATACGCCAAGCTGATTTAACGTACCAACAAGATGGAAAACAGGTGAGTAAAGGAGTTGAATTTGAGTTTCTTGCTAATCCGCTTCCCGGTTTAGATATTACAGCAGGATATGCTTATAATGATAATCGAATTGTGAAGACCAGTGAAGCCAATAAAGCTATCGAAGGCAATAAAGCACAAGATGCTCCTGAAGATGTGGTAAACTTTTGGGCTTCGTATAAATTTCAAAACGTTTTAAAAGGTCTTGGTATTGGTGTTGGTGCAAACTATGTAGATAAAAGTTATATGGCGACTACCAATACTTTTTATATTCCTTCGTACACGATTTATAATCAAACTATATTTTACGAGCAATCAAACTGGAGAGTGGGACTTAAGATAAATAACCTTTCGAACAAAAAATACTGGAGTTCATGGGGAGCACCACAACCTCCGGCAAACTTTTTAGTAAATCTAACATTCAGGTTTTAGAGGATAACTTATTATTTTGTTTTTTTATTTGAGGGTTTCTGGCGGTCTTTTTCGTCAGGAACCTTTTTTTATGTTTCTGCACAACATACATCATCCATAAAAAAATCCCTCAGGTTTTAAAACTGAGGGATTTTGTTTTTATTAATTGTTCTATGTAAAGCAATAAAAATTATTTAGTCACTTTTTTAAATCTCATCATAGGGATATCCTTCATGATCAAATTCAGTTTACCATCTTTATCAATAGAATAACTATCAATATTTTTGATCGTTTTTGTAAACACCTGTTCTCCGCCACCTTCACAGTACATTAAAGTAGCAGGACCTTGTTCACCAAAAGTAAGTGATTTTCCTTTTAATGTAAATGGAGCGCTGTAACCATTACAACCAGCATTTCCTGAAACTTGTTTAGTAGCTTCATCAAATTTAATAAACGGTTTTTTATCCGGAAATAAACCTTCAAAAGCGATGCGTGGGCCGGAAATATACTCAAGTTCCCAAGTTGTATTATAGAGATCGGCAGTTTTTGAAGTGTCTTTCATTGAAGTACAAGAATTAAAAGATAATGCTAAAATAGCGACGAATACTAGTACGTAATTTTTCATAAAATAAGATTTTAAAACATAAATTTAAAGATTTTAATCAAAATTCAGGCCATAAATCTGACTTATTTTTAGTTTTAAACCTTGAAACAACCGAAAATTGAGAGAATTAACGGGTTAGATTATTAAGGTTTAATAAGTTATTGAGATGTCGATTTGCTCGTACACATACAGAAATAAAGTTTTAATTTCTCAACACATGTAAATGTTTTTGCATTTTTTATAGCTGAATTTTGTCTCATCATTAAAAACAAAAAAGATGAAAACATTATTTACCACTCTGGCACTTTTAGTAATATCGCTATCTGTTTCGGCACAACAAATTATTCATAAAAAAGTATTCAGTAAAAAAATGAATAAAGAGATTGAAACAGTTATTATTACTCCAAAACTGATAAAAGGAAAAACCTATAAAACCATTTATATACTTCATGGTTATAGCGGAAATCCTGATCGAACTTACAAACAAGATATTCCGGATCTTGTAGGTAAATCTCAAAAATACAACATGATTTATGTATTAGCCGATGGTAATTTTAATAGTTGGTATGTAGATAGTCCGGTAGATAAATCATCACAATATCAAACTTTTATAGGGAAAGAATTAGTTGATTATATCGATGCTAATTATCCTACTATAAAGGATCGTAAGTCGAGGGGAATTCTGGGTTGGAGTATGGGAGGATATGGTGCATTAAATATTGGAATTTTTTATTCAGATACTTTTGGTATTGTTGGCAGTTCTTGTGGCGCACTGGATTTTAATCGTTTTGGAGAAAATTTTCATAATTATCAGGTAGATAAAGTTTTGGGAGATTTTAGAAGTTTATCCAAAGAGTATTTTACGTTTGATAAAACCAAAAAAATGGCGCAGGCAAATCAGTTTTATATTGTTGATTGTGGTACAGAAGATACGCAGATGATTGATATGAACCGCGATTTTCATCAGCTTTTGACGAATGAAAAAATAGAACATCTTTACATTGAATCTCCGGGTGGACATGACCCAAAGTATTGGAACAAATCTTTGGACAACCAATTGGCTTTGTTTGAAAATTATTTTAATACTGAAAAGTAAGAAATCTAAAATATCAAAAACAGAAAGCGAATTTATTAAAGAGCGAAGGGAAGAAAACAGGCCAAAGAAATTTTTCTTTTGCCTGTTTTTTTATGATATAAGCAGAAAGTATATTTTGCTATCTTTATAAAATAATTTTATAATCATGACGATACAGCAATTAAAATATATAGTAGCATTAGATGAAGAACGTCATTTTGCACGAGCTGCCGAAGTTTGTATGGTTACACAGCCCGGACTTACGATTCAGTTAAAAAATCTCGAAGAAGAAATAGGTATTAAAATTTTCGATCGAAATAAAGTTCCGTTAACACCTACAACACTTGGAATTGAGATTATAAACAAAGCAAAGAAAATACTTCGCGAAGCCGATGAAATCAGGGATTTTGTGGTAAACGAAAAAAACTTATTAGAGGGAGAAGTTAGAGTAGGAGTAATTTCGACTTTATCTCCTTATTTGATTCCGTTGTTTATAAAGGCCATGAAAGAGGCAACTCCCAAAGTGCATTTTATTATAAGAGAAGCCAATACGGGACAATTGATGAAAGAATTGGAAACCGGATCGCTAGATGTGGTTTTGATGGCAACGCCAACCGGAAACCCTAATTTAATCGAACATCCTATTTTTAAAGAGCCTTTTGTAGCTTATTTAAACGAGCATCACCCAATGGCGAATAATGAGTTTTATGAACTTCAGCCGGGTGATAAAACAGAATTATTATTGCTTCATAGTGAATTTTGCTATAACGCACAATTGCTGGATATCTGCGGAATCAAATCTCCGGGAAAATTAAAAGAGCAGTTTACGTATGATATAAGTTCAATCGAAACCTTAAAAAATCTGGTTCGTGCCCAATTAGGATTTGCCATTATACCGGAACTTTCTATTTTGAACGAAAATAATTCGGGACTTTTTAAACCTTTTAAAGAACCTAAGCCGGTAAGAGAAATTAGTTTGGTGGTTTCTGATTCCTTTTCGAAAAAACTATTGCTCGAAAAAATGAACGAAGCGATCTGGAATTGTCTTCCGGATTCCCTCAAAAAAGATTTTGCGTATCGAAAAATACGCTGGAATGATTCACCTTATTTTGCCAAATCAGTTAGTGATTATATAAAATCACATTCTAAAGCTTAAAAATAAATTCCAAATTTTTTAAATTCCAAACTGGAAATAGAAACTCCAATAAAAAGCTCCAAAATTCCAATTTTAAAGAGAAACTCCAAATAAAAAAAATCCAAATTCCAACTTGAAGGCAAGCCAATTGGAATTTGGAATTTAAAAAATTTGGAATTTATTTTTAATTTATTTTTTAGAAGCAGCAATTATAACTTTTGCTACAGCCTCTGGTTGCGAAATAAACACTACGTGGCTTCCTTTTATTTCTGTAATTTTTGTATTCGAACGTTTGTACATGGCGCGTTCTATTTCAGGAGATATACTTTTGTCTTCAGTTGCTACGATTCCGTACGAAGGTTTATTTCTCCAGGCTGCTTTTGTGATCGGAGTTCCAAATCCTTTTGCGTAGAATGCGCCTTGAGAAGCATACATAAAATCAGCGTCTTCCTTGCTGATATCACCAGCAAAACCAGCATGAAATTTAGCTTTATCATAATAAACCACTCCTTTGTCATCTGGGCTTAAAACACCATTTTCAGGAGCTGGAGGAGCCGTCATTAACCATTGCACAGAAGTTTCTCCGTTATCAGGCTGTAAAGCTGCTACATAAACCAAAGCCGCTACTTTTGGATGATTTCCGGCTTCTGTAATTACAGTACCACCCCAGGAATGTCCTACCAAAATTGTTGGTCCATCTTGTTTGTCCAGGGCTAAATTAGTTACTCTTACATCATCTTCAAGAGAGCTTAAAGGGTTTTGAACGATGGTAACGTTATATCCTTTTTTAGTTAATACCTGATATAAACCTTTCCAGCCAGAACCATCAGCGAATGCACCGTGTACTAATACAACGTTTTTAATTTGCGGATCTGTAGCTTGCGCATTAGAATTTGCTGTTGCAAATAAGAAACTAAAAATAAGTACTGCGAACATGAAATAACGATTCAATTGTTCTTTTAATGCTATTGTTTTCATAATTGTATGTTTTTAAATTGTATGTTTTTTAAATTATTGTTTTGTTGTTTTAATTGTTGTGTCAGGCTGAGCGAAGTCGAAGCGCCCCGCTCAGGTTGACATAAAGTATTTAGTTTAATGTTACTGATAAAGTAATTTCAGTATTTAATAATTTTGAGATAGGACAAATTTCTTTTGCTTTTTGTGCTGCTTTCTGAAAATCTTCTTCTGTAATTCCCGGAACTTTTCCGTTAAGGATTAATTGGATCAAAGTGATTGTTCCGTCTTCAAAAGTTACTTTTGCTTCTGTGCTTAAATCTTCCGGAATAAATCCTGCTTCAGAAAGTAAAAAGCTTAACTGCATGGTAAAACAGCCAGAATGTGCCGCTGCGATTAATTCTTCAGGATTGGTTCCTACACCTTCTTCAAAACGGGTTTTAAAAGATAATTGGGCATTATCTAAAGTGGTACTTTGAGTGCTAATAGTACCTTTTCCTTCCATTCCTGTACCTTTCCAGTTTGCGTTTGCTCTTCTTGTAAATTTCATGATCTTAATTTTTATAGTTATTTATTTAATGATTCAAATCGTTTGTTTGATTTTGATGAGACAAATTTATAGCGATAGTTATTATTAATCAAATTAATAATTTTTTACCATTATAAAATTAATTTATAATGATAGGGTTTTTTGAAATCTGTGTGCCACTAATCCTGAGCCAAAGACCTGAAATCATTGCTTTTTGGGATATTTATAAGAAGCAGAGAATAAATAATACAAATGAAAAAAGGACATTAAATATTTAAATGTTTTACACTTAAGTATTTAATATCCCTTAAAAATTAAATAAATATCAGATTTGTCTACAAGAGTATAAGTCTGTTGTTCATTAATTGTTTGATCTAAATTACAAACTTGCGGTATTTAGCAAAGCAAGATCTTCAGTATCCAACTGTATTGTAGTTGCATTGATTAACTCTTTTAGTTGCTCTGGATTTGTTGCGCTTACTATTGGTGCTGCAATTTCAGGTTGATGCATTACCCACGCCAATGCAATTGTTCCCGGAACAGAATGATGTTTTGCGGTTACAGTATCAAGTGCTTTTAGAATTCTAAATCCTTTTTCGTTTAAATATTTCTCTACAAATGCACCTCTTTTACTGTCTTTTAGATCGCTTTGTTCACGATATTTTCCGCTTAAGAAACCACTTGCCAAAGAAAAATAGCTGATAACACTTAAATTATTTTTTGCAGTAATTGGTTTTATATTATCTTCAAAATCATGACGATCATATAAATTATATTCAGGTTGAAAAGTTTGATAAGCAGGAAGATTATTGTTCTTGCTAATTGTAAGCGATTCCTGTAAACGTTCAGGCGTAAAGTTTGAAGCGCCAATTATCCTTACTTTTCCTGCTTTGATAAGACTGTCGTAAGCCTCGAGAGTTTCTTCGATAGGAGTAGAAAGATCATCATAATGAGATTGATACAAATCTATATAATCGGTTTGAAGGCGTTTTAATGAATCTTCGGCAGCCTGAATAATATACTTTTTACTTAATCCTTTTTTAGTTTCAGAGAATTCGGCACCTACTTTTGTAGCCAGAATAATTTTATCTCTTTTACCGGATTCTTTCAGCCATTTTCCAATAGCCAATTCCGATTCTCCACCTTCGTGACCTTCTACCCATTTTGAGTAAACATCTGCCGTATCTAAGGTATTGAATCCTGCATCTGTAAATTGATCTAACAAATTTGCTGTCATTTTTTGGTCGGTAGTCCAGCCAAATACATTGGTTCCAAATACCAGTGGCGCAATTTCAATACTAGAATTGCCTAATTTTTTATTTTGTATCATAATTTTTAAATTTTAATCAAAAGTAATTGTTTAATGAACTTTTGTATTTGTAAATAATAAAAAATGTAAATTTGTTCATTATATATGAACTTATGAATCAGTCGGTCAAAAAAACATTTCAAATTTTAGAATATATTGCTTCAAGCGGTAATTTCGTGAGACTTAACGACGTAGCTAAGGCTTTGGATTTAAAGAAAAATTCTGTGCATAGTTTTTTAGACAGTCTTAAACAACTGGGCTATTTAGAGCAAGATGAAGTAAGTCCGAGATATAGAATAACATCAAAACTGGAGTGTTTGTATGCTCCTTTATTATCTGTGAATGAGCTCAAAAGTGAGTTACGGCCTATTTTAGAAAAAATAACCCAACTTACCAATGAATCTTCTTATCTCGCGGTACAAATGGGATCTTATTACAGACATGAACTTAAATGCGAACCCAACAGGGCAGTAAAAATCACGCTTAATACCGGTAAAGAGTACGAAATGGCAACTACGGCTATAGGAAAATCATTTCTTGCTTTTTCAGCCCATTTACAAACCAATTTAAGTAAGCAATATACTCCAGAAATGGCAGCCACAATTGAAACCGAAATTAAAACCATAATAAAAGCGGGTTATGCTTTGGATGTTCAGGCCTATGATCCTGATTTGAATTGTGTGGCAATGCCTATATTTTACAAGAATAAACCAATTGCAGTACTTTGCGTTTCGGGCCCTTCGTTTAGATTTAAGGAACCACAATTTATAGAATCCTTACGTATAATGGAATCCCTGATTAAGGAACATGGAAAATACGATAGCAAACTGACAATTTAAAAGTAGAAATTTCTCTTTTATTTATGATTAATAATAACCACTTTTTGAAAACGCCCGTGATGACTTATCGAAACATCTTTCAGAACATTTGATGATAATGTAGTTAGGAAAGGTATTCCGTTTTCATCTTTAATAATGTTTTTCTTTTCAATTTCAATAACATGATCCAAATGCTTTGCATGCATAACAGCAACGGTATGTAAACTATCTTTAGAGATTGTAGTTTTTGTATAATAGGTATAGTCCGGACAATTTACTATTCCCGTAACGTGATGTTCATTTTTTGAGATGATAGTACACGCCAGTTTGTGAGGAATATATTTCCTTATTTTGGTTTGACGGTTATATATTTTATAGGCTGCTTCTTTCATACTCCAAAGCAGCCATACGATCATTTCAGGATCTGATGTCTTAGATATTAGCAATTGTTCAGAAGCAGTAAAGAGCTTTTCGACAAAACCTTTACGTTGCCAGTTGCTTTCCTTTCGGGATTGCATCATATCTATAACATCATTACCAATCATTTCGCAGCGAGCTTTTCAGCTATAATTTCGACCGAAGTTTTTACATCGAGCATTCGTTCCATATCAGTATTATCAATCACGACATCAAATGCTTCTTCGATATCCAGAATAATGTCTACCAAGTTTGCCGAATTTATATTCAAATCATTAATAAAATCAGTGTCTTCGGTAAGGTTGTCATAAGCTTCGATATTGGTTGTGTAAGGCTTAATGATCAATTTTAGCTTGGCAATAAGTTCTTCTTTATTCATATTAGTTTTCAAATTTTTTAAAGATTATACAGGCATTTACATCACCAAAACCAAAACTGGCTTTAGCAATTATATTCAGATTTTTATCGATTGTTTTTAAAGGTACTTTTGAAGCATCAATCAAGGCCGTAATTTCAGGATGAAGATCTTTGCAATTAGTATTTCCAAATAAAAAACCTTCATGAAGCTGGAGTACCGTAGCAACACTTTCGATACTTCCGGCGGCGCTCAGGCAATGTCCGGTCATACTTTTCAAGGAATTGATATACGGAAAGTTAGTTCCCTTTCGATCTAATGCTTTAGTCCAGTTATCAATTTCGAGACTGTCTTTTGTAGTGGCGGTAAGATGACCGTTTATAGCATCAATATCAGTTGCAGAAATTCCTGCATTTTGTATTGCATCAGTAATACATCGCTGAACCGCTGTGCTGTTAGGAGCGGTCATACTGCCGTTACCGCGTTGTCCGCCGGAGTTTACATTTCCTCCTAATATTTCGGCGTAAATGGTGGCGCCTCGTTCTAAGGCACTTTCAAGATCTTCGATTACTAAAGCTCCGGCACCGCTTCCGGGAACAAATCCTGCTGCGCTGGCACTCATAGGTCTGGAACCTTGTTTGGGCGTATCATTATATTTAGAACTGCAAACCCTAAGAGCATCAAAACCTGCCCAGATATACGGTCCGCTATCGCCGGTACTTCCTGCTAATATGCGTTTTGCCTGTCCGGCTTGTATACGGTCGTAGGCCATCATGATAGCTTCGGTTCCTGTCGCACAGGCAGATGAATTTGTGGTAACCTGATTACCTAAACCAAGTTTGCCACCAAGATAAGCGCTAATACCGCTATTCATGGTTTGAGCTACAACGGTGCTTCCCAATCGTCGAACTTGTAATTCGTCTATTTTATAAATGCTTTCGCGAAATTTATCGATACCTGATGTTCCTGATCCAAAAATGGTTCCGCTGTTCCAATCCGGTTCTTCATTGTTTTCGATTGATAATCCGGCATTTTTCCAGGCTTCTATTCCAGCAATTACACCGTATAAAATTCCTGTACTATTAAAACCGCGGAGCTCTAATTCTGTAAAATACTCTAATTTTAATTCGTCTGAAATTGGTGGCTGACCTGCAATCTGACAAGAAAATTGCAATTCCTGTAATTGCGCATCATGACGAATTCCCGAAATACTATTTCTCAGTGAATGGGTAAACGCAGGAATCCCAACCCCGTTTGGAGCTGCTACGCCTAAGCCTGTTATTACAATTCTTTTGCTCATAATTTTGTTGTGATCATTCCGGATAAGACACCTTTGCAAACTTCTTGTCCGGCTTCGTTTGTCATAATTACATCACACTTAAGTTTTCCAAACCTGAAAAATATTTTTTGCGATGTAACGGTTACTTTCTCGTTTGGATACACAGGTTTTAAAAAATGCATATCTGCTGAAGTAAAAGCAACTACTGTATCTTTATTGAAGGTATCCTTTAATAAATAAATCCCCAGGCAAACCATACCTATTTGCGCCATTGTTTCGGTTAAAATAACACCTGGAGTCACCGGATTTCCACTAAAATGACCTTTATAAAAATCAAGATCTTCACTATAAGTATACGTTCCGGTAATACTGTTTTCATCTACATGTAATAGCTCATCTACAAAATGAAAAGGTTTACTATAAGGCAACTTTGCTAAAATATTTTCTAAAGTCATAATTTGTTTCGTTTAATAATTTGATGTCTAATGGAACGCGGATAAAACGGATTTACTTCGTAAAGACACGGATGAAACCGGATTGTTTAAATGTTAGTAAAATCCAATGTTTTAAAATCATATTTAATATGTGTATAATTTGAACGCGGATAAAGCGGATTTACTTCGTAAAGACGCGGATTAAAACGGATTTTTTTTAATATCAGCAAAAATCCGTTTTAATCTGCGTTTTCGCCTTGCGAATCAGTAAAATCCGCGTCTAATTTTATATAACAATAATCAAATTCGTTACTATTACCACTGCAACAAAACACGCTGTGCCGAAAATCCGGGGCCAAAACTCAGCATTAATCCTTTTTCTCCCGTTTTTGGTTTTTCATCCATAATTTGTTCTAAAACATATAAAACTGTTGCGCTTGACATATTACCGTATTGTTTCAGGACTTCTTTAGTAGCGTCGATATTTTTGCCTAATCCCGAGAAGAGAGCTTCTACGGTATTGACTATTTTTTTTCCTCCCGGATGAAAAATCATATGATCGATATCTTTGATTTCTAAATTGTTTTTTTTCAGAAACGGATGAATGATATCTCCAAAATGAGAAGAAATCGTATCCGGAACTTCGATATCCAATACCATTTGCAAACCTGAATTAGTCAGTTTAAAACCCATCATATGTTCGGCATCATAAAAATGATACATTTCTTCATTTAGTATTTCAGGGCCGTAATCTTCTTCGTAAGATGACAATAAACAACAGGCAGCTCCATCGCCAAAAATGGCAGCACTAACTATATTAGGCATCGAAAAATCATTCAACTGAAAAGTCGCCGTTGGAGATTCTACCGCTATAACCGCAGCACGTTTCCCCGGATTGGCTTTCAGGAAGTTTTTGGCATATATAATACCTGATATTCCGGCTGCACAGCCCATTTCAGTTACCGGAAGCCTTATGATATCCTGTTTTAGTTTCATTTTATTAATGAGATAAGCATCCAGAGACGGAATCATTATCCCTGTACAACTTACTGTAATAATGTAATCCAGCGTTTGCGGATCCCAACCTGCTTTGTTAAGCGCTTTTTCTAATACTTGTTCGCCCAGAATAATCACTTCACGGCTGTAAATATCATTTTTATCTTCAAATGATGTGGCTGTAAAAACTTCTTCGGGATCCATGATCGAGTAGCGTTTGTCTACAGCTGCACCTTCAAAAATCTTTTTTACTTTTTTGATGAAACGTTCGTCCTGATCCTGCAGCCACACATCCAAAAACGGAAGTATGTCTGCTGTTGCTCGTGAATATTTGGGTAGTTGCTTGGCAACTGATATAATTTTTACACTCATTTTTTTGCAATTATCCATTGGTAACGAAAAGCCCATTTCCAGTTTATGGTATAGTTTTTTAAATTCAGTTTTTTAGAGAAATTCTCCAGTTCCTTTTTCTTAAATCCCCTTAATATAGAGACAAGTCCATCTTCGCGTGACATCTTATTTAATTTGAAAACAGCGCAAACCTTTTCAAAAAGACGATAAGCTAATTTACTGCGGTGCAAATCGTTAATAACAATTCCAATGTTGGCATTGTTATTAAAGGTAGTCATTATATTTAATATTTGGTCGTTGTCAAAGTGGTGCAGGGTAAGGGTACATAAAACAATATCATACTGAATAGCATTAAAATCTTTGCTGAAAATATCGACACATAAATAGTCAATATTAGAGTATTCAGTTGATAATTCTTTGGCATATTTTATAGTAAAAGCATTTGCATCTATACCAATAAGTTTAAGATTCAGGTTGTTTTTCTGGCCGTATTTCGCCAGCATACGCAGCATATCTCCGTTACCGCAGCCTATATCTGCAATTGTTATTGTTTTAGCAGGATCCGATTTTTTTAGTAATATTTTCAGTCCGTGTAGCGTGAGTTTATTACCGCCCAATAACCTGTTAATACTGGCAATTTTATCCAACGCTTCCTGCAATTCTTTTCCTTCCAGAAAAAAATCATCCATTATCTCTGTTTCCTGTGTTCTGTATTTAGTATTTATGGTCATTTAATCAATTGCTATTGGTTTGCCGTGCGTTTGTTTAATTATTGCGGGTAGTAGGGCAGGTAACGCTACTGTAATGGCAACGAGGGTATTGGTAATGGTTTTGTTTCTTAAAACCTTAGCCAAAAGCCTTCCTATGAATAAGCGTTTACCAAAATGTTTTTTCCATTGTTTTGTATAGCTTTTTTCTAATTCTTCTCTCGACTTTATTTTTTCAGAATAATAATCTAAGACTAATTCTGATGCGATTTTGGCGCTGTGTATGGCCATTGCCATTCCGTTGCCACATAAAGGATGAATAAGCCCGGCCGTATCACCAATCATTAAAATATGGTTTTCTACGGGGAGCTTTTTATCAAAAGAGATCTGACTTATGGTAAGAGGTTTATCAAAAAGAAGTGTACTGTTTTCGAATACAGCTTTCAGATGTTTGTTTTTATACAATACATTCTGCTGGTATTCTTCGATATTTTTATATTGTTTAAAGGTCGCATAATCGGCCAGATAGCAAATATTGATAATGTCATTTTCTACTTTCGAAACGCCGCAATAACCACCTTTAAAATTGTGAAGTGCCACGACATCATTAGGGAAATTTCCGTAATAATGCGCTTTTACGGCTAACCACGGAGACTTTTTTACAAAGAAATCACGCGATAACACCTGATCGATATTCGAACGTTTGCCAAAAGCGCCCAATACTATTTTTGCTGATACAACCTGATTGGCAGTGGTAATCGTAAAGAGATCATTTTCGAAAGAAATATCGGTAACCATTTTTTTTATAATATTGCAGCCATTTGTGACTGCTTTTTGATATAAAAAGTTATCCAACTGATACCTGCTGATACCAAAACCACCTAATGGAAGATTTGCCGAAGCTGTTTTTCCTTTACGTGTGGTAAACTCAAATTTATTGATAGTAGTAGGATGTAACTTTGAAATATCGGCTCTAAGCCAATGAAGATATGGTAAGATCTCATTCGAGACATATTCGCCACATACTTTATGACGCGGATAGCTGGATTTTTCTATTAATGTTACTTTTAATCCTTTTTGAGACAGATGTAAAGCGCTCGCCAAACCGGCAAGACCGCCTCCAATAATAACTACATCTGAATTTGTTTTCATACTAAGCAATTTAGCTATTATATCTCAAATATTTAATACATTTTTATAGTAAAATTGCTTAAAATTTGCAACGATAAATCTGGTTCGGACACAATTGTTTACTACAAAGATCAAGAACTTGTTAATTGTTTAATTACATAATTTTATTTCTTCCTTATAAAATTACAGCTTTATTATCTCGAATTTTTAGTTGTCATAACGATATAAAAACAAAAAAGCGGGAAGTTTAGATTTTCCCGCTTTCGCTAAATTACAAACCTGCAGTCCAGGTGGCACCACTAATATCTGTTAAGGTCAGGGTGTAAGCACTTTTTTGAAAATCCCATTTATTATCTATCGGAATTCGGATTTTTGCTTTCGATCCCAACGGAATCACCAAACTATGTTTACCAGGCTTTATTTTGGCTACATAATAATTGGATATTGTTTGAGGAGATAGTTGGGCTAAATCATTTCCGTCTAATTGTAAAAGGTGTTTTCCCGATTCGTTTTTAAGTGAGATACCAATTAGAAACGAACCATAAACATCAACTCCTTCTACACGAAAAACATCGAAACTTACTTCGCTACGATCAATTCTTAAATTGCTGATTTCAAGCTTTGGCTTTACCGATTTGTTATGAAGCGTTCCGTAAACCCCGCCGTGAAAATATTGGTTGGTAAACAAAGTAAGTCCAAAAATAGAAAAAGCTACAACTAAAAGTAACGGTTTATGAGAACCCAGATTTAGCTCGCCGGAACCCAATAATCGAAACCATTTTGTTTGGGTAAAAGCTGATTTTTTGGTTATAAAATAACCGTCAACAGAAAGATAATTGCTTCCGGTTAAAAACAAGGTAAATCCTGATGCTAATCCTAAAATTCCAATTTGCCATTCGTCCAGACAAGTAGTCCCAATCCAGCCCGAAGCTAATAAAATCCCTAAAGCCAACAGGAAAACACCAATACTCATCAATCGTGTAAAAAGACCCACTATTAGAGCTAAACCAACAATTCCTTCGATAATTGTAAAAGCGACCATATTAATCCATAAAGCATCAGGATGTGTAACGAGGTATTCTATAACAGGTTTTATTCCCAAGGCATTGGGTAAAAAATGGTTGAATTTTTCGCCTATATATCCGGCTTCTTCGGGAATTAATTTGTTTTCGAGGATAAGTCGCCTCCAAAAGGCCGAGAAATAAGTCCAGCCTACGACTAAACGCAAAGCTAACGGAACAAGAGAGTTCACGTCAAAAGTTTTTTGATGTTGCATGATATTGTATAAAATTTAAAAAGTAAAAAAATGTTTTAAGCAGTGTACGAAACTACTCGTGGCGCAATCTTTAGTTTTTTAAATACTATAAAAATAGGAGGGAAGCTTGTCGAACTCTTATTGAATTCAAAGGCAGGATGAATGGGTAATGCCTTATAAGCTTTGTTTTCTGTTGTTTGAAAACTAAAGTATTGTAATCCGGGAACGACAGGTGTTTGTGGAGCAGCGAATGTTTTCTTTGATGTAATTTCTTTATGAAGATAATTCACTGTACACGCGCCCTGAACAGGCAGTTGTGTCAGGCTTTTTTGAGAAAGTGCTACAGACTCGATTCCTGCAAAATGCAAAACAGATTTTTTAATATGACAATTAGAAAAAGCATAGATTAACCCCACTAAAAGCAAAAGCTGCTTTAGGTACTGTACTAAAATAATGGGTTTTTGAAATTTCATTTTATAAAAATAGTCCTTTAAAAATAAACTTTACCGTTCTATGCTTACTTTAACTCATATGTTTTGCTTTCGTAACATGATTGGATTGTTTTTTCTCCTGGTTTTCTTTTTGAAGATAGGTAATAAAAGTTAGGGGAGAAACTCCGGTAACTTTTTTAAAGGTAATTGTAAATCTGCTATGCGATAAAAATCCGCATTGATCGGCAAGATAGCTTATTTTATATTTTAAATAATTAGGATCATTTTTGAGTCGGTTAATGATATAATTGATTCGAAGTTCATTGATATAGCTGGCAAAATCCTTTGATTTATGTTTGTTGATGACATAAGATAAATAGCGTTGATTGATACTAAGTTCTGCAGCTACGGAATTTAAGGAAATATCTTTGTTGAGATACAAATTAGATTTTTCAAACTGCTTTATGCTTTCTAAAATCGTGCTTTCAGTTACCTCCGACATATACTCTTTAGCAACATCTTTCTTGGGAGAAATCTTCACTTCAGTTTCTGTCTGGTTCTCTGTTTTATTAATGAACTTTTTAATTTTATTATAATCCTGTTTTCTTTTCAATATATAAATACCAATAATAATGAGTACAATAAAAATACAGATTCCAATGATAAGATATTTGCTTTTTTGGTATTCAGATTGGGTATCAACCTGTTTTTTGCGTAGTTCTTTTATCAAGTCATCTGCAATAACTTTTCGGCTTTGCTCATCATCTTTATTGAGTTTAAGATTGAGCTCATTATAAGTGATGTATTTTTTATTATCGGTTTTTTTATAAAACTCCAACAAAGAAACATAGACTTCCTGTTTTAATGTAAAGTAATTCGAAACTTTTGCTATTTGTTCTGCTGTTTTGAAATTTGAAGTAGCATTTTTAAAATCGCCTTTAGCTATGTAGGCATTTGCAAGACCATTGTATATAAAACCTTTGAGAGGACTATTTGGTGATTGTGATGATTCGAGTCCTTTTTTGGCTTTGTTATAATAGAAAAATGCAGAATCGACTTTATGCAATGAGAGATAGTTTTTTGCTATAAGTTCTTTATTGACAGCGGTTTGAAAGTTAACATCAATACTACCTCCGGCTTTTTCAAATAATTGATTGCCTTTTTTAAGATTTACAATAGCTTTTGAAAAATCCGAAGAATACATGTAGTAGTAGGCTATTTCCTGAGACAGATTGCCCTGAAACTTATACATGTCTGTTTTATCCTCAATTTTCTTACTGATCGTAACCGCTTTCTGTAAGTATATTTTTCCTATGCTATAAATTTCGAATTCGCGGTAAAGTGTGGATAAAAAACCATTTATCCTTGCCTGCATATTGTAATTCTTGTCAATTATAGCCAGACTGTCTGCACGTTTTAATGCGGCAACTGCTTCGTTGCGAATACCGTATTGGCGCAAAAGCGTTGCTCTCAGCATACTGGATTTTATTCGCTGTGAATTATCACTTGCGATTTTATAAAGGTAATCGGTATTTTTTAAAGCTTTCTTTGGATTGGAGCCTACTAATACCTGAGCTGTTTCTGAAAAAATACTGTCAAATTTTGAATTTTGTGCGGAACTTAAGTAAGGAAAAACCACAGCTATAAATAGAATAAGAATACGTTTTAGGTGCATGTAAGTAAATTGTAATTAAAAGGTTGTATAGTGATGGTTTTTTTGATGATTTTTCGCTTAATGATACAAGTTATATCAAATTTTAAGAAAAATACTATGATTTCTATCAATGCAGTGCAGCAAATCATTGTGATGGGCAAAGTAGTTATTTTTTTTGATAAAAGTCAAGACTTTCTGAAATAGTAACAACTTATAATCATTACGTTACAAAACACTTAAGAAATAATAATGTTGAGAATAACTTCTGTTTTTAGCGCTAAATCATAGGTAATTTCAAAAACGAAGAGCTTATGCAAATATAATTTTTTTGGTAGATTTTTTATTGATAAACTTCACAAGAAGGCCATTTAATTTCTTTATAAAAATGCTCTTTGCTCTATTTTTTTTCTAATAAAAATGGATTCTTTGTGGCATAATGATCCAAAACTTTTGAATTGACTCTCGTATAATTACTTTTCAAATCCTGATTACGGCTAAAATGACAATTCTATTCGTCAAAGTGCTTTAAAAATCGTTTAACCGCAACTATCTGTTTGTTAAATGATTATCTGTTTTTTCCTGAACAGATATTTTCTCTATTACGTAATCGAAAAAGGAATGGTCCCTTTAGAGGAAGCTCTAATCTCTACTTTCGCACCCAAAATCAAAATATATCTGGAATAATAATTCAAATGATAACTATGAGAAAAAAATTACCCAAAAAACTACTCTTTTTAGTTTTGTTTCTTTTTTTTGTATTTAAGGGAAATGCCCAATACGCAACCAGTCATTATATAGCACCATCACCCTGGCAATATTGGAGTAATGCAAATGAAATTGTACTTACGACCGAATCGACCACAACGGTCACGGTAACCTTAAAGAAAAGTGACGGTACATTACTTACAACCCGAACGCTTACTTCGGCCGCGCCTAATGTATATCGTTTCGCTGGTTCGCCATGGTTATTAAATAGTAACCCTGTTAATACTATTCAGGACGATAGAGGTTTAATAGTAGAATGTACAGGTGGAAAAGTATCTGTAAATCTTAGAAATGTAGCTTCAGATCAGGCTAGTTCCGGTGGTGGAGATACTAATGGTTCCACCATTAAAGGAAATGCTTCTTTGGTTAGTTTTGGTAATGAAGGCAGGGGAACTGCTTTCCGTTTGGGATATTACCGAAGTAATTTTGCAGGTATTACAGGATTTAATGGAGCCGCCAACCTTCCCGTGTATTCGGTTATGGCAATTGATGATAATACACAAGTAAAGCTAAACGGGGCCAATTTGGTGCTCTTAAATAAGGGACAAAGTTATTTATTTCAACCTACGGGTACAGGAGATTTGCTTGAAGCAAATAAACCGGTAGTAGCTAATACTGGTGCTTATACAGACACTCCGGGAGGATGTGGGGATGGAGCAGTAGATCAAATGGCACCGGTAAGTATTTTAGGAACAAAATATATTGTAGTAAGAGGTAGTGGTACGGCAGGAACAGGAGCTAATTTACCTGAACAGTCTACCATCATTGCATCTGAGGAAAATACTCAGGTTACAGTAACTAATTATGCTCCAAATGGAGCTTTTATTAATACAACAACTTTTACACTTGCAAGCGGAGGATCTTATCGTTCTATTCATCATGGCGATGCTAATAATCGTTATTCATCCTCAATAATAGAATCAAATAAACCTATTGCAGTATATTCAGGAACAGCACAATCATGTGAAGTGGATATTGCTACCGTTCTTCCGGTAGGAGGATGTTCAGGATCAAAATGGACCTCAACAAGTGAGTTTAAAGGTTATAACGGACAAGTATTGCCTTATTTTGGATTTGTTCTGGTAGAATCTCTAACAGCGATTGTTTATGTAAACGGGACTAATATTGAGAGTACAACAGGTAATCTTCGTTTCCAGTTAGGTACAACAGGAGTTTATTTAATTAGATTTGAAAACACACAAATTGGAAACCCTGCAAATATTACTGTTACTTCTTCGGCAAGAATGAATGTAGGGATTGTACAGCAAGGTGGAGGATTTTCGATGTCAGGATTCTTTTCTTCTTTTAATGAAACCCCGGCACTACCTGAAGTTACAAAAGACAGTAATGGTTGTGCGATTAACATCATAACTGCTGATCCGGGATTAGAACCATACCAATGGTATTTTGAAGGAGTGCTCATACCAGGCGCAACAAGTCAATCTATCATTCCGGAAAAAACAGGAAATTATTCGATTACCGGAACACGTGATTGTGGAGTTACAGGAAAATCGGCTGCAATATATGTTGCTGTTTGTGGAGATCGTGAAGTCACCAAAACTGTTGCAAACGGATCAGCCGCTAATGAAGTTGTATTTACGGTGGCAGCTAAAAATAACGGACCAAATGAAGACCGAAATGTTGTTGTTACGGATGCTTTACCTTCAGGGTATACTTTTGTTTCAGCTTCCCCAAGCACAGGAACTTATGATCAAAGTACCGGAATTTGGAACATTGGTAATCTTGCCGTTAATGCTGCTGCTGCCTTAAATATTACGGCGACTATAAAAACTATAGGTGGAGTTACGAACACAGCAAGTATAAAAGGTGATAATATTGATCTCACTTTGACAAATGACAGTGATAACGCAACACCTCAAGCTGAATTAAAACTGGTAAAAACAGCCAGAACAGGAGTATTTAATAAAGCCGGAGATGTAATTACTTATGATCTTGTCGTTACGAATACGGGTAAAGTACCGGTATTTAATATCAATATTACAGATGCCAATGCAGATTCGGGAAGTATTTCTCCTGCATCAGTAGCAACGCTTCTTCCGGGTGCTTCAGCAAATAGTATAGCCACCCATACTGTAACGCTTGCTGATCTTATAGCCGGTAAAGTGATTAATTCAGCCGAAGCAAAAGGTGTTGACGGTAGTAACAATCCAGTTGAAGATATATCAGGAACAGCTGCAGATAATGATAATGATACAGAAACGGAAACAAAACCTGTAATTTTTGCGGATAATGATACTGTAAATGCTATTAACAGAAATACAGGAGCAACTAATGTGATTAACATTTTTGCAAATGATAATATAAATGGGAATTCATTTGTGCCTGCTGACGTTGTTGTAACTTTGGGAACATCAGGTGTCCCTGCCGGATTAACTTTGAATACTGACGGTAGTGTTGATGTTGCAGCGGGAACAGCGGCCGGAACTTATACATTCGATTATAAGATTTGTCAGGTTGATATTCCTTTAAACTGTGCCGATGCAACTGTTACGGTAATTGTAAACACAATCGATGCTACAAACGATACTCCAAGCCCAATCAACGGAACAACAGGAGGAACAATTCCAACTGTTTTTGCAAATGATACTTTGGATGGAGTTGCATTTTTACCGGCAGATGTAACATTAACTACGTCAACAACTCTTCCAACAGGATTGACATTAAATTCAGACGGGACTATTACGGTTGATGCCAACACAGCGCCGGGAACTCACATTATTAGTTATAGTATTTGTCAGGTTGCCAATCCATTAATTTGTGATACAGCTACAACAACAGTTGTGATAACGACAATCAATGCAGATAATGATACACCAAGCCCAATCAACGGAACAACAGGAGGAACGACTCCAACTGTTTTTGCAAATGATACTTTAGATGGAGTTGCATTTTTACCGGCAGATGTTACATTAACGACTTCAACAGTTCTTCCAACAGGATTAACTTTAAATTCAGATGGAACGATAACGGTTGATGCTAACACAGCACCGGGAAGTTATCCTATTACATATTCAATTTGTCAGGTTGCCAATCCATTAATTTGTGATACAGCAATCACAACAGTAATTGTAACTACAATCGATGCTACAATCGATACACCAAATCCAATCAACGGAACAACAGGAGGAACAATTCCAACTGTTTTTGCAAATGATACTTTGGACGGAGTTGCATTTTTACCGGCTGATGTTACATTAACAACTTCAACAACTCTTCCAACAGGATTGACTTTAAATTCAGACGGAACTATTACGGTTGATGCTAATACAGCGCCTGGAACTTATCCTATAACTTATAGTATTTGTCAGGTTGCCAATCCATTAATTTGTGATACAGCAACTACAACAGTAATTATAACTACAATCGATGCTACAAACGATACACCAAATCCAATCAACGGAACAACTGGCGGAACAATCCCAACTGTTTTTGCAAATGATACTTTGGATGGAGTCGCATTTTTACCGACAGATGTAACACTTACAACATCAACAGTTCTTCCAACAGGATTGACTTTAAATTCAGATGGAACGATAACGGTTGATGCTAATACAGCACCGGGAACTTATCCTATTACTTATAGTATTTGTCAGGTTGCCAATCCATTAATTTGTGATACAGCAACTACTACAGTAATTGTAACTACAATCGATGCTACAAATGATACGCCAAGTCCAATCAACGGAACAACAGGAGGAACTATCCCAACTGTTTTTGGAAATGATACTTTGGATGGAGTTGTATTTTTACCGACAGATGTTACATTAACGACTTCGACAACTCTTCCAACAGGATTGACTTTAAATTCAGATGGAACTATTACAGTTGATCCTAACACAACACCGGGAACTTATCCTATAACTTATAGTATTTGTCAGGTTGCTAACCCATTGATTTGTGATACAGCAACCACAACAGTAATTGTAACTACAATCGATGCTACAAACGATACACCAAATCCAATCAACGGAACAACAGGCGGAACGATTCCAACTGTTTTTGCAAATGATACTTTGGATGGAGTTGCATTTTTACCTACAGATGTTACATTAACGACTTCAACAGTTCTTCCAACAGGATTGACTTTAAATTCAGACGGAACTATTACAGTTGACGCTAATACAGCACCGGGAACTTATCCTATTACTTATAGTATTTGTCAGGTTGCTAATCCATTAATTTGTGATACAGCAACTACTACAGTAATTGTAACTACAATCGATGCTTCAAATGATACACCAAGTCCAATCAACGGGACAACTGGCGGAACAATCCCAACTGTTTTTGCAAATGATACTTTGGATGGAGTTGCATTTTTACCGACAGATGTTACATTAACGACTTCGACAGTTCTTCCAACAGGATTAACTTTAAATTCAGACGGAACTATTACCGTTGATGCTAACACAGCGCCTGGAACTTATCCTATTACATATTCAATTTGTCAAGTTGCCAATCCATTGATTTGTGATACAGCTACAAAAACTGTAATTATAACTACAATCGATGCGAATAACGATACACCATCACCAATCAACGGAACAACGGGAGGAACAATCCCAACTGTTTTTGCAAATGATACTTTGGATGAAGTTGCATTTTTACCGACAGATGTTACATTAACGACTTCGATAACTCTTCCGACAGGATTGACATTAAATTCAGACGGAACTATTACGGTTGATGCTAATACAGTGCCTGGAACTTATCCTATAACTTATAGTATTTGTCAGGTTGCCAATCCCTTGATTTGTGATACAGCTACAATAGATGTTATAGTTCAGGTGCCTACTATAGAAGTTATCAAAAAAGGAACTTTTAATGATGTCAATGGCGATGGCTTTGCTCAAAAAGGAGAAACGATTACTTATAATTTTTCAGTAGTAAATACGGGAACAATGCAATTAACCAATGTTGTGGTAACCGATCCAATGGTTACTGTAACTGGCGGACCAATTGCAGTATTAAATGTTGGCACAAAAGACGATACCACTTTCAGCGCGACTTATGTAATCACACAGGCAGATGTTGATGCAGGAGCTATAAACAATCAGGCTTTGGTAACAGCAACTCCAATTGTTGGAGCTCCAATATCTAATTTATCAGATAGCAATGACCCTGCGTTACCAGGGAAAAATGATTCAACAATAACGAAGTTATCTCAGAATCCTGGTTTAAAATTATTGAAACACGGTATATTTGAAGATGCAAATCATGACGGATCAGTAAGTGAAGGCGACCGTATTAATTATGTTTTTAGAGTAATCAATACAGGAAATGTTACCATCAAAGATATTGTAGTAACTGATCCTATGGTTACAGTTACAGGCGGACCAATTTCACTGGAACCACTAGCTTTTGATACAACAACTTTTACAGCAAGTTATGTACTTACGCAATCAGATATCGATTTGGGAGCAGTGTATAATTTAGCTCTGGTTACCGGAAATGATCCAAATGGAGTAAGTATCGATAATGATTCTGAAGATATTTCACCATTAACTCCACAAGATAAATTTTACGAGCCTGCTTGTCCTACTTGTACCGTTACTACTTTGGAACAAAAATCAGGAATTGCCTTAGTTAAAACAGCGGTATTTAATGATGAAAACAATAATAAAAATGCCGAAGCAGGTGAAACCATAACATATAGTTTTCTTGTTACCAATACAGGAAATGTGAGGCTAACAAATGTTGTTATCAACGATCCGTTGCCAGGAATTGTTATGACAGGAGGACCAATCTCGTTATCTCCGGGAGAAAGTGATAATATTAGTTTTAAAGGAATTTATGCTTTAAAACAAAGTGATATCAATACAGGAAAAGTTTCTAATCAGGCTTTTGTAACGGCAAAAAATCCTCTGGGTGTTACTGTAAGTGATGCTTCTGATGATAATGATAACTCAGGAAATAATCCAACTGTTTCACAAATAGAAGGCTGCATAATCAAAATCTTTAATGCGATGTCTCCAAATGGAGATACCAAAAACGAACGCTTCTACATTCAGGGCTTAGAATGTTATCCTGACAATACAGTTGAGATCTACAACCGTTGGGGAGTTTTGGTGTTCGAGCGTGAGAATTATAATAACGAAGAACGTGCTTTTAGAGGAATGTCTGAAGGACGCACAACAGTAAAACAATCAGACGGATTACCGGTTGGAACGTATTACTATATTCTTAAGTACAAAGACAGCGATTCAAACGCACATCAGGAAGCAGGATATTTATACCTGAGTAAATAATAGTTAGAACAAATTAAAATGGCTTAGTCTCTAAAAGCTAAGCCATTATTAAAAGAAAAATAAATGAGAAAATTAGTTTTAGTTTTTATGTTTTTTTCCGCTGTAGGATTTGCACAACAAGACGCACAGTACACACAATACATGTACAACACCATCAATATAAACCCTGCTTATGCGGGTTCAAGAGGAGCATTGAGCATCTTTGGTTTGTACCGTACCCAATGGGTAGGACTTGACGGAGCACCTGAAACCAGCAGCTTTTCAGTAAATACGCCACTTAGTAATAGTAATCTTGGACTTGGAGTTTCGCTGGTAAACGATAAAATCGGACCAACAAATGAAAATACCATATCGGCAGATTTGTCTTATACCGTTCCAACCTCTGAAACCTTCAAACTATCTTTTGGTATCAAGGCGACAGGAAACCTTTTTAGTCTTGATGTAAACAAACTGCAGCCAGAACATCAGGGTGATCCTCAATTTCAGGATCTCAACAGCAAATTCTCGCCAAATGTTGGGGCAGGAGTATACTGGCATTCAGATAAAGCGTACATAGGATTATCGGTACCCAATTTTATCGAAACCAATAGATATGATGATAATGATACAGCGATCTTCAAAGACAAAATCAACTATTATTTAATAGCAGGTTATGTATTCGATTTAGATCCTTACATTAAATTCAAACCGGCAGTACTGACCAAAATGGTCGAAGGATCCCCGCTTCAAGTAGACCTTTCGGCAAACTTTATGTTCAATGATAAATTCGTAGCAGGTTTAGCCTATCGATGGAGCGCTGCATTAAGTGCAATGGCTGGATTTCAGGTAACCGACGGATTGTTTATTGGATATTCTTATGATCGCGAAACAACGAGATTAAATAATTATAATTCAGGTTCACATGAGATATTCCTGCGATTCGAATTCTTCAATAATTATAGCCGTATCACTTCACCAAGATTCTTCTAAATCCTTCAAAGATGAAAATTAAACATATAGTTTCTTCCATTTTTTTAGCACTTATAGCGCTAAAAGGAAACGCGCAAACAGCTAGTCAGAATAAAGCAGATAAAGATTATACCCAATATGCTTATATTGATGCAATTGGAACTTATGAAAGAGTTGCAGAAAAAGGATATAAAGATGAAACCATGTTTCAGCGATTAGGTAATGCTTATTATTTTAATGGCGAATTAATTAAGGCTGCCAAATGGTACGATGCCCTTTTTGAAATGAATGCAGAGCAGGAACCGGAATATTATTACCGCTATGCACAAACTTTAAAAGCAATGGGAGATTACGCTAAAGCGGATAAAATCCTCGAAGCCTTCAATAAAAAAACGGCAACAGATAAGAGAGGTATTTTATTCGAAAATAATAAAAACTATCTCGAGCAAATAAAAGCCAATTCAGGAAGGTTCGAAATTGCGAATGCCGGAATAAATTCGAAGCAAACGGATTACGGAAGTGCATATTACAACGACAAAATTGTCTTTGCATCTGCCAGAGATACAGGAGGTGTAAGTAGAAAGACATTTAAATGGACCAATAAAGCGTTTACCAATTTATATTTGGCGGAATTAAAAGCAGATGGAACATTAGGAGAACCGGAACGTTTTCAAAAGAAAATCAATTCTAAGTTCAACGAATCGACACCTGTTTTTACTAAAGATGGAAAAACAATGTATTTTACAAGAAACAACTATCTTAAAGGAAAAAGAGGCAGAGACGATCAGAAAATTACATTGCTTAAGCTTTATAAGGCAGAATTTATTAAGGATAAATGGATGAATATAACTGAACTACCTTTTAATAGCAACCAATACAGTACGGCACATCCCGCACTTAGCAATGATGAAAAAAAGTTGTATTTCGCCTCTGATATGCCCGGAACATTAGGACAATCTGATTTGTATAGCGTAACCATAAACGATGATAAAACATTTGGCAAACCCGAAAATCTGGGACCTGCCATTAATACCGAAGGAAGAGAAACTTTCCCGTTTATAGCTGCAGACAATCAATTGTATTTTGCCAGTGACGGAAGACCAGGATTAGGCGGCCTTGACGTATTTGTATCAACAATCAAAAACGATGATACTTTTACAGCAGTGCAAAACGTAGGTGCACCAATAAACAGTAAACAAGATGATTTTGCCTTTATCATCAATAGCGAAACCAGCAACGGATTTTTCTCTTCTAACAGAGAGGGCGGAATTGGAAACGATGATATTTACAAAATTACCGAAACAAGAAAATTGCTTTGCGAGCAAAAACTAAAAGCAACAATTGTTGATTTAGAAACCAATAAAATTCTGGACAATGCCAAAGTAACTTTGCTTGACGAACAATTTAAAGTTATTGATGAGGTTGTTACACAAGCAGATGGAAGTTTTACATTTAATGTAGAATGCACTAAAAAATACTATGTTAGAGCCACAAAAGAAGACTACGAAACCAAAGAAGTTCCGGTAACTATAACAGGAGAAGCAGGCGAAACAAGTGTTGTAGTGGCACTAGAAAAACGAATTAAACCAATAGGGGTAGGAACTGATTTGGCCAAAACGCTCAACATACCTATTATCTATTTTGATTTGGATAAATCTTTCATTCGTAAAGATGCAGCTTTTGAACTGGAAAAAATTCTGGCAGTAATGAAACAATATCCAAAGATGAAAATCGATGTTCGTTCTCATACAGATAGTAGACAAACTGCAGAATACAATATCGCCTTATCCAACAGAAGAGCCAAAGCAACCGTGCAATGGCTAACAAAAAATGGTATCGCTTCAAATCGATTAACCGGAAAAGGATATGGCGAGAGTCAGCTGATAAATAATTGTGCAGATGGAGTTTCTTGTACAGAAGCTGAACATCAGTTAAACAGACGAAGTGAGTTTATCATTATTGCAATAGAATAATATCCAATAAAAAAGTTTTCAATAAAATGCCCTTTCTAAAATTTTAGAAAGGGCATTTTATTTTTATAGTACATGGATAAAAGTATAATGATTATTTGAGAAGGCATTCAATAACAAAATAACGAGAAAGTAATTAGCTCATAACGCATTGAATACTTATAGGTGTTTTGAGGTTAAAAAAGAGTATTATTTATTTTTTGATGTAATTTTCTGTTAAATAATTAACTGATTTGCTAAATGAGGATGCTTTTATTAAAAAGAGGATAATATAGTATTATGATGTGGTAATATCAACAATTTTGTTAACTCCAATTTAACATAATTTTACAAGTGTTAAAAATACACTAACCAAATAGTTAAAATTATGAAACCAACCACGCATGTTTTTAAAAGTACTGCAACATCCTCTTACAGAGAAAAGATGTTCTTTACGATTTTGTTTTTGTTTGTTGTTTTTAGCTCATTTTCACAACAGAAGATCAGCGGTAAAATTACAGATGCAAATAATATTCCCATACCTGGAGTATCAGTTTTAGAAAAAAATACTTCTAATGGTGCTGTAAGTGATTTTGATGGTAATTTTCAGATTACACTTAAAAATAAAGATTCAAAATTGGTTTTTAGCTATATGGGCTTTGTAACTCAGGAAATTGCTGTTTTGAATAAGAGTCAGATAAATGTAGCGCTCCAGGACAGTAAAGAAGAATTAAACGAAGTAGTTGTTGTAGGATACGGAACTCAGAAAAAATCAAGAGTTACGAGTGCTATAGCCAGTGTAAAAGAAAAAGATTTTACAAGAGGAGCTATTAATGATGCTTCGGATCTTATCAAAGGTAAAGTTGCAGGTCTTAGTATTAATAACGGCTCAGGAGATCCGGGATCAACCCCCAATATTACATTACGTGGATTCTCTACTCTAAAAGGAGGAACAGGCCCTTTGGTCTTAATTAATGGTGTACCCGGAAGTATTGATACGGTATCGCCAAATGAAATTGCGTCAATAGATGTTTTAAAAGATGCTTCGGCAGCAGCTATTTATGGAACCAGAGGAGCGAATGGAGTAATTCTTATTACAACAAAAACAGTAAATAGCGAAATAGCGCCAACAATTACGTACTCAACATTTGCTACAACATCTAATTTTGCGAACAAGGCTAAATTTTTAGATGCCAGTCAACAAAGAAGTTTGCGTGCACAAGGAGTTACCTTACCTTTTACTGATGGTGGTGCCAGTACAGATTGGTTAGATGAAATCTCGAGAACAGGATTTACTCAAAATCATAATTTAGCTTTAAAAGGCGGAACTGCTAAAACAAATTACATAGTAAACCTTAACTATGTAGATCAAACAGGGGCTTTTACTAATACGTATAATAAAGAATATCGATTTTCATTTGATGTTAATCATACCATGTTCAACGATAAGTTAAAGATCAACTTGAGCTTACTAAACGGTACACAAGATATGGGTATTGATGAGGGTATTGCTGCCTATGCTTACAGACAGGCAATGATCAGAAATCCTACCGCTCCTGTATATAACCCAAATGGTACTTATAACGAAGATCCTAACAAACTTCAGTATTACAACCCGGTGGCGATTTTAAACGAAACGACACAGGACAGAAATAGTACATGGCAAAGATTTACGGCTAATCTTACTTTGGATTTATTGCCGGGATGGGATGTAAGTGCGCAGCTTTCAAAAAATAAAAATACAGGTTTAACAGGATATGCTGAAACCAAACAACATTATTCAAATACCATAAATAAAAGAAATGGAGTTGCCTCAAGAAGTACAGGAGTTACAGATAATGATTATGTAGAAATTACATCAAAATACCATAAAGATTTAGGCAGGCATGATTTTACGGTATTAGGCGGTTATAGTTATCAATATACTGTAAATGAAGGATTTTCTGCCCGTAATTCTGATTTTCCAACAGATGCATTTTCATATAATAATTTAGACGCAGGAAATGGTTTGTCAGATGGTACTGCATCTATCGATAGTTATAAAAATGATAGTAAATTAATCGGATTCTTTGGCAGGCTTAATTATAATTTTGATAATAAATACGATTTGTTATTTAGTATCAGACGAGAAGGTTCTTCTAAGTTTGGAGACAATCACAAATGGGGTAATTTTCCAGCGGTTTCTGCAGGATGGAGCATCAATAAAGAGTCTTTTCTTAAAGATGTTACTGCTATAAATACTTTAAAATTAAGAGGAGGTTACGGAGAAACAGGAGTAATACCTAATGATCCTTATATGTCTATGACCTTGTATAATTATGAAGGCTATTTCTTTAGTAACGGAAAATGGGTCAAAGGTTTAGAGCCGGTAAGCAACCCAAATCCTGATTTACGTTGGGAGAAAACAGCCGAGGTAAATATTGGTATTGATTTTGGATTTTTCGATAACAGAATTTCAGGAAGCTTTGATGTTTATAATAAAAAAACAAGTGATATGTTATGGGATTATAATGTACCAACTCCTCCTTATTTATTCCGTCAAATTACTGCCAATGTTGGGAAAATGGAAAATAAAGGATTTGAAATTCTTTTGAATACAGTTCCTATTAGAACAAAAGACTTTAATTGGAACTCTTCAATGACTTTTTCACACAATAAAAATAAGCTGACAAGTCTTTCTAATGATTTATATAAAATTGAAGGAGATTTTTTGAATACAGGAAACACAGGAGATCCAATTTCATTTGAAACACATCGATTAGAAGTAGGACAACCAATAGGTAATTTTTGGGGACTAAAATCTGTAGATATTACTACCGATGGGAAATGGATTGTAGAATTGCCTGACGGAACTAGAAAAACACTTACCACAGAAATGTATAATGATAGTAACAAACAATATTTAGGAAATGGTATTCCGCAGTATTATGCCGGTTGGACGAATACTTTTACCTACAAAAAATTTGATTTAAGTGTTGTATTAACGGGAGCTTTCGATTTTCAAATATTAAACACACAACGTATGTTTTACGAAAATCCAACCATTGCTTATAATATGTTAGATAGTGCATATGATAAAGTGTATGATAAAGCGGTATTAAACTACAACCAAACCTACGTAAGTTATTATGTTGAACAAGGAGATTATGTAAAAGTAGATAATGTAACCTTCTCGTATAATTTTGATGTAACACCATTCAAAATTATAAATGCAATGCGATTGTATGTGTCTGGAAATAACTTAGCCACATTTACTAAATACAAAGGATTGGATCCGGAAATAAAAAGACAAGACCCTTTGTCACAAGGAATGGATAATAGAGATAAATATCCAAGTACCAGAGGTATCACACTAGGTTTAAATGTAACTTTTTAAATTAAATCAAAATGAAAAATAAAAATATAGTATATAAAATTCTTATTTCGGGCTTATTTCTTTTAGGAACAGGATGTACCAATTTAGATGAGACCGTTTATGATAAGGTAAGTGCCGAGGATACTAAATTAACTTCGGAAGATTTAGCCAGTATTGTTGCACCAGCTTACAACTCATTCAGACAAATTTATGCAGACTGGGATGCTATTTTTAACCTGTATGAAGATTCATCAGATCTAATGGTAACGCCTCAAAGAAACGGTATTGGTTGGGGAGATTATTACATTACCATGCACAAACATACCTGGGGTACTGCACTTCCTATGGCAGAGGGTAACTGGTATTATATGTTTACAGGAGTAAATAAAGTCAATAGAGCAATATACCAACTAGAGCAAATAGACGGTGTCGAAAACAAAGAAAATGTCATTCAGGAATTAAAAGCGTTAAGAGCCATTTATTATTATTTACTGCTGGATAATTTTAGAAATGTCCCTATTGTAACTTCATATATCAATCCTCCGGGATATTTACCGGTTCAAAATACAGGGAAAGAAGTATTTGATTTTGTAGAAAAGGAATTAAAAACAGCTTTACCTTATTTAAGCGATAAAAATAATTCTTCGACCTATGGTAAAATTAATCAGTGGGCTGTAAAAATGACTTTGGCAAAATTGTATCTCAATGCCGGTGTTTATTTAGGAACACCTAAATGGGATGAAGCTTTGGCTCAGGTGAATGATGTTATCAATAATGGTGGGTTTAGATTGACAAATAATTATTTGGACAATTTCATTATAAAAAATGAATTTTCAACAGAACAAATATTATCCATTCCTTTTGATCAGGTAAAAGCTCCCGGAACAAGCTGGCCGTACAGAACATTGGCAGCGGCAAGTCAGGCGACTTATGATTTGGCAGGAGGTCCATGGAACGGAACTGGCGGAATACCACAATTTATAGATACCTATGATCCGGATGACCAAAGACTAAAAGATTGTTGGTTAGGCGGAAAACAGTTTACCAGTAAAGGAGAGCCAATAATGTTAGACGATAAAGTAACACAATTTGAATATATCAATTACATGACAAGTGTTGACGGTACCGAGCCTAACGAAGGTTATAGAATGGTGAAATATGAAATTGGTCCCGGCGTTGTAGGACAAGCTAGTAATGACGTTCCTTTTTACAGATTAGCAGATGCTATGATGATCAAAGCAGAGTGCCTGTTAAGAAAAGGTGATGCTGGCGGAGCCGCAGCCATTGTTACTGAAGTAAGACAAAGAAATTTTAAAAACACCAATCCTGCCAAAGCTGTAGTATCAGGCGCAAAACTTTTAGGCGGAAGTGTCTATAAATACGGAACTTATCAGGCCGGAGTGATTACAAATTACGAAGGAGGTGCAGATATCCAGTACGGCGGTTTCCTTGACGAATTAGCATGGGAATTTGTTGGAGAAGCACACAGAAGACAAGATTTAATACGATTTGGAATATACTCAACAAAATCCTGGTTTTCTAAAAAAGGTGATGCAGCAGATAGTTTTAGAGCTATTTTCCCAATCCCACAGTCAGAAATGGCTAAAAACAGTAATTTAAAACAAAATCCTGGTTATTAAATTAATATGAAGATTTTACAAGTTGGTTGCTTGTAATTATAAGTGTGTGAAAAGCTGTTCCTTGTTTAGGAATGGCTTTTCATTTTTTAGTTATTATTCAAATAACCACAATCATTGTCAGGCTGAGCGAAGTCGAAGGGCGTTTCAATTGGAACCTGGGCTTCGACTCCGCTCAGCCTGACAATAGAATATAGACTTTTGGTTGAAAAAACAAACATTTAACATAACCCTCGTGTGTCACCCTGAGCGAAGTCGAAGGGCGCTCCAATTGAAACATGAGCTTCTCCCGAAGTCTCGGGACGCTCAGCCTGACAATATGATAATCACTTTTGGGTTAAAAGTTTTTTAGATTAAAATTATAGGCTAACAAAAAATAAAATCTGCTCAATCTGCAAGATCTGCGTGAAACAAATCTCCACAAGAAACTCACACAAAGTATTTCAAAAATTGTCGAGCGACTAACGGAGATCCCTCGTTCGGGATGACAAAAATGCGCAGACAACTACAGGCTTTAGCCAAAATGTAAATATTTAGCTAAAGCCTTATTTTCTTGACAATTTATAAAAACAAGTTAAATAAAAACTTTGCGCCTTTGCGTCTTTGCGCGATTAAAAAAAATCTGCGTGAAACAAAACTTAAAACTGCGCACGATAATGCGAAGGCGAAATTCCTTTCAACTCCTTAAACTTTCTGTTGAAATTAGCAATATCCTGAAAACCGCAAAGTTCAGAAACAGAAGCAATCGAAAGATCTTTTTTATTGTGAAGTAATTTACAGGCATTTTCAATTCTGATTTCAATCAAAAACTGAAAAAAAGTCTTGTTGGTTCGTTTTTTAAAATAACGGCAAAAAGCATTTTTACTCATATTCGCTTTTTCTGCCACTTCATCAAGAGTAATATTCTGGTGATAAAATTCGATCGCATATTCAAAAACAGCACTCATTCTGCGACCTTCATCATCAGTATATTTCTTTTTATAAACAAAAGAAGAAAGAGGCGTTTTCTCCGAAGAAACAATAATATTTATAATTTTTAAGAAAGAAGCAATACGCTGAATTTTGTTTTGTTTTTTTAGTTTATTAAAATGGTGTGTAATTTTCTTTTGATTCGAAAGGATTTTCATACCATATTCAGAATCTTTAAAAAAATCATCTACAGCACTCATATCGTTCAGGCTAAAAAAATCTTTACCAAAAGAAGTTTTCGTAAAAAACAAAGTCAGCATTACCGATTCCGGACTTGCTTCCACATTACTTCTAAAAACATGAGGAACATTCTCACCAATTACCAGAATATCCTCTTCCTTATAATCATTTATAGAATCTCCCACAATTAAAGTTCCGGAACCTTTTGCAATATAACTAATCTGAATTTCTTCATGTTGGTGCAATTGATCATAGAAAACACGCTCAATATCTTCCTGATAAATGAGAGCTTCTCTTTCGGTTTTGGGTATTTTAAAAGGTAGAATTTTCAACGTTTTGTTTTTAGGATATGTAAATATTAACAAAAAAAACAGATTATACAATAGATGTGGTAATATAGTATTGATAAAGGCTAATAATCACACAGGAGCTCTTTTCTTTAAGCTTTATTTTTGATAAAAATTAAGAATATGAAAATAAATTGGGAAGGCGTAATGCCAGCTGTAACAACAAAGTTTACAGCAGAAGGTCAACTGGACCTCGTAATGTTCGAAAAGAATATTAAAGCACAAATTGATGCTGGAGTTAATGGAATCATTCTGGGAGGAACCCTGGGAGAAGCCAGTACATTGACTAAAGAAGAAAAAGAAGTTTTAATAACCAACACTTTAAGAATAGTCGACGGAAAAATTCCGGTTATTGTGAACATTGCAGAGCAAACTACTACCGAAGCCATTACTCTAGCAAAACGTGCTGAAGAGTTGGGTGTAAACGGTTTAATGCTTTTGCCGCCAATGCGATACAAAGCAACAGATCATGAAACAGTAGTTTATTTTAAAGAAATTGCCCAAAGCACGTCATTACCTATTATGATTTACAATAACCCTGTAGATTATAAAATTGAGGTGACGCTGGACATGTTTGAAGAACTTTTGAAACTAGAAAACATTCAGGCCGTAAAAGAATCTACCAGAGACATTAGCAATGTAACAAGAATCAGAAACCGTTTTGGCGATAGATTGAAGGTACTTTGCGGTGTAGATACTTTGGCACTTGAAAGTTTGGTGGCTGGAGCTGATGGTTGGGTTGCCGGATTAGTAGTAGCATATCCTGCAGAAACAGTAGCCATTTACAAACTGGTAAAAGCCGGAAAAGTAGCCGAAGCTTTAGAAATTTACCGATGGTTTATGCCATTATTAGAATTGGATATTTCTCCGCAATTGGTACAAAATATCAAATTGGCCGAAGTAGCGACAGGACTTGGAACAGAAAATGTAAGAGCGCCAAGATTACCATTACAGGGATCAGAAAGAGAACGTGTTTTATCGATCATTGATTTGGCGATGAAAAACAGACCCGTATTGCCGGCATATAAAAGTATTTAATTAAAGTTTAAAAGAAAGCGATGACTACAGGAAAAAATTATATTGGAGATGTGCTTTCCGCAAAAGGTAAAACGACCTATAAAACAATAAATCCGGAACAAAATTCTGAGAATGAAACTGTTTTTTATGAAGCTACAGAAGAAGAAATTTCAGAAGCCGTAGCACTAGCTGAAGAAGCTTTTAAAACATATGGCACAATTGCAGATGTTAAAAAAGCCGATTTTCTGGACGCAATTGCCGAAGAAATTGAAGCCCTTGGCGAAGATTTATTAGCGACTTATATTCAGGAATCAGGTCTTCCTGCCGGAAGAGCAAATGGCGAACGCGGCAGAACAACCGGACAACTTAGAGCATTTGCAACGATGTTGAGAGAAGGTTCCTGGATAGAAGCCATCATTAATAAAACAGAAGGTAAACCCGATATTCGAAGATTGCAGATTCCACTTGGTCCTGTAGTCGTTTTTGGAGCCAGTAATTTTCCGCTAGCATTTTCTACTGCCGGCGGAGACACCGCCAGCGCATTGGCCGCGGGTTGTCCTGTAGTGGTAAAATCGCATCCGCTACATGCGGGAACAGGTGAATTAGTAGCTTCGGCAGTTATAAAAGCAGCCAAAAGAACCGGAATGCCAAATGGTGTATTTTCAAACCTGAACAGTCACGGTATAGAAGTAGGCGTAGCGTTGGTCGAAAATCCATCAGTGAAAGCAGTTGGTTTTACCGGAAGTATAAAAGGAGGTACGGCACTTTGCAAAATTGCAGCCAACAGAGCTATTCCAATTCCGGTTTATGCAGAAATGGGAAGCATCAATCCTGTTCTAATTTTACCATCGGCATTACAAACAGATGGTGAAAAATGGGCGAAAAATTATGCTGCTTCAATTGTAGCAGGTACAGGACAATTTTGTACAAATCCGGGCCTTATTTTAGGAGTAAAAAGCGCTGAGTTAGATAATTTTATTGCTATTTTAGCTTTAGAGACAGATAAAATAGACCCAACTTGCATGCTGCATCCCAATATAAAAAGCCAATACGAAAACCTGAAATCAGAAGTGCTTGGACAAGAAGGATATACGCAGAAAACCAGTTTAGAAAAAGTGGTAAAACCAAATTATGCATTGCAAAATATAATTACGGTCGACGGTGAAACCTTCTTAAACAATAAAACATTTCACAAAGAAGTTTTCGGGCCTTTTTCTGTAGTAGTTAAATGTGATGATATTCAACATCTTAATAAAATTATCTTCGATTTAGAAGGACAATTGACCGGAACAGTTTTAAATTCCGATTTGCAAGAGTTTGAAGAATTTACGGAAGTAATCGATAATCTTAAAAATAAAGTCGGAAGATTAATTTTTAATAATGTTCCAACAGGAGTAGAGGTTTGTTCAGGAATGACACACGGCGGACCTTTTCCTGCAAGTTCCGACAGTAAATTTACATCTGTAGGATTAACAGCGGTGAAAAGATGGGTTCGTCCGGTAACTTTTCAGGATTGGCCGGATCAATTATTGCCAGGCGCTTTACAGGATAAAAATCCTTTAAATATTACCAGAACCGTAAACGATATACTAACAAAGAACCCAATATAATTTATGCCAAGAAAAACCTTTTTTTGTGTAGATGCACATACGTGCGGAAATCCGGTAAGAGTGGTCGCTGGTGGTGGTCCCAATTTGGTTGGAAACAACATGAGCGAAAAACGACAACATTTTTTAAAAGAATACGACTGGATTCGTAAAGGACTTATGTTTGAACCCCGCGGTCACGACATGATGAGCGGCAGTATTTTGTATCCGCCAAGCAATCCTGAAAATGATTTCGGAATTTTGTTTATCGAAACTTCAGGTTGTTTGCCTATGTGTGGCCATGGAACCATCGGAACGATAACTATTGCGATTGAAGAAGGTTTGGTTATTCCTAAAATTCCCGGAAAAATTAAGATGGAAGCGCCTGCAGGTTTAGTGCAGATAGAATACCAGCAAACCGGCAAAAAAGTAGACTGGGTACGATTGACAAACGTAAAATCATATCTCGCAGCAGAAGGCCTTACTATTGATTGTCCGGAATTGGGAGAGATTACTTTTGATGTCGCTTACGGCGGAAACTATTATGCCATTGTAGATCCGCAGCAGAATTTCTCAGGCGTTCAGGATTTTACAGCCGGAAAAATTGTGCAGTACAGTCAGGAAGTGCGCAAACGCATCAACGAGAAATATCCAAATCTTTTTATTCATCCAGAAAATGATACCATTCGTGATGTAAGTCATATGTTATGGACAGGAGATCCTATCGATCCAACTTCATCAGGTCGAAATGCCGTTTTTTATGGAGATAAAGCTATTGATCGTTCGCCATGTGGCACCGGAACTTCGGCCAGAATTGCACAGCTTCACGCCAAAGGAAAACTAAAAAAAGGAGAAGATTATATACACGAAAGTTTTATTGGAAGTAAATTTATTGGCAGGGTAGAAGAAGAAACTTCTATAGGAAATATCAAAGCCATAGTACCAAGTATTCAGGGCTGGGCAAAAGTGTACGGTTACAATAATATCATTATCGACGAAGATGATGATCCGTACGCATTTGGTTTTCAGGTGATTTAAAAAAAATGATAATATAAAAAAATCATTGGTTTACAGAAAAACTTCTTGCCAATGATTTTTTAAATTTAGAATACTAATGAAAAAAGTAAGTATAATTGGCGGAGGGATAATAGGCTTGTGTTCAGCTTATTATTTAGCCAAAGAAGGTTATGAAGTAGTTGTTTTTGATAAATCAGATATGAGCGACGGCTGTTCTTACGGAAATGCAGGAATGATCGTTCCTTCGCATATAATTCCGCTCGCACAGCCCGGCATGATTGCGCAGGGAATAAAATGGATGTTTGACAGCCAAAGTCCGTTTTACGTAAAACCCAGACTAAACATGGATTTAATGAAATGGGGATTGCAATTCTACAAACACGCCAATTTAAAACATGTCGAAAAAGCCATGCCGGCACTTTGCGACTTATCACTTTTGAGTAAAGACTTGTATCAGGATTTTGCCAAACAAAATAATTCCTTTTTTTATGAAGAAAAAGGACTTTTGATGCTTTTTAAAACCGAAAAAACAGGCGAAGAAATTCAGCACGAAGGAATACTGGCAGAAAAATTAGGATTAGAAGTCGATTTTCTTTCAAAAGAAGAAGTTTCAAAATTAGAAACAGGAACAACTACAAATGTAATTGGTGGTGTACATTATAAAAGTGATGCACATGTTTATCCTCAAAAATTCATGCAATTCATCAAAGAAGAACTGAATAAATTAAACGTAAAAATTCATTCGCAAACCACGGTAAATGATTTTGTTTTAAAGAATAACACGGTCGCAGAAATCATCACCGATAAAGGCAATTTTCCAACAGACGAAGTAGTTTTGGCAACAGGATCGTGGAGTCCGCATATTGCTAAAAAACTGAATGTCAACATTTCGATTTTACCGGGAAAAGGATATAGTTTTACATTAAAAGATCAACACCATAAACCATCGATTCCAACCATTTTATGCGAAGGAAAAGTTGCTGTAACCCCTATGAATAATGATATTCGTTTTGGAGGAACCATGGAAATTACGCACACCAATGACACCAAAATCAATCAAAACAGACTTCAGGGAATTGTAAATTCAGTAAATGATTTTTATCCGGATTTAAAAATTGAAATACCAAAAGTAGAAGATACGTGGTTTGGTTTCAGACCTTGTACGCCTTCAGGAATGCCAATTATTGCGAGAGATAAAAAACTTAAAAATTTAACCTTAGTTACAGGACACGCCATGATGGGATTAAGTCTGGCACCTGCAACAGGCAAAATAGTAGAAGAAATCATTTCAGGGAAAACTACTTCTGTAGATACGCAAATGTTTCAACTCTAAAAAATCAGCTTCATTTTCTAACCAAACTTGAAGCTGATTTTTTTTATTTAAATAAGGATTTTGAATTGTATTAATGTTTGCTAGAAAATGTAAGAGCAAAGTTTGAACACAATCTTGTCATTTCGAGGAACGAGAAATCCTCGTAAGTAACTCGACAAAGATTGAAGACAAACTTGTTCATTTCAATCCAAGCTATAAAAAGACAAACATAATTTTCTTTGCGGAGCTTCTTGCGAGGATTTCTCGTTCCTCGAAATGACAAAAATATGTGTAAATCTTTGGCGCTACTAAATTTTGATCATTTGCTAAAAAAAATATGGCTTTGTAATAACAACAAAAAATCACAACATAAATTCTAAATACTAACCACATTTAAAATTTAAAAAACAGATTACCACATTCCTAAACAAAAGACAACCAAAAAAACAAACCTAAAAATGACAGACAATAACAAGGAAGAATTTAAAAAAGAACTCGGACTTCTCGACGGAACCATGCTTGTAGTAGGTTCTATGATTGGTTCAGGAATATTTATTGTAAGTGCCGATATTGCCAGACAAGTAGGATCAACAGGATGGCTTATCTTAATATGGCTTATTTCAGGAATCATAACGATGATTGCTGCAGTAAGTTACGGAGAATTAAGCGCGATGTTTCCTAATGCCGGCGGGCAATACGTTTATCTTAAAGAAGCGTATAATAAATTAGTAGCGTTTTTATATGGCTGGAGCTTTTTTGCTGTTATCCAAACCGGAACAATTGCGGCGGTTGGAGTCGCATTTTCAAAATTTACAGCCTATTTAATTCCGGCAGTAAGTGATGAAAATATTATCTACGAAATGGGAAGTTTTAAACTCAATGTGGCGCAAATCGTTTCTATTGTAACCATTATTTTCCTTACTTATCTGAATACCCGTGGTGTAAAAAACAGCAAGATTCTACAAACGATTTTAACCATTATAAAAATAGTTTCCATTTCAGGATTAATCATTTTCGGATTTACATTAGCAGCCAAATCTTCTATCTGGAATATGAACTGGACAGATGCCTGGACGCCGCGTTCCTTTAATACCGAAACAGGTTCCTGGATGCCAATTGGTACAACAGCTTTAATTTCAGGGATTTCTGCCGCAATGGTTGGAACTTTATTTTCGAGTGATTCCTGGACAGGAGTTACCTTTATTGCAGGAGAAATAAAGAATCCGAAGAGAAATGTGGGTTTAAGCATGTTTTTGGGAACTTTAATTGTAACTATTATTTACGTTCTGGTCAATACAATGTATGTAGCCGTGATTCCGCTTAGCGAAATTGCCGGCGCAAAATCGGATCGGGTTGCGGTTGTAGCGGCCGACTATATTTTTGGAGATATAGGAACGCTGATCATCGCCATAATGATCATGATTTCGACATTTGCCTGCAATAACGGATTGATTATGGCCGGAGCCAGAGTATATTATACGATGGCGACTGATGGTTTGTTCTTTAAAAAAGCAGCAATATTAAATCATTCAAGCGTTCCTGCCTGGGCACTTTGGGCACAATGTATATGGGCATCTGTATTATGTCTTACCGGAAAATACGGAGATTTACTAGACTTCGTCATCATCATTGTGTTGATTTTCTATATTTTAACGATCTACGGAATTATACGTCTTCGCAAAAAAATGCCTGATGCAGTTCGCCCTTATAAAGCAATCGGATATCCTTTTTTACCATTGCTGTATATTGTAATTGCCTCGGCAGTTTGCGTGTCGTTATTGTTTACCAAATTTTCTACTTGTGGCTGGGGTGTTTTAATTATGTTAATGGGAATTCCAATCTATTATTTAATAAAAGAAAAAACGCCAAATTAATCTTTGACATCCTAACAGGTTTTTAAAACCTGTTAGGTCTGCTAAAATTTTGAATCAATTATTGATGTAGATGCACTTATGTGTCTGACAAATTGAATATTAAGAAATTTTTCGTACACGCGTTGCTGTGCGTCTCTACAATATAAAATGCTCAAATAGGTGTAGTGAATTTGTTTTGGCTTAAGCCAAAGAAAAAATAATTCGATTTACTTCATTTCATTTTTAAGGTTAAGAAATACTGTTTTTCAACACCTTACTTGCATTTAATAACTGATTTTCCTCACATTTTGGTTTCGATGGGTAATATAATATTAGTATTTGTTAATATTAACCCATAGATCTCAATAAATAATATATATTTTTATTAATATTTAAATTATGAGAACAACTGGTAAAAAAATAAGTGTATTTTTAACACTTTCGTATTGTTTAATAGCTCAGGCTCAGGGAACTTTGAAAGAGTATAAGAGAGCGAACGCTGTAGATTCTTTATTCAAAAATAAAGTAACTAATATTCCTAAAGAGTTTCATTGGGTTGGAAATGACTATGTATGGTATAGCAATAATCTATTAAAAGGAAAAGAATTTCTTTTGGTAGATGCCAAACAGCAAAAACAACAACAAGCTTTTGATCATAATAAATTAGCACAGTCATTATCAAAAATAGCAGGGAAAGAAATAAACGCCAAAGATCTCCCAATTGAAAATTTAGAGTTTGACAAAACCTTGTCTAGACTTACTTTTACAGCAGATACAATCAAAATCTCTTGTAATTTAAGTACTTACGAATTAAAGAAATTAGGCGCCTACAAAAAGCCTTTGAAAGCAAATGATTATTGGGGCGGAAACTTTGATGAACTGGGTAATAAACCTGTAGGTTCTCCGGATTCTTTACATACGGCATTCATTAAAAATTACAATTTATATATTAAAAATAAAAAGACTAAAGTAGAAACCCAGTTGAGTTATGATGGCTCAAAAGGTTTTTATTATTCATCATATTTACAGTGGTCACCAAATAGTGCCGAAATCATGGCGTATAAAGTAAGACCTGGCGAAGAACACAAAATTTATTTTGTAGAATCAAGTCCTAAAGATCAGTTTCAACCCAAATTACAAACGAGAGATTATTTAAAACCAGGCGATCAGTTACCATTTAAGAGTCCGCAACTGTTCGTTGTGGCTTCAAAAAAACAAATTCCGGTGGCGACTGATTTATTTCAGGAGCAATATGATCTTTCAGGGTTTGAATGGAAAGACGACAGCAGCAGTTTTACTTTCGAATACAATCAAAGAGGACATCAGGTATATCGCGTTCTTGAAGTAAATGCGACAACCGGAAAAGTAAAGGTTATTATAGAAGAAACAAGTCCGACGTTTGTAGAATACAGCGGAAAAAGATATCGTTTTGATAGTAAAAAAAGTAATGAAATTGTTTGGGCTTCGGAACGTGACGGATGGAATCATTTGTATTTATACGACGCTCTTACAGGTAAAGTAAAGAATCAGATTACTAAAGGTAACTGGCCAGTTAGAGAAGTAATTAAAGTGGACGAAGAAAAGAAACAAATCTATTTTACGGCAAGCGGATTAGACAAAGACCAGGATCCGTATTTGTTACAGTTTTGCCGAATTGATTTTAATGGAAAAAACTTCACAAGATTAACAACAGAAAACGGGAATCATAAAGTGACTTTTTCGCCAGATTATAAATATTATGTCGATCAGTATTCGCGTGTAGATTTGGCACCAATTACCATTTTAAAAAGCATCGACACTCAAAAATCTATTGTAGAAATGCAAAAAGCCGATATCACCGAATTACAGAAAACAGGCTGGACTGCACCGGAAGTTTTTACAGCAAAAGGTAGAGATGGCAAAACAGATATTTGGGGCGTTATCGTGCGTCCAACTACTTTAGATCCTAATCGAAAATATCCCATTATCGAATACATTTATGCAGGTCCGCAGGATTCATTTGTACCTAAAAATTTCCAGCCTTATTACTGGGCGATGTCTTCGCTGGCAGAATTAGGATTTATAGTAGTTCAGATTGACGGAATGGGAACTTCAAATCGTTCAAAAGCTTTTCATGATGTTTGCTGGAAAAATTTAAAAGACGGAGGTTTCCCAGACAGAAAACTCTGGATGAAAGCCGCTGCAACCAAATATCCTTATATGAATATTGATAAAGTTGGAATTCACGGAACATCTGCAGGAGGACAAAATGCGGGAGCAGCCTTAGTTTTTAATTCTGATTTTTATGATGTAGCCGTAGCATCTTGTGGCTGTCATGATAATCGAATGGATAAAATGTGGTGGAACGAACAATGGATGGGATATCCGGTAGGACCAGAATATGAAGCTTGCTCGAATACAGCAAATGCTGCACAACTAAACGGAAATTTGATGTTAATTCTAGGTGAATTAGATGATAATGTTGATCCGGCCTCTACCATGCAATTTGCAAACGCGCTGATAAAAGCCAATAAAAATTTTGAATTAGTAACTGTTCCAGGAATGGGACATTCGGCCGGAGGTGATTATGGAGAACGCAAACGCAGAGACTATTTTGTGCAGCATTTATTAGGTGTTACACCACCGGAGTGGAGCGAAGTTTATAAGTAAAAAACGTTTAAAAAGAATTAGATTATGAAAAGATATAGGCTATTTATTTGTGTAGTATTAAGTTTTTGGGCATCCTGTTCAACTACAGTAATGGCACAAGGAGGCGATCAGATTTTAGACGGAATTGGTGAGACAGGATTGATAGCGCGCTATATATTTGACGGAAATGCAAAGGATTGGTCAAGAAATAATTTACACGGAAAAATTCAGGAATCACAAGCCAAATTTGTAAATGACGAACAGTTTGGTAAAGTATTGTCTTTACCGGCAGATGCCAAAGCTTTTGTAACACTTCCGGGTGATGCATTGGTAGGAGAAGAATCTGTAAGTATAACAGGCTGGATTTTCCTGCGATCTGCACAAAAAGGGCAGATATTTTTTGATTTTGGAAAAAGTACCAATGCCCATTTTTTTGCTGAACCAATAGCAACTGATGGAGGATTTCAGGCTGAAATAAATAATGGAACAGGAGCAAAATACAAAGCAAATGCACCGGCTCTCGAAAAAGACAAATGGTATCATGTGGCCGTTGTGATCAATATTCCATCTAAATCTATTACCACTTTCGTGAATGGAGTACAGGTAAGCGAAACTAAAAATGTAGCACTCAATTTAGATCAGATTTTCGATAATAAATCAGGAGATAAAAATGTGCTTTACATTGGTAAATCATTAACATCAGAAAGTGCTTCTCTGAATGCTAAACTACATGATTTTAGAATCTACCGCATTCCTTTAAACGATAAACAAGTGGCCAGAATCTACCATAATTCTTTAAAAGAAGAGCAGGAAGAAGAATCAGGAGAAGAACAAGCAAAAGATCTTCCGTCGTTTCCTAAAACAAGTCCGCAACTTTACAATCAATATTTAACCAGCGTTTCAGATATTTCAGTAACAACAGGAGTAGGATTTCTGCCAAGATTACCAAGTTATATCAAAGGAGTTTACAAAGATGGCGTTCAGGGACCGGAAGTTCGTGTAATCTGGCCTGCGCCAACAGACAATAGTCAGGTACTAAAAACAGGTCAATATACCGTAACCGGAATCATTCCCGGAACAGCATTAAAACCAAAAGCCCTTGTAAAAGTAATTGAAGCAAAAGAAGTTGTAACACCACAACGCAAATTAGAAGTATTTCATCTTGATCAGGTTTCTTTGAATAATGATCTTGATGGAAACCAGACAAAATTTATAGAGAACCGCGATAAATTCATCACAACACTTGCCACCACAGATCCTGATTCTTTTTTATATATGTTCCGTAACGCGTTTGGACAAGCACAGCCAACAGGAGCAGAACCACTTGGAGTTTGGGACACACAAGAAACCAAATTGCGCGGACACGCAACCGGACATTACCTAACGGCTATTGCTCAGGCATATGCAAGTACAGGTTATGATAAAACGCTTCAGGCCAATTTTAAGGAAAAAATGGAGTACATGGTCAATACGTTGTACGATTTAGAACAGCTTTCAGGAAAACCAAAGGAAGCCGGAGGTAAATCTGTGTCAGATCCTACGGAAGTTCCTTTTGGTCCTGGAAAAACAAGTTACGATTCAGATTTAAGTCCGGAAGGTATTCGTACCGATTACTGGAATTGGGGAAAAGGATTTATTAGTGCTTATCCGCCGGATCAGTTTATTATGCTCGAAAACGGAGCAACTTACGGAGGACAAAAAACTCAAATTTGGGCACCTTATTACACTTTGCATAAAATCCTTGCCGGTTTAATGGATGTTTACGAAGTAAGTGGCAACGAAAAAGCGCTTGAAACAGCCAAAGGCATGGGAGACTGGGTGTATGCGCGTATGAAAAAACTACCTACCGAAACGCTTATCAGTATGTGGAACCGATATATCGCTGGAGAATTTGGCGGAATGAACGAAGCCATGGCAAGATTGTACAGAATTACAAAAGATCCTCATTATCTGGAAGTAGCCCAATTATTCGATAACATCAAAGTGTTTTACGGCGATGCCAAACACTCACACGGACTGGCAAAAAATGTAGACACTTTCCGCGGATTGCATGCCAATCAGCACATTCCGCAAATTATGGGAGCGCTCGAAATGTACCGTGATTCTAATACGCCTGAATATTACAACGTAGCTGATAACTTTTGGTACAAAACTGTAAACGATTATATGTATACGATTGGTGGTGTTGCAGGAGCAAGGAATCCAGCAAATGCAGAATGTTTTATAAGCCAGCCCGCTACGATTTACGAAAATGGTTTTTCATCGGGAGGTCAAAATGAGACTTGCGCCACTTACAATATGCTGAAATTAACGGGAGATTTGTTCCTTTATGATCAGCGTGCAGAATATATGGATTACTACGAGCGTGGTCTTTATAATCATATTCTGGCTTCTGTAGCTCAAGATAGTCCTGCCAATACGTATCACGTACCGTTACGACCGGGTTCAGTAAAACAATTTGGTAATGCACACATGACAGGTTTTACTTGTTGCAATGGAACTGCTATTGAGAGTAATACAAAATTCCAGAATTCCATTTATTTTAAAAGTACAGACACCAATACATTGTATGTCAATCTTTACGTACCATCCACTTTAGAATGGACAGAAAAAAAGGTAACTATAGTACAAACAACAGATTTTCCTAATGAAGATTTTACCCGATTGACGATCAAAGGAAATGGCAAATTTGATATTAAAGTTCGTGTACCACATTGGGCAACCAAAGGATTTTTTGTAAAGATAAATGGGAAAGAGGAAAAGATAAAAGCCCAACCCGGAAGCTATCTTACTTTGAATAGAAAATGGAAAGACGGAGACGCAATTGAATTGCGCATGCCGTTTCAGTTTCACTTAGAATCGGTAATGGATCAGCAAAATATCGCGAGTTTATTTTATGGACCAATATTGCTTGCCGCGCAGGAGCCCGAACCAAGAAAAGACTGGCGCAAAGTAACCTTAGACGTAAAAGATATCAGTAAATCGATACAGGGAGATCCTAAGAAACTAGAATTTACTATCGACGGAATTGTGTATAAACCATTTTACGAAAGCTATGGCCGCCATTCGGTTTATCTGGATGTTACGCTGAAATAATTTATTAGAAATGGCTAAAAAATAATGCCACAGATTACACAGATTCTCACTGATTAAAAAATCATTTTAATCCTTTAATCTGTGGCAAAAAAACATTCAGAATCATCAAACCAAAAACATGAAAAAATATTTCCTAACCCTTTTTTTATTTTTAGCAATGGCAGTTCCTTCATTTGCAAACGACCTTATTGATGTTATAAATACTTTTCAGGCAGATAAAACAACCTTGCAGAATTTTTATTCGAACAATGAATCAGAAGAATATTATGTTCGGTTTTCAAAGTTTTATGCCGATTGGGAAAAAACAGTAAAAGCTATTGATTTTAAAAATTTGTCTAAAGACGGAAAAGTAGATTATTTGCTGTTGAAAAATCTAATTAATAAAGAGAATTACTTTTTACAAATAGAATATAAAGGGTATAAAGAAGTCGCTTCGGTATTGGATTTTTCAGATGATATTACTCTTTTTATCCAAGAAAGAAGAAGAGGCAAAAGACCCGTTTCGAGTCAATTGGCAAAAGCATTTGACCTTGCCGGAATTAGTATTGATAAAAAAACAGAGGTTTTAAAAAATAAACCTTTTAAAGATTGGTTTGCAGCAGATAAAGCCGCTAAATCTGTCGTTTCTTTCGAGAAATCATTAAAAGAAGCTTATGAATTTTATTATAGTTACGATCCTGACTTTACCTGGTGGATGCAGAAACCGTATAAAAACCTATCGGATAAACTTAAAGTTTACGAAGAATTTTTAAGAGGAAACTATGCTAAAAACAGCGTAAAAGATGACGGAAGCGGCATTATAGGAAAACCAATTGGCAGAGAAGCTATTATCAAAAGTTTAGCTTATGAATATATTCCGTATTCGCCTGAAGAACTTATTGCTACTGCACAAAATCAATTTGAGTGGTGCAAGAAAGAAATGATAAAAGCATCGACAGAATTAGGTTACGGAAACGATTGGAAAAAAGCGCTGGAACACGTAAAAGACACTTATGTTCCTGCAGGCGAACAACCGCAAGCCATTACAAGTTTGTACGAGCAATCGGTTAAATTTATAGAAGACAGGGATTTAATCACCTTGCCGGATTTGACAAAAGAAACCTGGCAAATGATTATGATGACACCGGAACGCCAGAAAATAAACCCGTTTTTTACAGGAGGATGGGAAATTAGTATTTCGTATCCAACCGAAGATATGGATCAGAAAGACAAGCTGATGAGTATGCGTGGTAATAATCCGAACTTCTCTTTTGCGACCGTGCAGCACGAATTATTGCCGGGACATAATTTGCAGTTTTTCATGAATAGCCGTTATAAATCGTACAGGCAGCCTTTTGATACTCCGTTTTGGATGGAAGGCTGGGCTTTGTATTGGGAAATCAACCTTTGGAACAAACAATTTCCACAAACGCCCGAACAAAAATTAGGAATGTTATTCTGGAGAATTCACCGTTGCGCCCGAATCATTTTTTCATTAAAATACCATTTGGGAGAAATGACGCCACAGCAATGCATTGATTTGTTAGTAAACGAAGTAGGGCACGAAAGAGCCAATGCAGAAGCCGAAGTAAGACGTTCTTTTGCCAGCGGAGATGCACCATTATATCAGGTTGCTTATATGACAGGAGGATTACAGTTTTATGCTTTAAGAAACGAATTGCTGGCCAAAGGTTGGACAGAAAAGCAATTTCACGACCGTGTTTTAAAAGAAAATATAATGCCGGTAGAAATGCTCAGAATTATATTAGAAGATTTACCTGTTGCTGAAGATTATAAAACGAATTGGAAGTTTTCGACTGATTTTAAATAATTAATTCAAGCTGGTATTTAATAACTGTAGTGCTTATGGACATGTCATTAAGTTTTTTAAAAAGCAAAAAATAAAATTTTACCGCAAAGTTCGCAAAGGGTTACGCAAAGTTTACAAAGCTTTATGAATTGCGCTTTGCTTTAAGATCGCAAAGCGGTTATGTGAAATTTTAACTTAATGACATTGCCATTAGCAACTTGAATTAATTAGAATAAAATTCATCTCTAAAAAGTATAAATAAAAAGAATAAATAAAGTCTGTTTAGATTTTTAAAATAATAATAAATATGAAAAAAATAACATTATTAGCCGTGATGATTTGCTGCTCGATTGCTTCAAATAATTTGCAAGCGCAGGAGTATTGGGATAAAATCAAAGCTGAAAAATCGACATTGGAGATAGATAAAGGATTCATTAATGTGAGCACCAAATCATTTCAGCTTAAATTATTAAAATCCTCTCAAACGGTAGCTTCTTTATCTCCTGCGACAGATAAAACCTTTGATTTTACTCCAGGTGAGCGACTTTCGATAAGAGACAAAGACGGACTTTACCAATTGGGAGATATTAATTTTAGAATTAAAGATGCGACCGGAGCCTGGAAAAATTACTCGAGTGCAGCCAAACGTGCGTCGGTAAAAGAACTTTCAGTTTCAGGAACTACATTGGCAGCAGCCGATCTTTCTAATACTTTTCCGGCGGGAACTCCGCTTAGCGTAAAACGTTATTACGAAGATAAAAACGGAGATTTGGTGATGCGTTTTGAAATTACGAATACTTCAGGAACAGCAATAGAAATTGGAGCTTTAGGAATTCCTATGGTTTTTAATAATATTCTAGAAGGAAAATCATTGGATGAAACACATGCCCATAATGTATTTTTTGATCCTTATATAGGAAAAGATGCCGGTTATCTTGAAGTAAAAAGATTAAGCGGTCACGGTCCGGCGTTGTTATTACTTCCTGAAGAAAATATGCCATTTGAAGCCTATCGTCCGTTATTGGATGATGCTACGCCAAGAAGTATCGTTTTTGAAGGATTTCATGAATGGATGCCATTGAGTAAAGCCTATGCTGAAAATGAATGGAAATCAGCAGAACAATGGAATACTCCTTCTTCGACAGTACTTGAGCCCGGAGCTTCTAAAAATTTCTCTTTGAAATTGGTTTTGGTTGATGAAATTAAAAACATCCAAAAAACATTAATCGAAAAAGAACGTCCGGTAGCGATAGGAGTTCCCGGATATGTATTGCCGCAAGATGTCGACGGCCAACTTTTTTTACAATATAAAAAAGCCGTTAAATCTTTTAAAATTGAACCGGAAGGCGCTTTGGCAATTGAGGCAAAAGGAAAAAATGATAAAGGATATTTTCAATACAAAGTAAACGGAAAAAAATGGGGAAGAGCCAGATTGACGGTAATTTATGAAGATGGTTTACAGCAAACGATTAATTATAAAGTAATAAAAGCTGAAAAAGATGTTGTGGCAGATTTTGGTCATTTCTCTACAACCGCACAATGGTTTGACGAGAAAAATGATCCTTTTCACAGAAATCCTTCTGTAATCTCGTATGATTATGAAACTAAAAAACAAGTAAGTCAGGACAGCCGCGTATGGATTGCTGGTTTAAGTGACGAAGGTGGAGCAGGAGGCTGGTTGGGCGCTATTATGAAACAATTGATAGAGCCTAATAAAGAAGAAATAGTAAAGTTAGAGCAATTTGTTGATAAAACACTTTGGGGCGGAATTCAGTATAACACAGCAGATACGCTTAAATACGGTGTTAAAAAAAGTGTTTTTTATTACGAACCTACTTTAATGCCGGAAGGAACGTACAGTAAAGATGTAAATTACAAAACATGGGCTGCATGGGACAAAAAAGGATCTGATGATCCGGGAAGATCATACAATTATCCTCACGTTGCCGCTGCACACTGGACAATGTATCGTTTGGCGAGATACCACAAAGGATTGGTAACGAATCATAGCTGGGATTGGTATTTAAAAAATGCCTACGAAACCAGTATTGCAATGACAACTCTGGCGCCTTATTATGCGCAGTTTGGACAAATGGAAGGAACGGTTTTTTTATTGATTTTAAAAGATCTAAAAACCGAAGGATATACCGAAATGGCTAATAATCTGGAAGCTAAAATGAAAGCAAGAGCCGATCATTGGCGAACGCTTAATTATCCTTTTGGAAGTGAAATGCCTTGGGATTCTACAGGTCAGGAAGAAGTTTATATGTGGTCGGATTATTTTGGATACAATGACAAAGCAAAGATTACACTGGATGCCATTTTAGCTTATATGCCAACAATGCCTAACTGGGCGTATAACGGAAACGCGCGCAGGTATTGGGACTTTTTGTATGGAGGAAAATTGTCGAGAGTAGAACGTCAGATTCATCATTATGGTTCGGCGTTGAATGCGATTCCGGTTTTGGAACAATTCAGAAAAACACCTGAAGATTTTCATTTACTAAAAGTAGGTTACGGTGGATTATTAGGCGGAATTTCGAATATTACCGAAGATGGTTTTGGACCATCGGCTTTTCACTCTTATCCTGAAACGCTTAGAATCGATTATTTATCTGGTGATTATGGTTCCGGTTTCTTTGGTTATGCGGTAAATACAGCGACTTTTATAACCAATGAAAAAGATTTGGGCTGGTTGGCTTTTGGAGGAAATTTAAAAGAGAAAGGCGATGAAGTCGAAGTAGAAATTACAACAGCAGCTAAATCTAAAGTATTCATTGGGGCAAAAAAAATGTGGCTGACATTAGATGCAGGAACATTCAATAAAGTGAGCTACAATACTAAAACGGGTGAAGTAAAAATTACTTTAGATCCTAAAACAGCGTATACACCAGATGCTTATTTAAGAATCGATAAAGAGGTAAAATTGCCTTATGAAAAAGTAAGAGGAGCATATAAAATTGCCTTGAAAACAAAAGCAATTCAAATTAAATTATAAGAATGAAACAGCAATCAAAACATCTTTTCAAAAAGCTACTATTTGTTTTATTTGGAATAGTTGCCGGTTTAAATTCCAGTGCACAAAATTTCGATAAATTTTTCCTCAAAAAAGACCTGACTACAGTAGGGGTTTATTATTACCCTGAACATTGGGATCAGAGTCAATGGGATCGTGATTTGAAAAAAATTGCCGAAATGGGTTTCGAATTTACCCATTTTGGAGAATTTGCCTGGGCGCAATTAGAACCACAGGAAGGTGTTTATGATTTTAAATGGCTGGATAAAGCGGTTGAAATTGCTGCAAAATATAAGTTGAAAATTATTATGTGTACGTCGACAGCCACTCCGCCGGTATGGCTCGTTCGTCAACATCCGGATATTCTTTCAACTTATGAAGATGGGACAAAAACCGATCATGGTTCGAGACAACACGCATCATTTTCAAGTAATTATTATCGTTCTTATTCTTTAAAAATGATTGAGCAATTGGCCAAAAGATATGGTAATAATAAAAACATTATTGGTTGGCAGGTAGACAACGAGCCATCCCGTTTTCTGGATTATGGTGCAGATGCGCAGCAACGCTATCGCAATTGGCTAAAGACAAAATATAAAACTATTGAAGCGTTAAATCAGGCGTGGGGAAATAATTTCTGGAGCGGAACTTATTCTGACTTTAGTCAAATTAATATTCCGTTGCACAAAGAATGGGGAATGAACCTGCATTCTCAATTAGATCATTATCGATTTGCTGATGAGGAAACCGCCACTTTTCTGGACAGTCAGGCAGTTACGATACGCAAACTGGTAAGCAAAGACCAATGGATTACGTCTAATTACAGATCCAATTACGATGAAAGTTTTGTTGGAATGTCTAAAGAACTGGATTTTGATTGTTACACAAGATATTTGGTCTACGGAGGAAGTTTAGGAATAGGTTCAAAAGGATATCGTTTAGGCGATTATACCAGTATTGGAATGTCGAATGACTTTTTCCGACCTTTAAAAGGAATGTATGGTTGTATGGAATTACAGCCTGGACAAGTAAACTGGGGCAGTATTAATCCGCAGCCTTTGCCGGGAAGTGTTCGCATGTGGTTGTGGCATGTTTTTGCCGGCGGAAGTAAATTTACGTGTACGTATCGTTTTCGTGCGCCTTTATACGGTTACGAGCAATTTCATTACGGAATTGTAGGTACCGATGGTGTAACGCCAACGGTAGGGGGTAATGAATTTGGTCAGTTTATAAAAGAAATTGATACGCTGCGAAAAAAGTATGATGCTAAGGCAACATTGCCGGATTATTATTTAAAACGAAAAACCGGAATTCTGTTCAATCCGGATAATGTAATGGGGATTGAATTAAACAAGCAAACAAAAGAGTGGAATACTATTGGACACTTTTTAAAATATTACAGAGCGACGAAATCTTTTGGTGCTCCGGTAGACTTTGTTCGCGACACTACTAATTTTTCTAAATATCCTTTTTTGATAGTACCTGCTTATCAGATGATTGATCAAAAAATGATCGATAAACTAACCTTGTATGCCAAAAACGGAGGGAATTTGATAATGAGTTGCCGATCCGGAATTCAAAATCGCCAAGGTCATCTTTGGGAAGCTAAATTCTACGAACCTATGTGGAATTTAATTGGTTCTCAAATAGAATCCTATGATTTATTAATGCCTCAATCTCCGGGCGTTATTAAATTTAATAATCAGGAATTTGCCTGGACCAGTTGGGGAGATTTATTAAAACCTAATAAAGAAACAGAAGTTTGGGCCACTTACGAAGGAGATTTTTATGCTGGAACACCCGCTATTATTTCGCGTAATTTAGGTAAAGGAACTGTAACGTATATTGGTGTAGATTCTAAAAACGGTGAACTTGAAAAACAGGTATTAAGAAAGTTGTACCAAAAACAAAATGCCCTTATAGAAAATTATCCTGAAGGAATTATGGTCGAATATCGCGACGGATTTGGTATTGCAGTCAATTATTCTGATAAGGTTTATAATATGAATTTACCGGACAAAGCAAAAATCATTATTGGTACCAAAGCAATAAAAACTGCTGATGTATTGGTTTGGAAATATTAATAGAATTTATTTAAATATAAATTAGATAATGCTTGTCAGGCTGAGCGGAGTCGAAGCCCCCGTTTCTATAAAAAGTCTTCGACTCCGCTATCAATGAAGTTTTTTGAAACTAGAATAAAAAATCCGTACAAATCCGCGTTTTTGCAAAGCAAATCCGTGTCATCTGCGTACCATTTTAATATTGATAAAAAAGATACAATGCTGAAAAAGAAACTATTTTACAGTCTTATCATACTTGTTTTTACAGGAACTGTTTTTGCTCAAAAAGATATTCCTGTAAACACGCCCGGAGCCGGAAATCCTATTTTGCCGGGTTGGTTTGCTGATCCTACCATTAAAAAGTTTGGCGATATTTATTATATCTATGCCACGACAGATAATGAAATGCTGGCATCTGGCGCGCCTACAGTCTGGTATAGTAAAGACTTCAAAAATTGGTTCAATTATATCATGGAAATTCCTTCATTTTCAGCAAAATCGATTACGAATTTTTGGGCTCCGGATATTGTAGAAGGAGACGATGGTAAATATTATTTGTATTTTGGAAATTGCGAAATAGGCTGTAATATTTACGGCTATGTTTCAGATACTCCTGTTGGTCCTTGGAAAAAATTAAGCGAACAGGACGTTCCCGTAATTTCAAACGGATATCCACGAGAAGGTTATCCGTCTCTGGATGCGCAGTTTTTTAAAGACACCGATGGTAAATTATATGGTTATTGGGGAACCTGGGTGCATTACAACGGCGGATACGCTGTTGGAGAATTAAACAAAAAAACGATGGGAGAAATGGTTCATTCGACCAATATTCCGCTTGCACAAACTCCCGCTCCGTTTGAAGCTGCTTATATGATGAAAAAAGGTTCTAAATATATCTTAATGTATTCAGGAGCTTCTTGCCACGACGAAACTTATAATGTTCGTTATTCGTATTCTGATTCGCCATACGGACCTTTTACGCCTGGACAAAACAATCCAATTTTGAGTACCAATGAAGATCAAACCGTACATGGTCCCGGTCATCATTCTGTATTACAAGATAAAGACGATTATTACATTGTGTATCATAAACACGATTATCCTATGACTCGAGGCGGACTTGCCAGACAGGTTTGTATCGATAAAATGATTTTCGAAAATGATTCTACCATACAAAAAGTACTACCTACAAGTAAAGGTATAAGTGATCTTGTTAAATCTACTGTACCAAAGGATATTGCTTTCGGATCAAAAACAACAGCATCATCTTATTATCATTTAAAATCGACTCAATACGATTACGAATATAAACCTTCGTATGCGACAGATGATAATAATGCCACAATGTGGAAAGCGGCGAATAATATATCATCTCAGGACTTAACCATCGATTTGGGAACTGTTCAAACCATAAAAAGAGTAATGACGCAATTTGAATTTGCGAGTTATTATTACCAATACAAACTGGAATATTCTGTAAACGGAAAAAACTGGTTGCTTTATGCTGATAAATCTAAAAACAGCACCGCCGGAAGTCCAATGATTGATGATAATGATGTAAAAGCACGTTATATAAAGCTTACTGTTTTAGCGACTGAAAAAACAGGATTGTATGCTGCAGTTTGGAATATCAAAGTGTATAGTTCTTTATTTGATCTTCCGTTAGCATTAAAAAATGTACCATCGAAAATACCTCCTGCTGTAAAAAGCACTAAGAAATTATTAGTTGATCTTGATGCTAATAAAATCGCAAACAATTCATCCATAAATATAATTTCGAATAAAGGTGCTATTGGTGGAACTTTCACAAAAAGCGGCGAAATAACTTTAGAAAAACCGGATGGAATTAAAGCTTTTCATTTTAAAAACGGAGCATTGACATTAGATAAACCAGTTCCGAAATCTTTAGCATGGAATGGTTCTTATACAGTCGCAACCTGGGTGAAAAATCCTGACGTTGCCAAAGAAGGAGAAATTCTGGCATCGTGGTGTGACAGAAACGAATTTAATTTAGCCAATTCATACAATGCTTTGGCTTATAATAGCAGCAATTACGGAGCTGCACCTCATCTGGACGGACATTTTGATATGCGTTACAAAACGATTCCAGAGGCGAATAAATGGCATTATATCGTCCTGACTTTTGATGGAGTAGTAGAGAAAATATATGTAGATGGTGTGCTGGACAATTCACAAAATATGTTATTATCTTCTGCAATTGAAAAAGCTAAAATTATCATTGGAGCATCAGATATTGGAGAAAATTTCTCTGGTTTTATGGCTTCTTTGCGTTTGTACGATTATGCAATTGATCAAAAAGGTGTATTGGAATTAATGAAACAGACGAAACCTAAAACAGAATAATTTTCTTAAATAATTATAAATACAATTCAATTAATTTAATTTAAACACATAGAAAAATAGATTTTATGATTTTGAAAAAAAGGTAAATCAAAAAGAAATAAGTTTCTCAAACATCGTTATGCGTTTAATTTAGGTTTTTATAAATTATCTTAAATTAGCATTTTATAATCTAAAAACAGAAAAAATGACAATTGGTATAGGCGGATCTACTGCTGCAATCGAATTAGAAAAAATACAAAACAGAACTCAGGATGTACAGCCAATTCAGTTGGAGGAATATCTGGAACGCATCAAAAAGGCAACTGGATTGATGAAAGAGCTTTCTGTTCAGGCCCTTTACCTGAATGCGGGAACCAATCTGTATTATTTTACAGGAACGAAATGGAATGCTTCTGAAAGAATGGTTGGTGCTTTATTGTTTGATGATGGTTCTTTAGAATATATAGTGCCAAAATTTGAAGAAGGTACTTTTAAAAAATACATGAAAGTTCAGGCCAATATTAATTGTTGGGAAGAGCACGAATCGCCTTATTTTTTATTTGGTAAATTATTGAATGACAGAAACTCTGAGTATGAGAGAATTGCCATTGATGAATCTGCGCCTTATTTTTTAGTTGATGGCGTTTCAAAAGCCAATACTTCGAATGCTTTTATAAATGCGCAAGAAATTACGGCCGCTTGCAGAATGCAAAAGTCTAAAAATGAAATTGCTATTATTCAAAAAGCAAAAGATATTACGATGGAGGTTCAGCGTGCTGCCGCTAAAATATTACGACCAGGAATTACCGTCGACGAAGTAGTTGATTTTATAAATAAAGCACACATTAAGGCCGGAATACCTTCGGGCTCTTATTTCTGTATTGTTTTATTTGCTGATGATACACAATATCCTCATGGCGTTTCGGTTCCTCAGCCTTTAAAAGAAAATGATGCTGTGATTGTAGATACAGGCTGTAGATTAGAAGGTTATCTTTCTGATATTACAAGATCTTATGCATACGGAAATCCTTCGGAAGAATACAGAATCATTTGGAATCTAGAGCAAAAAGTTCAATTTGCTGCTTTTGAAGCGGCTAATATCGAGGCTTCGTGCGGATCTGTCGATGACGCAGCGAGAAAAACTTTGGCGGAAGCCGGACTAAGCCCTGATTATGATTTACCGGGATTACCGCACAGAGTAGGGCACGGAACCGGATTAGACATTCATGAATTCCCATATTTAGTCCGCGGAAGCGAAATAAAATTGCAGGAAGGAATGGTCGTGAGTAATGAACCGATGATTTGTATTCCGGGGAAATTTGGAATCAGGCACGAAGATCATTTTTACATGACAGAAAACGGGGCGAAGTGGTTTACTGAGCCAATGCATAGTGTTGATAATCCTTTTGGATATTAAATATCCACTCTGTTTGTCATTTCGAGGAACGAGAAATCTCCGTTAGTAATTCTACAAAGATTGGCGATTTTCTTTGTCGAGTTTCTAGTGTGATCCTTCGTTCCTGAATGACAAAAATGGGAAATAGTTCTTATGAAAACAATTGCCCTAGCCCCGATAGAAGTGGAAATCCTTTTGTGCCGGGGTTCGGCACAAAAGATTGAAACGTATTGCTTCGCCAGTTCGCTCTTTCAGGCTCGGGTGCGGGATTAGCTCCTAAAAAAACATTATATCATTAGCAATCGAAATGACAAGACTACGCTTGATATAAATATTGTAATTCGTTATAGTATTAATTTAAAAAAATAAAAAAAATGAAGCAATTTTTACTGTTATTATTGACCATTGCATATTCGGCTATTCAGGCGCAGGAAAGTTCTTTAATTAAGATCGAAACTCAAAATTCTGCGTTAGTGCTTAAGGTTGGTAAAAACAAAAAATTGTATCAGACGTATTTAGGAACAAAACTGAATAACAGTAGCGAATACGAAGCCGTTTCGAAAGAAAATACCAAGAATTTTGTGGTGAATGACGGGAATCCTTTAATCGATTTACGTCATTCAGCATATCCAACTTTTGGAACCGATAATTTATTTGAACCCGCTATTAGAATTACGCATAACGACGGAAATCCTTCATTAGAATTAGAATATCAAAATCATACAATTCAAAAAATTGATGATAATACAGATGAGATTATCATCAAATTAAAAGATCCTCAATATCCGGTTTTTGTCAATCTTCATTATAAAACATTCTATAAAGAAAATGTAATCGAATCGTGGACAGAAATTCAGCACAACGAGAAAAAATCGGTAATGCTGTACAATTACGCTTCATCGGCATTGCATTTGGATGCAGATCAATATTGGCTGACACAATTTTACAGTGATGTGGTCGAGGAAGTTCGAATGGAAGAAAGTCAGCTTACAAGAGGCATCAAGGTTATCGATTCTAAATTAGGAGTTCGAACCAATATGTTTGCGTCACCCAGTTTTTTTCTTTCTTTAAATTCTAAATCGGGCGAAAATACAGGCGAAGTGATTGCAGGTACAATTGCATGGTCGGGAAACTTTAAATATACATTTGATATTGATAACAATAATGAGTTAAGAATTATTTCAGGTATTAATGAATTTGCTTCCGAGTATAATTTAGAGCCCGGAAAAACATTCAAAACTCCTGTTTTTATTTATACCTTTTCGAATCAGGGCAAAGGTCAGGCGAGTAGAAATTTGCATGCCTGGGCTAGAAAGTATGGCCTAAAAGATGGCGAAAAACCGCGACTTACTTTATTGAACAATTGGGAAACAACCTTTTTTGATTTTGATGAAAACAAACTCGCCAACATGTTTACAGATGCTAAAACATTGGGCGTAGATATGTTTTTGCTGGATGATGGCTGGTTTGGAAACAAATATCCAAGAAGCGGTTCTACATCTGGTTTAGGCGACTGGCAGGCTACAAAATCAAAATTGCCAAACGGTATTGGTTTTCTGATGGAAAAAGCCAAAGAAACCAATGTGAAATTTGGTATCTGGATCGAGCCGGAAATGATCAACGAAAAGACAGAACTGTACGAAAAACATCCGGATTGGGTATTGAGTTTGCCTAACAGAGAAAAGAATATTTATCGCACACAATTGGTTCTTGATTTATGCAATCCGCAGGTTCAGGATTTTGTTTTTAAGGTTGTCGATGATATCATGCAAACCAAATCAGGAGTTGCCTTTTTTAAATGGGATTGCAATCGTATGATGACCAGTGCATATTCGACCTATCTTAAAAATCAGCAATCGCATTTGTTTATAGAGTATACAAAAGGTTTGTATAAAGTTCTGGATCGAATAAAAGCCAAGTATCCTGATCTTCCTATGATGCTTTGTGCCGGAGGAGGAGGAAGGGTCGATTACGGATTTCTAAATTATTTTACTGAGTTTTGGGCCAGCGACAACACAGATCCGTTTGACCGTGTTTTTATACAATGGGGATATTCTAATTTTTATCCGGCATTGGCAACCTGTAATCATGTGACTTCTATGGGCAATCAATCCATTAAATTTAAAACCGATGTTGCGATGATGGGTAAACTGGGTTTTGATATTCACGTAGGCGGATTAAAACCAAACGAATTGCAATTTTGTCAGCAAGCAGTTGCCAATTACAAACGATTAAGTCCCGTAATTTGGCAAGGAGATTTGTATCGATTGATTTCGCCTTATGAAGAAAGCAGGGCAGTATTATCGTATGTGAATCAGGATAAAACCAAGTCGGTTGTTTTCTCTTATACCTTGCATCCATTAACCGATCCTAATTACAGTTTAGTACGATTAGAAGGACTTGATCCTTTAAAACAATATATAGTAAGAGAAATAAATCTTATGCCCGATGGCAAAAACACTTTTGAAGGATCAGGAAATTTTTTTTCGGGAGATTTTTTGATGAAAGTAGGTTTGAAAATTTCTTCTGCAAGACAGGAAAGTAGTGTTGTATTAGAGGTTACCGCTGCCGATTTGAAGAATTAATTCGTATTAATTTTTGCGATTTTGGTTTTTAAATATAAATATTGATGTTTTGTAACTTATTGTAAAATAGATTATTATATTTTATAAAATAGGTAAAATAGTATTAAATGTAGATAATATTGTCTTACAAGATGATTAGTGTAGTTTTTACATTTACAAAAGAATGCTATTTCTTAACCTATTAATTAAATAAACTATGAAAAAACTTTTACTACTAGTTGTCGTTTTTCTATCCAGTTATTTTGCAATTGCACAGAAAACGCTTTTTACTCCCACAGAATGGAGTGACCCCAACAATGAATTTTACAATAAAGTATCCAATTCCAGAAAGTATGAGTCTACCAACTTTGTGCTTTACTGGGGCGATAAAGTAGGCACAAATCCTGCGGCATATGCAGATGCTGCTTTACGATTTACACCTCAATCGGTTGCGGATACACTCGAGACTAGCTTTAAACGCTATATCACCGATTTGCATTTTGTAAATAATGCGCCAACAACCAATTTCGGGAAATACAAGATCATTATCATGATGATGAACACCTGGAATTCTACAGATCCCAGATTAGAAGCTTTTGCACAAGCGAGTTCCTTTAGCAACACCATTGGTGCGATGTTCGTACATCCTGAAGCTACAAGAGACGGGGGAGCATTATCACACGAGTTTGCGCATACACTGCAAATGATGATGAGCATTCAGGAAAATCCGGGTGCCGGAAGAGCATTTTCCGGATATGATTGGGCCAGTCCGTTTTATGAAGGACATGCCAATTTTATGCGTGCTCAGGCTTATCCGCAATGGGCAGAAATCGACGGAACTCTGACCCGCTGGATCCAGACCAAACATTTTATGTGGTCATCGAATCGACATCATTATACCAATTTTCATTTGATGTATTATGTTCAGGAAAAAGAGGGATTTGATTTTACGAGAAGGATGTGGGCAGAATCTATGAATGAAGAACATCCGCTTGAAACTATTAAGAGATTAAAAGGTTTTACACAGGATCAGCTTGATGATTATCTGTGGGGATATGCGCAGCGACAAGCCGCATTCGATTATCCTATTCAGTGGAATTCCCAAATCAACACCACCAGTAATTTCGGAAAAACGATCAGAAATGTTTACAATGCGATAAAAACAAATATGCCTCGTTATACCAGCAGACAATACACGCTGCTTACAAAAGTTACGGGAACTACCGACCAATATTATACGAATAACGATTGGGCGCCACAGGATTACGGAATGAATTTAATTCCGTTATACCCGACTTGTACAGGAACACAAAAGAAAGTTACCATTAAATTTAAAGGACATACAGAGGTTAATACTACACAGGCAGGATGGCGTTATGGTTTTGTTACGACAAAAACCGATGGAACTATTTCGCGTTACAGCCCAATGTATAAAACAGATGGAGAAGCTTCGTTTACGCTTAATACCTCAACAGAAGCCAATATTTATCTGGTAGTTTTTGCAGCTCCAAAAGTGCATGTCAATTACAATATGGATGTGGGTTACCCAAAACAAAGAAGATATCCTTATGAACTAAAAATTGCAAATGCTACTCCGGAAGGATTCCAGCCTGCAGCCAATTTTAGAAGTTTTCTTAAAACAAACGGACATTTACATACCAATGGAGGCGGCTGGGTTTCTAACAATGCAACTGTGGCCTCAACAGTATATGTAGGTCCGTATGCCATTGTACGAGGCGGAACGATTTCAGGAAATGCCCGTATCGACGATTACGCGATGGTAGATGGCGGAACTATAAACGGCAATGCGATTGTAAGAGGCAATGCCTGTGTGTACAATGCGACTTTATCAAACAGCGCCATTGTTGAAGGTAATGCCTGGATGGAAGGCGGTTCTGTAAAAAACACAGCCAATATAAAAGGAAATGCAATGTTGTTTGCAGGAGATTTTGGCAGTTCGGTTGTAGTAGGCGGCGATGCAGAAATTGGAAGTTGCTCTACACCGGGTGTTTATTTGCAATTTCCATATTGGAGAAACGGAAGAGACAATTGCGATGGTAAAGGTGCCAGCGATACTTCAAACATCGATATCAATGCAACATTTACCAACTTTACAGCTGCGCAAATGGCTTTTAGCACAACACCCAACTGTACTGTAACTACACTTAGTGCTAATAAAGCAGCTGCTGATCCGGAAACAGATTTAAATGTTTATCCAAACCCAACAAAAGGAAACCTGAACATTTCTTTTTTACAAACCCAACAAGAAAAAGTAACTATTGTATTGTTTGATATTAACGGACAAAAATTAGCTACAATTACAGATAAGGTTTACGAGGCAGGCAAAATAGATATTGCCTACAACTGTAGTTACCTGATTAAAGGTGTTTATTTACTGAACATTCAAAGAGGAAGCGAGATTGTAAGTAAATCATTTTTGAAAGAATAATCAGGATTTAAATATTATTTTTTATAAAATAGAAACGCTATAAAGTTACTTTATAGCGTTTTTTTATGGATTGAAATCTTTACCTATAATTCTATTATTTCACTTTCGTGGAATTTCCTTTTTTTGTTAATAGTTTGATCAAGAGACAGAGAATGAAGTTGTTGTGATTGATGAAAAAAAATGAAATGATTTTATTAAGAATAAAATAAATTGATTAATTTTAAAAAAAAATCATGTTTATACCCAAAAGTTTACATTACACAAAGAATCATTTATGGTTAATGCGAATTGGTGCTGATCATTTTTTTGTGGGCATCACAGACTTTGCACAAAAACAAATAGGCACCGTTCATCGCGCGCACCTAAAGTTAGAAAGTCAAACCATAAAAAAAGATACTGCCTGGGGGAAAATCAATGGTACTGAACAGAGTTTAGATCTTGTTTTGCCATTTGATTGCGAGGTTATAAATACCAATACCAATCTTGATCATTCAAGCCTAAATACTAAGCCTTACGAACAATGGTTTTTGAGAGTTTCAAAACCAAATATTCCAGATTATATGTTTCTGACCAATCATGATTATAAAGAATTCTGTATGGATTCTTAAGCTATACATCAGCAAACTTTTATTTGTGTACCCATGTTTGATTAAAATTTGAACATCGATAAAAACTGTCCGGAGATTAATTTTCGGACAGTTTTTTTTTTTTTATGGGAAGAATCTTTTCTACAGCACCTACAATCAAGAATTGATATAAAATGCCTTAATTCACTACTCATTTGGCCTTTTTTGATAAAAAGAATGCGTTTATTTGCACAAAACAGCAATAATTAAATAGAATTAGAATGAAATTGAGAAGAAAACCAAAAATGACTTTAAAGTATTTTTTCGAAAAAAACTTTGATAATGAACAGTTATGGAATTCTAAAAAAGGAAATATAGAGCTGTTGGTAGAATTGGTAAATTTAATTCGTCCTAAAAAGCCAAAAAAAATAACCGAAGTCGATCTTTCTCCACTCATTTATCTGCTTCAGGAAAATCCAAATTATCGTGACGGTCTGATGGATTGCATCACCATTAATTTAGAAAATAAAAAGTTCAATAAAATCCTTTCTGATGCAGGAATTCTTCAGGATGCCAATTTCTTTTTTGAAGTGCGCAAGAGAATTTTTGCCAAATTAATTCCTGAGCAGCCAGAAAAAGATACTTTGCAATTTATCTTAAATCAGGTATTTTTTGTCAATACAGATTTGCTCTGGATTGGTAAAATACCTCAGGGGCAAATCCTCCAGTTATTTTCCCTGCTAAAATTTCGTTCTATCTATGGAACTGGCGAAGAGAATTCATCTTTTAATGAATTGGTTTTTGCCATGGAAGTTATTACTTACCGTATCTGCGGATCTGCGATGGAAACAGATGTAATCAGAATGGTGCCAGAATATGAAAATCTGGAAAGTCCGTTTATTGCCTTTCAGCGCGAATTATTGCTCATGAATGAGAAACTGTTAGCAGTGTCTGATAGTGTTATCAATGCCGAAGATCTAGACTATAAACAGTTGATTATCCTGCACAAACAATGCACAGATTATATCGAAACGGCTTTTAAAAACAGTAATAAATTTGGTATTTCGCTGCATGTCAATCAAAGCCTTTTACGTATTCGCCAGCAACTCGACCGTCTGAGATCTTTGCTGCCGCTTTTGATAAAGGGTAACGAAGAAGATGCCAACAGAAATACAATTTACCTCTCTTATAAACTGATTAAATACAATTGTAATAAAAACAATATTCAAAAATTAGTCAACGAGAGTACTCAACTATTATCTTACGAAATAACCCAACATACCGCCAATACCGGAGAACATTATATTACAAACAGTAGCAAGGAGTATTATAAAATGTTTTTCTCAGCAGCTGGTGGTGGTTTTATTGTAGGTATATTGTGTATTATCAAACTCTTATTAGGAAAAGTGCATGCCAGCGGCTTTGGCCATATGTTTTTGTACAGCATGAATTATTCTATAGGGTTTATCATCATTTATATTATGGGATTTACCCTGGCAACCAAACAACCGGCAATGACAGCTTCTGCTTTGGTAAGAGCTTTGCAGGAAGGTTTTAAACAGCATGTACAAGACAAAAAAGAGTACAAGTACAAAGAGTTTGCTATCTTTTTTGCCAGAGTATTCCGTTCGCAGTTTATTGCCTTTGTAGGGAATGTTATTATTGCCTTTCCGGTTTCATTACTCGGAATTTGGGGTATTGATCAAATATTTCATCATAATATTGCCAAAGAAAAATGGCCCACTTTAATCAATGATCTGAATCCTATTTATTCGCCGGCAATTTTTCATGCCGCTATAGCCGGGGTTTTTCTGTTTTTATCAGGGATTATTGCGGGTAGTATTGCCAATCGCGATAAGCACAACCATATTTATTACCGTATTCAGGAACATCCGCTACTTAAAATGAGTTTAGGAAAACGATGGACGAAGAAATTAGCCACAGTCTATGAAAATAAATGGGCAGGAATTATTTCCAATTTTTGGTTTGGAGTTTTTATGGGAAGTACTGTTTTTATTGGAATTTTCTTTGGATTAAATATTGATATCAGACACATTACTTTTGCCAGCGGAAACTTCGCCATGGCTTTATATGGTGCCGATTTTTATGTAAGTCAACAAATGTTTTTCTGGTCCGTAATAGGTATTGGACTTATTGGTCTGGTCAATTTTATGGTTAGTTTTAGTTTATCACTCGGGCTTGCGTTTCGTTCCCGAAATATTCCACTTTCAGAGTTAAGAAAAGTAGCAAGAGCGATCTTTAGATATTTTAGAAGCAAGCCTTTGCATTTCTTTTTTCCGCCAAAGAATAGTGCTGTTTCAGAATAGTATTAATGTCATTTTGTTTTCTTTAAAATAAGACAATTCCTCTTTTGTTTTATAACGAGCAAGGTCCACACTAGTTTGTATTGCAGACCTTGCTTTTTATGTACTTAAAATCTTTAGAAGAACTTCAGGAAGCTATTTTTAAAATTTAAACCATTCATAATTAAGAGGTATTTGGGTACTTTATCGTATTTTCGAGTATCTAAAAAATAAGTAATTAATAGTATGGCTGTTCCCATTAACCAAGATGAATTGCTGGAGGCAATAACCGCAAATTATGATAAACTTAAAAAGGAACTTTTAAGTATTCCTGTTGATTTAACTGCAGTAAAAGAACTTGAAGGCCATAGCAAAGGAACTTTGATGAGTATCAATAATCTCATGGCTTATCTTGTAGGCTGGGGAGAATTGGTACTAAAATGGAATTATAAAAAGGCGAATAACGAAGCTGTCGATTTTCCGGAAACCGGCTACAAATGGAATGAATTAGGAAAACTGGCTCAAAAATTTTACAAAGATTATGAAGACAATTCTTTTGAGGAACTTCTTGTAAAACTGGACCATACTGTAGTTTCAATTATAACATTTATTAAAAGTAAATCGAATCACGAACTTTACGAAATACCCTGGTACGAAAAATGGACATTAGGCAGAATGATTCAATTTAATACTGCTTCGCCTTATACAAATGCCCGTGGGAGAATACGTAAATGGAAGAAAGAAAGGAATGAAAAATTCCAATAAAAAAAATAAAATTCATCTTGTGTAATGGCAGAATAAATGATAAAACACTAGTTAGGTCTCTCGCTGCTTTCTATTCGTAGGCAATGTTCGGTTCCTAAATAGAGAGGATCTCCATGTTTTTCGGACCAAAAGCCATCCAGAACATCTTTGGTAATACATCTGTAAACCGCAACTCCTTTGTAGGTTTTATTATCGTCGCCTTTATAGCTAAAATTTATAACCAGAATATTGTCCTTAAAAAAACCGTAGCCTTTTTGTTCCTGCAAATTATTAATAAGCCATTTGGCCAAAATTCGGTTGTTTTGGTCTAAAGATAAACTCAAAATACCTTTGTAGGTCACTCCGTTGTTCTCGTCCTGATTGCTTCCGGAAATGGAGTAACTGCCAATTAATTCTTGTATCGTCATTTAGTAATTTTTATAAATATTTAGTAGGATAGAGGTTTGTAAAATAGCTAACTAATGATGAAATCGAGAAAGTAATGATTACTAGAGTAAAATGTACTTAGAGTTATTTTTCATTGTTTATTAATTCCCAAACTTTGGCATTAAAATTTGTTTTTGATATACCTGTAAGCTTTTCAAGTGTTTTAAAATAGTTTTCATTCATTTTTTCATAAGGTCCGCAATTCAAAAATTCCCAAACACCTTCAAATCCTTTTTCTTTTTCAATTTTCTGTACAAACAAAGCATTTAATACATATTCGGGCATTAAATGAGTCGCTTTGCTTTCTCCAAAATTTTCAAATTTTCCATAGTTGTTGAGCCAGTCCATATTTTTATCGGAACTTACTTTTGCTTTGAACTTAGTAAAAATGTCTTTCCAGCTTATTCCCCAACTTCCACCATATAAATAAGCACAGCCTTCGTCAATTGGCTTGTTTACTTTTTTTCTTGAAATAACAAGGCTTAATCTGTCGTGCCATAAATCATGTGGATCAAAACTATCGAATGTTGCACTATTGCGGCCTAATAGTATCAATTTTTTGTTTGAAACGTCTGAACTCAAAGTGTTCGCAGAGGAACCGTTATAAGCTAACTTATAATTAATACCAATGATCTTTTGTAACGTTGTAAAGTCAGAGGTTAAATAAAATTCACAATGTTTGTCTGATACTTTTAATTTTTTGTCAAACGAATTCGCCATCCTTTCAAATTCCTTTATTTTTGAATGGTTGACAGAGGACTCATAGTGAAAAGTGTTATTTTCTGCTTTTATGACTTTCCAATTTTTTGTATTTCGAATAAGTGTTGAAGAAAATAAAAATGAATTGTTCTGTTTGTGAGCAATAAACTCAAAACTTCCAGATAATATTGGTGTTTTTTCATTCACTCCCATATACGAAATCTGCACTAAATACTTGTCTTTTTCAATCGATACCACATTGGTCAAATAAGGTTTGTAGAAAAAATCATCCTTAAGTTTTCCGTTTTTTTCTATTCCATTTATTTCATCAAGTAAAATAAATGTTTCGATCTTTTCACTTTCAAGCACGAACTTATTTTCTTCGTTTGGTTTTTGTGCGGCAACTAAAAATTCGTTTATAGAAGTTGTTAATTTTTTACTTTCTATACTGTCTTTTGGTAAAATAATATTTGAATTTAATTGCAAATTACTGGTCTGTGCATTCAGGAAAAGCGTACTAATGAAGAGCGTTAAAGAGTATTTTAATTTCATTTTTTTAAGTTGTAAATTACGGGTCTGGTTTAGTTTTTAGAATTGTACATATAACTTGTAGAGGTCAATAGGCTCTAATTTGGTTGATTTATATACCACAAAGGGATTTGATTTCTTTTAAGCGAATATAAGATATATTGTAGTAATTTTTTAGTTTTTCAGAATTAGAAAAGATTCTTTAAAAAGGAAGCTTTTTCTTTGCTAATAGTTTCATTGGTTACTAATGAAAATCAGAATAATAAAAAATTGATTTATGTACATACAGTTTGTATTTTTGCCCTTATGAATGACAACTTTATAAATGAATATTTCGGGATAGGAATACAAAATGGAAAAACGCCTGAAAACTTGGGTGTTCTTTGGCGATCGGCTCAAAACTTAGGCGCTACTTTTATATTTACCATTGGTAATCGATATGCCAAACAAGCCAGTGACACTCACGACGCTGTAAAATCAATTCCTTATTTTCATTATGATACTTTTGAAGCTTTCTACGAAAACTTACCCAAAGGAGCAAGATTAGTTGGTGTTGAATTAGATGAAAAAGCTGCCGATTTAGAAACTTTCGAACATCCAAGACGTTGTGTTTATTTATTAGGAGCAGAGGATCATGGCTTATCGAGAAAAGTAATGGATAAATGCCATCATTTAGTAAAATTCAAATCAGAAAAAAGTCTAAATGTAGCCGTGGCAGGAACTATTATTATGTACGATAGAAACTTGTCGAAACCGCGATCTTAAAGACATAATTAAAAAGTATGAAAATTTATGACAAGTTATGTGCTGCTTTTATTTATAAAGCAAGAGAAGCAAAATAATGAGGTTTGTAAATTTTATACGATAATTTTTTTGAGTACATTCTTAAGTTTGTTCTTCATGGCTATAATAATAACCTTAAAAAATATTTTGCCAGAAAGTATAAATTACTCCATCTTACCATAGAGTTATATTCAAAACAGGTAAGATATAAAGATCGAAGTCATTATTTCTATATTTAATAACTGCAATTATTATTACTATTAATTATTTGGTAGTATTAAAGGCTTTTGTAATATTAGAAAAGCTCCTCCTTTAAATTTTTAACTTCATAAAAAACACTTGTTAGGCTTTGAATTCATCTCTTCTGATATATAAAAAAGCTGATCTACTGGGAATTGTGTAACATCCTGCTGAAATTTAATACTTCTTAAACTCATCTCATTTGTACCTTTAGTAGTATTTAAAAAACTATTATATAAATCAAATAATATAAGTTATGGCAGAAATTAAAATTGAGAAAAGAAAGGCAATATGGCCATGGATTGTAGCAGTCCTGTTGATTGCAGCACTTGTATATTATGTCTTTTTGAGAGATAATACGACAACAAGTGAAAACGGTGTACAAATTGAAAATACTACAAGTACAGACAATACGACAAATTAGCCAGTAAGACTATCGGAAGATGATTGATAATACTAAAAAAATAATTATGGAAAATAAAGATAGAAATTTATATAAGTTAGACGAACTTTCTGATTATAAGATTGCTTCAAACTATTCTGATGTACGAGGATGGAAAATAGTAGATAGTGACAACCGTACTATAGGCACAATTGATAATCTTTGGGTTAATAAAGATATGAAGCGTGTTGTATATCTGGATGTGAAGGCAGATAAAACATTAATTGAAGATGGCCGTAATGAAGTTCATGAGGCTATAGCGAAAGATAACGGTCAGGAGTTTATCTATAAAGACGGAGACAGCCATGTTATAATTCCTATTGGATCGGTCAGTATTAATAAAGATACGAAAACTGTTATGGCTAACAGTATAGGATATGATACCTTTAGAAAAACAAGCAGATATAATACTCAGCACAATTTTGACAGGGAGTATGAAAGAAGAGTAATGAAGTCTTATTATCCTGAAAATGATCCTGACTCTGTGTATTATAGTGATGATGACTCTTTTTACGAACGCAGGGAATTTGACAACAAATAGTACCGACATTTTATTAAAGTAAAAATGATTAAGAAGATCAAACGTTTAACAATGTTTGATCTTTTTTCTGGATTTTAGTTTTGATTTAATCATCGGGAAGCAAGAGTATAAAAATTGCCAAAACAAAACTACAAGTTTCGACAAACTAAATTTTTGGATTATGAAAAAACAATTGATAACAATAATAACATATGGCCTTATTTTAAACGGCCTTCTGTCTTCCTGTAAAAAACAGGACGGTTATAGTGATGAAGTTACCACCACTCAACAAACACAAACATCTGATAGTACCCAAACCGCAACAGATTCTTCGACTACAAATAACAGCGCAACACCAGGTAATAGTTCTGCCGGAGATGTAGGAGCTCCAAATACCGGAGCAGAAAGTACAAATGCAGCAAGTCAGGGAACAAGCGTTGATGTTAATGAAGTAAAAGGAACCGGAACAGGAACGGGACCAGGGCCCAGCGTTAAAGATGGTGCCGCCTATTCAGGTCCTTCAGACCCGCAAAACGAAAAAATAAAAACTTCAAAAAACAAAGCGGCTCCAAAAAAAGATAAATAACTCAGGAAATTTATAAATAGTAGAAAGCAATGTTGCGTTATTTGGTACGTTACTGTCCTGAATTATAATTGTTTTTTTATTTTAATCAATATCAGATCTTTATAGTTAATTTTTGTAAATTGACATTGGTTTTGTTTTAATTAAAACATTCTTTTTTTACTCATAAGAACCCTGTTATAAATAATATTATATGGAAAATTCAAAAGCATCAATAACTGCGATAAACAGTTTATTTACAGATGAAAGCCTTATTCCCGATGAATATAAGATTTCAGAAATTCACCAGCGTGAATACCTTTTAAACGGTCAGTTAGTACCCTGGAACGGTGAAATTACAGAAGTTTTTTCTCCCGTTTTTGTCGGGTCGGGGGAAGGGCTATCACGTAAACTCGTTGGAACAATTCCTCATACAACTGTCAAAGAAGCAATGGAATCTCTTGACGCGGCAGTTGCAGCGTATGATAACGGGCAAGGTGTCTGGCCTACAATGAGTGTGGAGGATCGTATTGCCTGCATGCAGAAATTTGTATATCTGATGATCCAGCAGCGCGATCCTGTCATTAAACTCCTGATGTGGGAAATTGGCAAAAGCCTTGGAGATTCTACCAAGGAATTTGACCGGACTGTCGAATACATTAATGCAACAATCGATGCTTTAAAAGACCTCGACAGGCAATCCTCAAGGTTTGAAGAATCAGAAGGGATTCTGGCTCAAGTGAGAAGGTCTTCTCTGGGAGTAGTTCTTAGTATGGGACCTTTTAATTATCCGCTTAATGAAATTTTTACGACCCTGATTCCGGCATTAATTATGGGGAATACTATTTTGTTTAAATTACCCAAACACGGTGTGCTGGCACATTATCCTTTACTGAATGCCTTTAAAGAGGCCTTTCCTCCTGGAACTGTAAATACATTATACGGGCGCGGAGCAGAAATTATCTCTCCTTTGATGGAAAGCGGAAAGGTGAATGTATTGGCGTTTATTGGCTCGAGTAAGGTGGCCAATAGCCTGAAGAAACTACATCCTAAGGCCAACAGACTGCGGTCTATTTTAAGTCTTGATGCCAAAAATGCGGCGATCGTTACCAAACACGCCAATTTGGATGTAGCGGTTAATGAATGTCTGCTTGGTGCTTTATCGTTTAACGGGCAGCGCTGTACTGCGCTCAAATTAATTTTTGTGCAAAGAGAAGTTGCCGAGGAATTTGTTGCAAAATTAAGTGATGCCGTAGCAGCTTTAAAACCGGGGCTTCCGTGGGATAAGGATGTAAAAATAACCCCACTTCCAGAAGTAGATAAACCGGCATACCTTAAAGAATGTCTTGACGATGCTTTGGCTAATGGTGCTAAAATTATTAATGAAAATGGCGGCCACACCAACAATTCGTTTGTTTTTCCTGCCGTTGTATATCCGGTAAATGATAAAATGAAACTTTATCACGAAGAGCAGTTTGGTCCTATTGTACCTGTAGTTCCTTTTGATTCTATTGAGGAGCCTATAGCGTATCAGATCAATGCCTCACACGGAATGCAGGTCAGTATTTTTAGTGAAGATCCACAGGAAGTGGCAAGTCTTATTGACCCCTTTGTAAATTTGGTAAGCCGTGTCAATATTAATTGCCAGTCGCAGCGCGGTCCGGATGTTTTCCCTTTTACAGGAAGAAAAGACAGTGCCGAAGGAACTTTGTCTATATCAGATGCATTACGTTCTTTTTCAATTCGTTCGCTTGTGGCTACAAAGGCTACCGATGCAAATAAAACTTTATTTAATTCGATTGTAAGAGATCACGATTCCAATTTTCTAAGTACAGATTATATTTTTTAAGACTTTGAAAATGCATAAAAAAAGACAGCTAGATGCTGTCTTTTTTGTTAAGATTAAGTATTTAAAACGTAACCGTTGATTTTATCCTTATAAAACTGATTTAATCTATCCTGTTAATATGTTTTTTATCCTGAATTTAATCAAGAGGTTCTTTAGTATCAATTTCGATACTTGGGGGCATAAGTTTGTACATCACAGGGGTTACAATTCTCGATAGAATGGTCGAACTTATCAGTCCGCCGATAAGAACAATAGCCAATGGTGCAATTAAAGGATTAGAATTCAGCGCAAGTGGAATAAGACCGCATATTGCCGTTATGGAAGTCAGCACTACTGGTAAAAACCGTGTTTCTCCTGCAATAGCAATTGCCTCATCTATGGAGTGTCCTTCTTGTCTGAGCTGATTGGTAAAATCTACCAAAAGAAGCGAATTTTTAACCTGAATGCCCGACAAACCAATAAAACCAATAATAGCTACCAGCGACATAGGACTTCCGTTAATAAGTAATAATACAACTCCTCCTAAAATTCCCAACGGAATAATGGAAAGTACAATGATGATCCCTTTGAATGTTTTGAATTGCAATAACAGTACACCAATGAAAAGGAATGTGCTTAAAATAATTACCGAAAGGAAATTCCCTCCAAGAGCATCTCCTTCGGACTCTTTTTCACCTGATAATTTATAGTAATACCCCTTTGGCATTTTAAGTTTATCCAGTTTAGGGATGATCTCTGTTAATAAATCATTAGCATAATAACCTTTGTCTGATAATGCTGTGACCTTTGCAAAACGGGATTTATTGAAATGATTAATCGTCGTTGGCGAAGTTTCAAAAGAGATCTCTGCAATTTGGTTCAATGCAATAGGCGTTCCCTGAATATTATTTACATACAGGTTTTTTAAAGCGTCCAGATTAGAAAATTTATCTCTAGGCAGCGTAAGGGTAACATTTCTGGCATCACCTCTGTCATCGATAAAATCCCCAACAGTTAATCCTGCTACAGCAAGACGTACAACTTTATCTGCCTCACTTGTCATCACACCTAGTGTTCTTGCTTTTTCTTTATTAATTTTTACTTTGACATCTGTTTTGTACGTGTTGAGTTCATTGTTGATATAAACTGTTCCTTTCTGATTGCGTAAAATAGTTTCAACTTGAGAAGAAAGCTTACGTAAAACAGCCGGATCTTCTCCAAAGAGCCTCACTACAATATTAGCCTCCAGAGGAGTTCCCTGCTCAAAATCTTTAACTTCGATTTTAGCATAAGGCATTGTTTTGAATTTCTCTCGGAGCCTTTCAATCAAAGCTGTTTTTTCGGTAGGTTTTGCCTCGTCTTCCAACTGTACAAAAATCTGTGCAAAATCAGGTTTTCTGTCCTGCGGATGTACATTGTAATAAATCTGCGGATTTCCCTTTCCGACATTCGCTGTATAAAAGACAATTTCTTTGTGGTTTTTTAATTCAGCTTCGACCAGTTTTGTAACCCTGTCACTTTCGGTCAAATTGGCTTGAAGCGGCATTTTTATATTAATAAGAAACATTGGTTTCTCTGAAGTTGGGAATAACTTAAATCCGGTAGCCTTAAAAAGTCCAAATGCGGTTATGCTCAATGCTATGGATATAGCAATTGTTGTTTTTGGAAACTGCAATGCTTTAGGCATAATCCTGCTGTAAGATCGTGTCAGGAATTTTTGCAGGTATTGAAGAAAAACATTTCCTTCGCCATGTTCGTGTGTTTTTAAAAATCGGCTTCCCAGAAACGGAACCAATGTCATCGCCACAATCATTGAGGCCAAAACACTCGTAATAATTGCCATAGGAAGACTTCTTATAAATTCACCTGAAACATCAGGAAGAAAAGCCAACGGTAAAAAAGCAATCACAAGAGTAGCAGTACAACCCACAACAGCAAGACCAATTTGTTTGGTGCCTTTTAGAACAGCATCCATTTTAGAATGACCTTCACGAAGCCAGCGCTCGATGTTTTCGACGACCACAATACTATCATCCACCAGAAGTCCTAAAGCAACCACTAAACCTACAATGCTCAACTGATTTAAGGAATAACCGAATGCATTCATGACAATAAGCCCTAAAGCCAGTGAGAGCGGTATGGATATCATTACAATTAAGGAAGCTCTTGATCCTAATGGTAAAAGCGTAATGATCACGAGAACGATCGCAAGGGTAAAATCAAAGCCTAAATGTCCCAGACGCTGCGATACCATATTGGCTTGGTCAAAGTTTTTAACCAGTTTTATATTTTGAGGCAGGTCTTTAGAGAATTCCTCTACGATTGGTAAAAATTCTTTTTGAACGTCAGTTATATTTACGTTGTCTTTCATACCTACGGTAATCAGAACACAACGATGACCATTTATGCGGGTAATATGATCTACTGTTTCGGATTTATAACCTACTTCAGCGACATCCTTCATATAGATTATTTTACCATTTGCATTGTATATAACAGTATTGGCCACATCATCGGCATTTTTAAATTTACCGCTTGTCTTTACATTAAACACCTTACTGTCAAGATTGATGCTTCCTCCGGGAATATCGGCAGCTTCACTCTGAAGACTTCCCATAACGACATTCAAGGGGATCTTTAGCTGCGCGAGTTTATCCAGCTGCAGATCAATTCTTATTTCCTGTTCCGGTATTCCTGCATATTTTACGTCTTTAAGATTGGTGATTTTCTCCAGTCTTGTCTTCAATTCGTCTGCTGCATCACGCAGTTTTTTATCTGATGCATTTTCTGAAATTAAGGCCACCTGAAGAATTTTTACATCTGAAGAAGCAATTTTCTCGGTTTTTATAAGGTAAATGTCTTTGGGAAGTTCGCTGTTTTGCAACGCATTCATTTCCGTAGAAATTTCCTGATACTTATTATCGACATCAACCCCATATTTAAATTTTACCTGAAAGGCAGCTACGCCATCTTCAACAGTAGTAAGGATTTTATCAATATTCTCAAGTCCGTAAATTTTATTTTCAATAGGTTTTACTACCTGTTCTTCCATATCCTTTGGACTGGTTCCGGGATAAATAACCGTAATCAGATATTGCGGAGGATGAGTAGAAGGATCTTCTGATCGCGGCATTGAAAACAGGGTCAGATACCCTACAACAGACACGAGAAGAAATATAATCAGTGTGAACTGATAGTTTTTAACGGCAAAGTTTGTAATCTTCATGGTGCTTGTTATTTAATGATCTTAATCTTTGATTCTTCGTTGAGATAGGCGCTGTTCGAAATCACTATCTGGTCTGTTTTCTCAAGCCCATCTTTGATGTACACGATTTTGTTTTCAAATTTGTAAATGGTCACAGGCTGTCTTCTCACTTTGTTATTTTCAACTAAAAAAACAAAAGCCTTATTACCGTCTGCTTCAATAAGTGCATCATAAGGAATCGTGATTAAATCCTGAGCAGTATCGGCACGTATTTCGGCTTTGCCAAACATACCCACGGCAGGTTTGCTGTTGTTCATGTTCAGTTTTAATTCCACCTGAAAAGATCCCAAAGCGGCATCTGCAGACTGCGATTTTCTAAAAACCACGGCATCAAAGTTTTTATCCGGATAGCCATCGAGAGTAACCAATGCTTTCTGGCCAATTTTAACCGATGCCCATTCTTTATCTGTCAGTCCAACTTTTAACAGGTAATTATTGTTATGGGATGTTTCATTTATGGCTAAAATAGGAGAGCCGGGACCTGTAACTTCGCCCTCGCTTGCTATTTTTTGAGATACAAAACCATCTGCCGCCGCATATATTTTGGCATAACGGGCATTAAAAGCAATGGCATCTTTTTGCTTTCTGGCAATGTCAAGACCTGTTTTAGTATTTTGAAGCTGTTCTAAAGTATATACGCTGTCCTGGTAGAGATTCTTGGCGCGGGTATAATCCCTCTCGTATTTTTTTACATTTAAATCAGTCTGGTTCAAACCTGCACTAATTTCGGTTTCATCCAATGCGGCTAAAAGCTGTCCTTTTTTAAAGAAATGCCCTTCTTCTACATAAATGTACCTTACGATACCGCCAATTTTAAAGCTGTAATTGGCAGTGTTTTCTGTTGTGACTAAACCAGAAGCATTGATATTACTTGTAAGCGCTAAAGATCCGGCTGGTGCTGTTTTAATAGATACAATATCCGCAGTTTCAAATTGGTTATGCTCTTTTTTCTCTTCTTTACAAGCATAAAAAAGAGGAAAAGCAAAAAGACATACTACTATTGATTTTTTACTCACAAGCGTAAAATATTTTTTTTTGTGTTCGTGCCCCGCGTCTGAAAGGCGAACGGATGAATTAATCTTCGATTTCATAAGTGTTGTTTTTGGATTATTTTAAAGTAAAAGTGGCATTGGCTCTTTCTAATTCTGCATACGCAATCCAGGAATTATAAAGAGATATATTAGTATTAAGCTGTGCATTTACCCATTGATTTTGCGCATCCAGAAGTTCAATGTAGATGGCTTGCCCTTCTTTATATAATTTGGTTATGTCGTCATTATATTTTTTGGCTGCTGCTTTTTGATTTTTATCGGCATTAAATTGTTCCAAAGCAGACATTAAATTATTTCGGGTAACCTGAAACTGGAGCAGAAGCTGCTGTTTTACATTATCCGTCTGTGAGTTTATTTTATTGCTTTCTTCCTGAACCTGTTTAAGTCTGTATTTGTTTTTATTGCCTGAGAAAATAGTCCATTCTAAAGCGGCACCGGCAAAATAGTATCGGGATTGTTTATTTACTTCGAAATCAAAGTCCTGAAATCCAAAATCAGCAAAACCGCTCAATTTTGGGTACCAATACGATTGGGTGAGCTTACTTACATTTTCATTTATATCTTTTGCCATGGTAAGTTTTGAAAGTTCTTCTCTGCCTGAGGTATTTTCCTGTACCAGTGTACTAGGCAGGCTTTCTTTATCCGAATCAACTTCAATTTCGCTGTCAAGCTTTTGATTAATTAGAAAATTAAAATATGTTTTCGCATTATTGCTGACTTGTTTTGCTGTTTCCAGATTTGCCTCAATACGAATTACTTCATTATCACTTCTAAGAACGGCCGTACGGTTTATCTTGTCATTTTTAAATAAAGACTGGTTGACCCTTTGGTTTTCTTTTACCAGTGCCAAAGCATCCTGATAAATATTAATTCCTTCAATTGACTGCAGGTATTTATAGTATGCCGTTTTTATTTCTTTAACCAGTTCTCGTTGATAGATTTCCAGTTCTATTTTTTGTAAAGAAGTTTGTTGGCTTTTGATTCTCTTGTTATAGATAATTTCATAGTTCAGCAACGGCATTGTTGTGTGAATTTTAGCATCATAAAAATTATCGGGATTAATCAAAACCGACTGGTTCTGCAAAGAAGGGAAAGCATTCGAATTGGTTATTTGATTGAGTGTGCTGTATACAGGGTTCAGCATGTCCCCAATCGGGATATCAATAGTTCTTCCGCCGTCGGCCTTAGTATAATTGGCATTCAAAGAAACAGTAGGGTAGAACAGGGAACGTGCTTCCTGCAGGGCATACATACTTTTATTGATGTCGAAGTTATGCTGTTTGATTACCTCGTTGCTTTTTAATCCAGTCTGGATATAATTATCGAGTTTGCTTTGGGAATATCCTATAAATCCAAAACAAAGAATGGTAAATGTAATTGCCTTTTTCATTTTATTGTACATTGTTTTTAAATTGAACATTGTTCATTTTTTTGATCAAAAAAAAGTTTAAAGTTTCTTTATTATTTTTAAATATTCATTGTATCCATCAGAAAGGATGGTATCCGGGTTAGAAAATTTTACACCTTTTGTTCTTTGGCGTATTTCCAGACAGCACATTCCGTGTACTAAACTCCAAATCATAAAAGATAATGCTTCTAACGAATGTCCCTCAAAATGCCCTTCGTTCATACATTCTTCCACGGTTTTCTTTAAAGCACCAAAAGTTTCAGCTCCTTCATTCCATGCTTCTTTTTCAGTACTTTCAATAAATTCCATCGGAGCTTTTACGATGAACATCAAATCATACATTTCTGAATTTTCCATGGCAAATTTCAAATAGGTAAATCCCATTTTTCGAAGACGTTCCATTGGATCTTTAATAGCGAACAATTCGGTAAAATAGCCGCCTAGCTCTTGAAAACCAATAGAGTGGAGGTCATGAAGAATAGCATTCTTATCTTTAAAGTAAACATACACAGTTCCAACGCTGTAGTCAATTTCATCAGCGATATTTCGAATCGTAGTCTGTTCAATACCTCTCTCTAAGAAGAGTTTTTTGGCTCCTTTTAGAATCAGCATTTTTAAGGCTTCTTTTTCACGTGCTTTTCTTTCTGCTGTACTCATGCTGCAAATGTATGTATAAAAAATGAACACTGTTCATTTTTTTATGATAATAATTTAAAATTAGCTTGGCAGTTGTATCGTTTCTTCGAATTCCTCAGATGTTTTCGATGTAATTATAGAGAGGAGCAACGTGTAATGTTCTGATGCGGTTTTGAATGAAATTCCTTGGTAATGAATAGATATAAGGCAAAAGCAATGCCTAATGTAGTGCCCCAAATGTTACTTCGAGGCTCTAATGATATGTACTAATTACTGGCTCCCTTGATATATTCCCGAAATCTCAGGAACCATTTGTAGTAGTGTTTGTGTAAGGAATAAGTTTTAATAGCTAGTTATAAAGAGTAGGCTTGTAATGTTTTTTTTGCCCATTTTCCCCAGTCTTTCAAAGCATCCAAAAGTATTTTGTTTAGTCCTTTATTGTCAGTAGGTTTACCTTTAATTGGTGGAGCTAAATCTTTATCAGAAACTGGAATTTCTGTAACTTTTGTAGCAAACCATGTCATATTTTCATGCGGCAGGGCCAATCCTAAAATTGTTCCGGGTAATCCTGTAAAAGATTCAGGACCACCAGCAAATGGAATTTGAATAGTGTAATAGGCAACAACATAAACAGAATCGAGAACTATAGCATTTGCTCTGCGGCATTCATAACCCGCTATTTCTCTTGTTTCATCGGTAATTTTCCAGTCAATTTTGCGTAAACTGTCTTTAACTAAATATAAATCGTCATAAACATTTTTTTGTGTAATACTGGTTTTTGCATCAAGATCTGTGGCGATAATATTTTTTAAATTAGCCATTGCATCGTCAGCAATCCAACTGTTGCTTGCTGACTGATTTGTTTCATCCCATTTGTATAAACTCTTGTTTTTTGAAAAACTGAGAGTGCTTTTTGTAGTTTTAAATTGCGGATTGGTTTTTTTATAACTTTCAAAAGCAGCTTGATAATAACTATCAGTTTCTCCTTTTATTTTTTTTGTAATCAAAGCATACATATTCGATTTTTTCTCAAATTCGATTACGCCATTTTGTACAAAGTGGTCATTTTGCGCAATAGTATTACAGCTTGTTAGTACAATTATTAAAATTAAGATGCGATTTATTATTGTTTTCATGGTTTTAGTTTTGTTTAATTTCTCCTCCGCCCATTTTGCTGAAATCCCAGCTTACAGAGAATAAAAAGTATCTTTGGATCGTAGTATAAGTACTTTGATTGATATTTCCATTAAATGCAGAACGATTAAATCCTACATTCTGGTTCAAAAGATCTCTTCCCGTTATAGAAACTCGTAAATTATCTGTTTTAAAGAATTTTTTGGTGATAGATGCATTCCAGATAAAACGTTCAAAAGTTTCCTGAATCACTTGCGTTTTTCCATTATATTGATAATTACCATCTGTGCTAATTTCTAGTTTAAAAGGTAATTCTACACTAGTCCAGAAATTCCCATTAAAACCCCAGCCATCGCTATTACTATTTTCGTTGATGCTTGCATTAGCAACGTTGTAAGTAGGTCCGAAGCTGGCATTAAAATTGTATTTTTTTTCTTTATACTTTGATAAGTTTAGATTAAAGGAATAAGTTGAATTTTTAGTTTGATTCAGTTTTGTATTGATGTAATTATAGTTTACATTTTTGTTGGCGCTTAAACCAATTCCTGCGTTCATGTCTATAGCTTTGATTGTTTTACCAAAATTAGTATTCAAAAAATAACCAGTTGCAGCTTTGTCTTTTAGGTTTACAAATTGAGAGATACTTTGTCCTCTATCATTTGTAACCACATTACTTATTATTGGATTTAGCGTAAAATTGTACGTTGCATTAACCGAAAAATATTGATTGCTAAGTACTTTATACGAATAATAACTTCCTCTAAAAATATTTCTAAAAGAAGGATCTAAATCTGGATTACCCAAAATCGTATTCAATTGGTTTTGATTGTTTCGTATCGGTTGTATTTGTTCTAATGTGGGCTGATCGGTGTTTCCGTTATACGACAAACGCAGTACTTCTCTTTGTTTAAAATTATATTGATAGTTTATCTGAGGCATGTAGTTGATAAATTTTCGCGTAAAATTTTCATCTGTATAAACATTATACTGTTTAAAGTTGACGCCGCTAAATTTAGAACCAAAAGAAAAAACAGTTTTATTTTTTTTGTAATTAAAAATCCCCCCAATTTGATTTATCGTTTGGTCTAATTCATAATTATTACTAAAGACAGAATCCAGAACATTATAATTTCCATCTGTGGATTGATTAAAAGATTTACGATCAGATTTTCCGTTACTTATGTTGAAGCCATAATTAAGAATTAAAGTCAGGCTTTTAGATAACGGTTCGGTATAGATTAAATTTGATTTAAAAACTGTATTTCTAATATTATTGACTTTATTTTGATCGACTACTTTGGTGCTATCCGGACTAATTACAGATGTTGTAAAAAATTCAGCTCTCGAATTTAAATAACCATCACTTTTGCTATCTGTACTCGATTGGCTTAGATTAAGAGATAATGTTCGACCCGTTTTTTTAAGTCTTTTGGTTAATAAAGTATTTATATTAAATATTTTATCATCAACATCATTTGTAGTTGTCTGTTTCAAATTATTCAATTGGTTACCTTGTTCGTCAGTACCTTTTCGCATTTCTGCTTCACTTGAATTACTGTTTTTAAATAATCCATCTACATTTAATTTTAAAGTTAAAGTAGTATCAATTTTAATTTCATAAGCCAGATCAATTTTATTTTTAGTCATGTTTTTCTCAAAACTCTTGTCTGAAGTATTATAAATACTGCTGGAACTTAAATTTTGCTGGTTAATGTCATTGCGATCTCCTGAAAGTTTGATATCGCCAATTTTATAATTTACATTGATAGATTCTTTATCGTTGTTCCATTTATTGTCAAAATGTATTCCGCCAGTTTGAGCTACTGGAATTCCTTCACCATTAAATTGTCCATCCCAACTTTCAAATTCATCATTTCCATTATTTGAAAAATTAATACCGCCGTCATCACTTACTTGATAACTGCTTTGACCATATTTATCTTTATCTCCCCATCCTAATCCTACTTGTCCTGTGTTGCCTAAAATACCATAAGCGGCTAATTTTTTCTTATCCCAAAACTTATTAAACATGGCTTGGCCTTTGTAAAAATTATCAGTTCCTCCTCCGAGTTCTACTTTCCCGAAATGACCATTTTTTTTGTCTTCTTTAAGTTTCACATTTAGTGTTTTGGTTTTCTGACCATCATCAATTCCTGTAAAAGCAGCCTGATCACTTTTTTTGTCGTACAATTGTACTTTATCAACCATGTCCGCACGTAGATTTTTTGTAACTAAAGTGGGATCATCACCAAAAAATTCTTCACCATCAACCAAAACTTTGGTTACTGTTTCGCCTTGAGCGGTAATTTTTCCATCCTTATCAATCTGTATTCCCGGGAACTGTTTTATCAGATCTTCCACTTTTGCATTAGGTTCTATTTTAAAAGCTTTTGGATCGAATTCTAACGTATCTCCTTTGATTTTCATGGCGGCTCTATTGCCTTTTATAATTATTTCGGATAGTATTCTTCCTTTATCAGCCAAATTAATTTTGCCATAATCTTTGATTAACTTTGTGGAATCAACAGAAAATTGATCTACAAAATCAGCATATTTAGGATAAGAAACCAGTAAAATAAATTTACCGGATTTAATATTATTCAACTCAAAATAACCATTTTCTTTGGCTCGGGTATATTTTAGTAAAATTGAATCTTGTGCTCTTAACAAAGAGACTGATGCATTCGTTAAAGTAGAATTGTTTATGGTATCTGTTACATATCCTTTTACTGTGCCTGATATTTGTGCTTGTAAAGTATTGGATAAAAAAAGAAAGCAACATAATAATAGTATTGTTTGTCTCATTAATTGGTTGTGGTTTTTTGAAAAGTAGGCATTATTGTTCTATTCTATTTTTTGAGAAATAGAACTAAAATGCACTTGTTGTGTGATTTATTTTTTGGATTAAGCAAGATTGTAAATTCTAAAATAGAAATTGAAATAGCACCTTTTGATACGGGTTTGCTGAAGTATAGTGGCTTGATTTTATGAAATTCATAATTTTTTTACGAGGTTTTGGTTGTTAGCGTTGTAAGTTTTAACGATTTTGATTAGTGATCGTTACTATAATAGTTAAATATTAATACAGGCCAAAAGTAAATAAAAATACTACAATATAAAAAAAGACTTTATCTTTATTATTATGATTAATTTTTTAGATTACCAATCCTGTTTTTTACCAATATTAAGTTGATCTTAAATTCTTGATTGGAAGTTCATCTAAGTTGATTACGATTTCGTCCCGATGATCTACATAGTGTTGCTGGTACTAATACTATTTTAGATGGTTATTTTCTTCCATTTGATCTAATAAAATTATATAGTAAAAATTTAGGCAAAACATCATAATAGGTCCCAAAAGAAAAAGTAAATAAAAAAACGACTTAAAATATTTGAATCAATATTTTAAGTCGTTTACTTGTATTTTTTTGTATTATTTGTCTATTTCCCGATACAGAAATTTGCGAAGATATTCCCTAATAATTCGTCATTTGAGACCTGACCTGTGATCAACCCAAACTGGTATAAAGCTTCACGGATATCTAGCGCAATCAGGTCACTTGAAAGATTGGTTTCAAGTCCGTATTTTACTTTTTGTATTTCATCTAAAGCTTTTAATAACGAATCATAATGTCTTGTATTCGTTACAATTGTTTCGTTGTTACGAAGAGCTCCCGTATTTACAAACGAAAGCAATTCATTCTTCAAATCGTCAACACCAATTTTTTCTTTAGCAGAAATCAATAATAGTTTTGCGTTTAGATTTTCAAGCTTAGTGGTGATGTTTGCTACTTCATCAGCAGACAATATATCTTTTTTATTTACGACAATAACCAAAGGTTTTAGCGGATATTTATTTTTGATTTGTTCAATTTCAGAAACAAACTCAGAACTCGAAACCTGGAATTTTAAACCATCAAATAAATAAATCACAACCTGTGCCTGCTCAATTTTTTCGAAAGTTTTTTTGATTCCGATACTTTCTACCACATCTTTGGTTTCACGAATTCCAGCCGTATCGATGAATCTAAAGCCAATTCCGCCAATAACCAACTCATCTTCGATAGTATCACGGGTTGTTCCGGCAATGTCCGAAACTATGGCGCGTTCCTCATTTAATAAAGCGTTCAACAAAGTCGATTTCCCTACGTTTGGTTCACCAACAATAGCAACAGGAATTCCGTTTTTGATTACGTTTCCAACTGCAAATGAATCTATTAAACGTTTTAAAACAAATTCAATTCTGTTCAATAATTCATGAAACTGAGTTCTGTCGGCAAATTCTACATCTTCCTCGGCAAAATCAAGTTCTAATTCTATTAATGAAGCAAAGTTTAAAAGTTCCTCACGTAATTTGGCAATCTCATTACTAAAACCACCACGCATTTGCTGCATCGCAATTTGGTGAGAAGCTTCATTGTCTGATGAAATCAAATCGGCAACAGCTTCTGCCTGAGATAAATCCAGTTTTCCGTTCAGGAAAGCTCTTAAAGTAAATTCACCCGCATCAGCCATACGGCAGCCTTTTCGCAATAATAACTGAATAATTTGCTGCTGAATATAAGTAGAACCGTGACAAGAAATTTCGATTGTATTTTCGCCGGTATAAGAGTTTGGTCCTTTAAATACAGAAACCAATACTTCGTCAAGTGTTTTCGAATCATCTACAATATGCCCCAAATGCAAAGTATGCGTTTTTTGCCTGGTTAAGTCTTTGTTTTTGATGGATTTAAAAACCGAATTTCCGATAGCAATCGCTTCAGAACCCGAAATTCGAATTATAGCAATAGCCCCGGCTCCGGATGGAGTAGCTAATGCAACTATAGAATCTTGATTTATCATGCCGCAAAGGTATAAAAAAAGCAATAAAGTTGAGCCTTTAAGACCATACCTAAAGCATGTTCTTTTCATCAATAAAAATATATTTATCAATAAATTATTAAATGTTAAAATACTGATAATTGTCAGAGTATTTTTATTATAGAATGACTAAATTTGAGAGAACAACTTCTAAATCAAAATCAAAATGAAAAAAATATTATTCCCCACCGATTTTTCAGAATGTGCAACAAATGCATTTGTGCATGCTTTAGAATTTGCAAAAGTGGTTAATGCCGAACTTATTTTGTTACATACTTTTGAAATTCCGGTATACGACAGTCAATTTTTTCCGGAAAACTATGCCGCGATTTACAGCTCGATAGAATTGGCAAAATTTGAAATGTTCAAAGACGAAATCCCAAAGTTAAGAACCATAGCAGACGAACGAAATTTAGGCGACATTGTAATAAAACACCGTCTGATGGATGGAGATTTGATTTACAACTTAAAAAATGCCGTCGAAGAAGACAAGGTAGATTTTGTGATTATGGGATCATCAGGAGAAACAGACTGGACCAAATTTTTCCTGGGATCAAATACAAGCGCTGTCATTTCAGAAATTCAGGTTCCTGTTTTATGCATTCCTGCCGATACAAAATTCAAAAAAATAAAAAATATTGGTTTCACAACCCGATACCGCGAAAAAGACAAAGTCGAACTTAGAAAAGTACTGGATATTGCAAAAAAAACAAATGCAAAAGTAAAAAGCCTGTACGTTAAAACATCAAGTTCAGATGTTTCTGATGTGACTATTAAAGAATGGGAAAAAGAATTTGCAAATGAAAATATTGAGTTTCTGGTTCTGCCAAGCGACGAAGTAAAAGAAACTATTCTTGATTTTATATTGTATAAAGATATAGACGTCCTTACGACAATAACACACAAAAGATCATTCTTTGAAGGTCTTTTCGACTCTAGTTTCACTAAAAAAATTGCCAAAGAAGTTTCTGTGCCGGTTTTAGTAATGCACGAAACCTAAAATTTTACTTTGATAGTAAATTTGTAAGTGTAAAACCTATATTTGTATTTCATTAAATTCAAAAAATGGAATCATATCAAAATAAAGTCGAGCACTATACTGCAATTTTCAATAAAATCAATAAAAGATACAATAGCATAAGTATCTTGCGTCTTTTAAGTGTTTTTCTTTGTTTATTTTTATTGTTCTATTACATCAAAACAAACGAAATCTTATACGCCGCTTTTGCTTTTCTATCTTTTGTTGGTTTTCTTTTTTTAATGAGAATCCATTCAAAGTTGTCTTTTAAAAGAGAGCTTACAAAAGCCATTTTAAAAATCAATAAAGATGAAATTACATATCTAAAAAGAGAAAAAATCCCTTTTGAAAACGGAATCGAATTCAACGACTTTCATCATCCTTATGCTTATGATCTGGATATTTTTGGAGAGCATTCTTTATTTCAAAACATCAACAGAACCGCCACTTTTATCGGAAAAAAAACATTAGCCAATCAGTTATTAAATTTGTCTTCTAATAAAACTATTCTGGAAAATCAGGAAGCAATAAATGAACTTAAAACCAAAATCGACTGGCGTCAGGATTTTTTGGCTCTGGCAATGATTAGTAATGATTCTAAAGATTCATATGAATCACTACTTTACTGGAATTCATTTAAAAATAACACGCTACCTAAAGTTATAGTTGCATTATCAGTTATTCTTCCAGCTTTGTTTTTAGGATTTTTGGCGGCCTATTTTATCACATCAAAAACGATTATTTTATCGTATCTCACTTATGTTTTTATTGCAAATCTAATTGTATTAGGACAATCTTTTAAACGCATACAATCCGAAATTGCAAAAGCAGATAACGTAGATAAAATCATCAAACAATACAGTTTATTGGTTCAGAAAATTGAAACCGAAAATTTTCAGTCAAAGAAATTAATCGACCTGCAACAACAGCTTGTTTTTAGAAACGCAACGGCAAGTACACATTTAAAAGACTTGTCTGAATTGTTTTCGAGAATGGATACTATCAACAATTTTGTGACAGCTACGGTTTTCAACGGAACATTTTTATTCAATCTTCATGTTTTAAAAGCGCTTTTAAAATGGAAAGACAATTATTCGACCGAACTCGAAAAATGGATTACAATTATCGGCGAATTTGAAGCCCTGAACAGTTTGGCAAATCTGGCGTATAACAATCCTGATTTTGTTTTTCCTGAAATCAATTCAGAGTATAAAATCGGATTTTCAGACCTAAGCCATCCGTTACTTAATCCTGCAACAAGAGTAGGGAACGATACCCATTTTTATCCGCAATCCTATATGATTTTAACCGGTTCTAATATGTCCGGAAAAAGTACTTTTTTAAGAAGTTTAGGAATCAATATGGTTTTAGGTGGAATAGGGTCAGTAGTTTGTGCGTCAAAGGCAAACATGCATCCACTTCCAGTTTTAGTTTCAATGCGATTATCAGATTCTTTAGCGGATAGTGAATCCTACTTCTTTGCCGAAATCAAACGTTTAAAGCAAATTATGGATGCCTTAGAAGAACGTCCGGCTTTTGTATTATTAGACGAAATTTTAAGAGGAACAAATTCTGATGACAAACGAAACGGAACAATAGAAGTAGTCAAAAAAATCATTGCTAAAAATGCCATTGGCGCCATTGCCACGCACGATATTGAAGTTTGCCTGACAACCAACGAATATCCTGATATTCTAACCAACCAATGTTTCGAAGTAGAAATTCAAAACAACGATCTTCATTTCGATTACAAACTTCGCAACGGAATTTGTAAAAATAGAAGCGCCACTTTCTTAATGCAGAAAATGGGAGTGATATAATTTTAGATTTTAGATTTTAGAGTTTAGATTGTTTGGAATTTGCATTTTTTAAACTTTAGAATTTAAATTTGAATTAGGAGCTATTTCCTGCTATCCGTTCTAATCTTTTGTGTCCGCCGCGGCGGACACAAAAGGATTTCCACTTCTATCAGGGCTAGGGCATTCGTTTTCAAAATAAAATTAATCTTAAAATTTGTCACTCTGAGCGAAGTCGAAGAGAGCATAGTTTTTAGAGCCAGTTTGTCATCCCGAGGAACGAGGGATCTCCGCAAGAAACTCCTCCTGCAAAATCGCCAATCTTTGTAGAGCTGCTTGTGGAGATCCCTCGTTCCTCGGGATGACAAGATTATGTATAAATTTAATATTTTACTTCAATCCTTCCTTAATCGTATTCACAAAAGCCTCAACCGGCTGCGCGCCTGAAACCGCATATTTCCTGTCGAAAACAAAAAACGGAACTCCCTGCACACCAATTTCATTCGCTTCATGAATATCTGAATGAACATTATCTAAATAAAGATTTTCATTCGCAATAACATCTTTTACTTCATTAGAATCTAAACCAGCTTTTACAGCCAACTCTATCAAAGTTTCTGTATCATTTAAATCCCTTCCTTCAGTAAAATAAGCTTTAAAGAAAATTTCTTCCATTTCATCGCCTAATTTTTTGGTTTTAGCCAATTGTATAATACGATGAGAGGTTAAAGAATTTGAGATAATAGCTTTATCAAAGTGATAGTCTAAACCAACGCTTTTTGCGCGTTCTGTGACACCTTTATGCATTTCTATTGATTGCTCAATCGAAATACCTTTTCGTTCCGCCAGAAACGTAAAAACGTCTTTATCCGCTTGCGGTGTAATAGTGGGGTCAAGTTGAAAACTTTTCCACTCAATTTCAAATTCACCATTTGGAAACTCAGCTAAAGCGGTTTCCAATTGTCTTTTTCCGATATAACAAAACGGACACATGATGTCCGACCAAATTTCTATTTTCATAATACAAAGTTATAAAAATTGTTTCAGGTTTTAAATTTAACCGCAAAGTGCGCTAAGGTTTACGCAAAGTGCGCAAAGTTTTCACTCAAAGCTTTGCGAACTTTGCGTTTTGTAAATGTTAATGCTGGAAAAAACTTTGCGTGCTTTGCGGTAAAATCCACACAATCCAGGAAAAACCTGAAAGCTGAAACAAAATTCCTCCAAATAAAAAACCGCAAATCTTAAAAAAAGAATTGCGGTTTCTAGGTATAAAAAATGGTTGGTTAATAGCGATATTTTTTTTTACAATGATATGTCTTTAATTTGAAACTAAAAAAAATCCCTGTAACAAAAAGAAGTTTTGATGTTAACTATTTAACATCACAGGCATTACTAACATTGTAACAGTTTCACCTTCTTCTAAACCATCAACTGGCGTAAGAATCCCGGCTCTGTTAGGTAATGACATTTCTAACATAATCATATCCGATTGTAAGTTGGTTAACATCTCTGTTAAAAAGCGAGAGTTAAAACCAATTTGAAGATCGTCTCCCTGATAATCACAAGTCAATCTTTCTTCAGCTTTGTTAGAGTAATCGATATCTTCGGCAGAAACATTCAACTCAGCTCCTGCAATTTTTAAACGAATTTGGTGTGTTGTTTTGTTAGAGAAAATCGCCACACGCTTAACTGAACTTAAAAATAAAGAACGGTCGATCATTAACTTGTTCGGATTCTCTTTAGGAATTACCGCTTCGTAATTAGGGTATTTTCCATCGATCAAACGACACATTAAAATATAGTTATCAAATGAGAAAGTCGCATTTGAATCGTTGTATTCAATTTTTACTTCAGCATCAGAGCTTCCTAAAATACTTTTTAGAATATTCAAAGGTTTCTTTGGCATAATAAAATCAGCTACCTGAGATGCTTTTACATCTGTACGGGCATATTTTACCAATTTATGAGCATCTGTAGCAACAAAAGTCAAACCTTCCGGAGAGAACTGAAAGAAAACTCCAGACATCACAGGGCGTAAATCATCATTTCCTGCAGCAAAAATAGTTTTGCTCACAGCAGTTGCCAAAACATCAGCAGGGACAAGAGTTACAGAAGGATCTTCAAGATTTACCGATTTAGGAAATTCTTCACCCGCAGCATATGCTAAAGCATATTTTCCTGAGTTTGAACTAATTTCAACCGTATTGTTTTCTTCAACTGTAAAAGTTAAAGGTTGCTCTGGAAACGTTTTCAAAATTTCAAGCAAAAGTTTCGCCGGTACAGCAACACTTCCTTTGCTTGTAGAATCGATTGATAATGTAGCAGACATTGTAGTTTCAAGATCCGAAGCCGAAACTGTCAACTCATTATTGTCTAGTTCAAATAAAAAGTTATCTAAAATAGGCAACGTATTGTTACTGTTGATTACACTACCTAAAACTTGTAATTGTTTTAATAAGTACGAACTCGATACTATAAATTTCATCTCTTTTGTTTTATTTTTTTGCACTTTTCCTTAGTATTTCTTCAACTAAGATAGGTTTTACAAATATATCGTAAACAATCTTAGTTTCGCAATTTTTTTATTAACATCTATTTGCTGTATTTTCTTTTACGGATGTAAGTAAAAGCCAATCCAAAAACTAATAATATTAGAATTGGAAGTCCGATAGTTATGAATTGCGTCAGGCTGTAATTCTTGTAAACTTTGTCTCCGTCTAATAAAGGCAAACTGACATCTTTGCTTCTAATGTTAATAAGTCCCGTATCATCCAGCAAATAATTAATACAATTCATCATAAAATCTTTATTGTCGTATAAAATACCTGTACGCTGATCGTAACCTAATTCTACCGGCATCATGTTTTTATCCAGTTGATTTCTGGCCAAATCTCCATCGGCAATCACAATCATTTTATTGGGTTTTCCTTTTGCTACAAAAGAATTTTCCTTGAAAGGCAACACACGATTCTCAAAAGCCGAGTGAAAAGAACCCTCTAATAAAACAGAAAGTGGTTTATTTCCTGTGTTGATATAATCCTGAGGTGAAGTTTTTTCGGTTACACTTCCCAGGTTAATCTCCGTTGGAGTTCCAATCGCTTTCGAATACTGGGACGATTGTAATAGAACTGTTTTTTTAATTCCGTTTTTTAAAGTATCAATCGGACTGGCAAAATCAAATTTAATTTCCCCAAGATTTTTTACGATCGGATTATTGCTGGTTGGTATTACAACCGGAGCAAATTTCCAGATAAATTCCTGATATTGTGTAGCGCTTCCTTGTTCGCCGGTAGCTAATTTCAATTTACTTCCTCGTTCGTCTTTTACCAGATCAGGATTAATTCTGAATCCGTATTTGAAGAACATATCATTCAGGTTTAAATCTCTAGGATAAGCTAAAGTCGCTCCGGATTGATTGTACAAACTGTCCATATCGGCCGCAACCTGATCGATAAGCCATAACGTTTTTCCACCGTTCATGATAAACTGATCCAGAACTTGTTTTTCTTCGTCAGAAAAAGTTTGGGTTGGTTTTGAAATAATGGCTAAATCGTATTTTTTTAAAGCGTCTAAAGTTCCGGTTGGATTTTTAGAAACAGAATCTAAAGTAAAAGGTCCAATGTAGTAGCTTTCGCGAATTTGCATTAGCATTTTGGCAATATGAACTTCGTTTAACTCTCCGTTTCCTTTTATAATAGCAACTTTCTTTTGTCTGTCTTTGCTGATTTTATTGATGGCATCTGCAATAGAATATTCTAAATGCTGAATAGATCCGATAACTTTTTGAGTTGTCGAAGCGCCCATTATATTTTTTAATAATGGAATATTGACTTCTTTATTGTTGTAAACCGCAACTGCCCAAGGAAACACCATTGCCTGAGATTGTTTTCCTTTGTCATCAACAGTTATGTTTATTGGCGTAAGACCTTTTTGATACAAAGATTTTACAACAGCCATACTTTCGTCTTCGTTTTCCATCGGGTTCACAAATTCGAAAACAATATTGCTGTTATAAGCCTGAAATTCCTCTAGTAATTGTCTCGTTTCTTGTTGTAGTCGTTTAAAATCTGCTGGCAAATCACCTTGCATATAGATCTTGATCGATAACGGATTTTTAACCTGTTTTATGATTTGTAAAGAGGTTTCGGATAAAGTATAGCGTTTGTCTTTGGTCAAATCAAATCGGTGGAAAAATAAACTTCCCAATACATTTAAAACGATTAAAACAAAAACAGTTATACCTAACGTTTTGATATTTTGTTGAGTAGATGCTTTCATTACGCTTTAAAAGATTTTAATTGATAAACGGTAAAAGACAGAAATAATACTGTGATGCTTAAAAAGTAAATCACATCTCGAGTATCGATTACTCCGCGGCTCATACTTTTAAAATGATCCTGCATGCCTAATGCTGAAATGATATTGAATGATCCGGGAATCAATGATGCTAAACCTTCAAATCCAAAATAAAAGATAAAACACAAAAAAACAGCAATGATAAAAGCCACAATCTGATTTTCTGATAAGGTAGAAGTAAAAATTCCAATTGCTGAATAAGCTGCAATCAGAAACAATAATCCAAAATAAGAACCAATTGTACTTCCCATATCGATATTTCCTTCAGGAAAACCTAAATTCGAAATTACTTTTACATATATAAAAGTTGGAATAATTGCTAAAATAATCAATAGGAGCGAACCTAAAAATTTTCCGTTTACGATTTCCCAAATCGACAAAGGTTTGGTTAATAGCAATTCTAATGTTCCTTGTTTTTTTTCATCAGAGAAACTTCTCATTGTAACAGCTGGAATCAGAAAAATTAAAATCCAGGGCGCCAAAGTAAAAAACGGAGTCAGATCAGCATAACCGCTTTTCAATATATTATAATCTCCTTCAAATACCCATAAAAATAGTCCGTTGCTAATTAAGAAAATAGCAATGACCAAATAGCCAATAGGAGAGCCAAAAAAGGATTTTATTTCTCGTGAAATTATTGATTTCATGTATAACGTTTATTCGTTTATTTGTTTAATCGTTGATTTGTTTCAAATTGCTTCATTACTTATAACTAAAAGTTTTTTACCGCAAAGGACGCAAAGTTTTACGCCAAGTTCGCAAAGTTTTCGCTCAACGCTTTGCGAACTTAGCGTTTTTATAAAACCTTATTAGATATAGTCTTTGCGTTATTTGCGGTTAAATCGTTCCATTTTTTATTAATTTAAACTAACCAATTTATCCACACTCCAAGCTTCTGGCTTTGCATTAAATAGCTTTTTTGTAAAACTCCAAACAGTATTAAAAAGCTTAGATTGTCTGTAATTTTCTAAATCTTCTTCGGTTTCCCAATAACTGTAAGTAAAAAAGATGCATCTATCATTTTTATCCTGATACAACTCTAAAAAACGATTTCCTTCAGCATTTCGTATTTTGTCTTTCACACCTTCAAAATTCTCCAGAAAATCCGGAATTTTTTCTTCGTGAAAACTCATTTTTACTATTCGAACAAACATATTGCAATTTTAGATTTCTGAATTTAGATTTTAGATTTTTTTTGGAATCTAAAATTATTTCAGGTGCGCAAAAATACCAATTTAGATTGTTCTTTTTGTGAAAATTTAAAATATTATAAATACATATTTTTTTCGGATTTTAATGTTTTATTGTATTTCAAATATAGCCCACAGTTTCAACCGTGGGAACACAATGCATATCACGATGCGCTCCCACGGTTGAAACCGTGGGCTATGTTTATAATGCAATGAATAATCTCTGTTTAGTATGATGAAATGAGAGTAAATATCAGTGTGAATCGGTTTAATCCTTAAAATCTGCGTGCCATTTCAATCTAAAATCAGCAATCTGAAATTTAATTGAATTTAATAGTAATCACATCCCTGTAATTCAGTCCCAGCAAACTATTTGCAGAACCAACTTTTGAAGGATTGCTCCTGAAAATAGCAATTTCTAGAAATCCTGCTTCATTAAAAATGGCCAGTTTTTCTCCCTCGTAAGTTTTAATTGGATACTTATCCGAAGTTGCAATCGCGGAGTAATTAGGTAAAATAGTTTTGATGCTTTTGGGTTTCATCACAATTTCGTACGGGCGACCGCGCGAAACTTCTAAAAACTGTTTTTTAGAAATATTTGTCACAACGTTCCCGAAATGATCAATATAAATTACGTAACCTTTTAATGTATTCCCATCTGCAGCCACAACAGCCTGTAATTCTGTAACCTCCTTAACGGCTTGAATTTCTTTACCAATTACATTCAATAATCCGCCTTTTGCGATATGACAGGCCACTTGTATAAAAATATCCAAATCACTGTATTCAATTGGAAAACGATCATGAATATTGATTTCGACAATTTTCTGCGGAACGATTTTCTGCGTAAGCATACTTAGAATTCCGTTATCGGCACAAATAAAGTAGTGATCGTTCCATTGCATAGCAATATGCTGATTCTCTTTATTGCGCTCAATATCTACCCCAATCAAGTGCACGGTACCTTTTGGAAAGCTCAAATAAGAAGCTCCAACAATGTAACTTGCTTCTGCAGTGTTAAATGGATCAACGTCGTGTGAAATGTCAATAATTGTAGCTTCTGTATACTCAGATAAAATTTTACCCTTAAGTGAACCAACAAAGTGATCCTTTAAGCCGTAATCGGTAGTAAGGGTAATTATTGACATAATTTTGTTTATAACTATTGGTAGTATTTAAATCTAATTTTCATTAAATTTGAGAAATGCAAATCTAAGAATACTAAATTCAAATTGAAAGAAAGAAAAGACAAATTGCGATAAAATATATAGTAGTCTTAGTTTTCAGTTTCAGTTTTCAGTATTTTAACAAAAATGATTTTAAAACTGTGACCGCGATTAAAAACTGCGACTTTTTAAAACAAACACCCGACAACCACTGATTATAAAACTGATTTATTTTTAATTTAAAATTAACTCATTTGAACGAAAGAATTATCGAGCTCATAGACATCGCTCCAAAAGACTTTTGGGGCGCTCAAGACACTCATCTTGAAATAATTAAAAAGTATTACCCAAAGCTTAAAATCGTAGCGAGAGGTACCACTTTGAAAGCATTTGGCGAAAAAGAAGTTTTAGATGAATTCGAAAAAAGATTTCAGAGGCTTATGCTTCATTTTACCCGATACAACAACATTGACGATAATGTAATTGAACGCGTAATAATGAGTGATGGTCAGGATGAAAGAAAATCATACGATCATGACAAAATATTAGTTCATGGAGTTGGCGGTAAAATAATAAAAGCCATGACACCCAACCAGCAGTTACTGGTAGATACCATCAAGAAAAATGATATGGTATTTGCTGTAGGTCCTGCCGGAACCGGAAAAACGTATACAGGTGTTGCAATGGCAGTAAAAGCACTAAAAGACAAAGAAGTAAAAAGGATCATATTAACGCGACCAGCGGTAGAAGCAGGAGAAAATCTTGGTTTTTTACCCGGCGATATGAAAGAAAAATTAGATCCGTACATGCAGCCTCTTTATGATGCTTTGCGCGATATGTTACCCAACGAAAAGCTCGAAGATTATATTTTAAAAGGAATCATTCAAATTGCGCCATTGGCATTTATGCGTGGACGTACGCTTGATAATGCCTTTGTAATTCTCGATGAAGCGCAGAATACAACACACTCGCAAATGAAGATGTTTTTGACCCGTATGGGAAAAAATGCCAAATTCATGATTACGGGTGATCCCGGGCAGGTCGATTTACCACGCAGAACTATTTCTGGTCTGAAAGAAGCGATTTTGGTCTTGAAAGACGTTGAGGGAATTGGAATTATTTATCTTGATGATAAAGATATCGTACGTCACAGATTAGTAAAAAAGGTAATTGATGCGTATAAACAAATAGAAAATCACGATTAATTTTATAAAATGTCAAATGTAAATCGTGAAATGTGTTTTGACATTTATTAATATTCGTTTTATGCATATCTTTATTAGAAATGTGTAAAACGAATATTTTTTTTGATTTAGTTTTGATATGCAATTGTCAGGCTGAGCGAAGTCGAAGCCCCGCAAAGTGAAGATAATTAAGTTTTTTGAGCGTAATTTTTGCTATTATTGTGATTGGAATTTGGAATTTTTAAAATATTGGAATTTAAAAATAAATGTAATGAAACAACTAGATGATTTCTATTTAAACCAAGAAGAACCTATAAAAGGAATGTTTTTGGCATTAAAAGAAATTATTCTAAAACAAGACAAAGACATTAATAATGTTCTAAAATACGGAATGCCGATTTTTTGTTATAAAGGAAAAATGTTTTGCTATTTATGGATTCACAAGAAATTTAAACAGCCTTATTTAGCACTTGTAGAGGGAAAACATTTTGACCAACCATTTTTAATTCAGGAAAACCGTTCGAGAATGAAAATCATGTTGCTCAATACTGATGAAGATTTACCTATAGAAAAGATAGAAACCATTCTGGAAAAAGCACTGAATTTATATAAATCAGGGATAATTAAAGTTTAAATTATTTAAAATTCAGTATTTGACGAAATAGTTAAATAAATAATAAACTTAGTACAAATTAAGCTTTAAAGACCTTTTATCTTTGCTCTTCTTGCGGTAAAGCCGTAAATTTGCACATCATAAATACTTGATCTTTAATATGACAAAATTAAAAAATATAAAAGTTGTAGTAACCGACCTTGACGGAACTTTACTCAACCCTCAACACAGAATATCAGATTACACCAAATCAATTTTTCAGGAACTTCACAATCAAAATTATCTTATTGTAGTCGCTACAGGACGTCATCATCTTGATGCAATGGCGATTATCGAAACGCTGAAAGTTCCGGTTTTTCTTGTAAGTTCAAACGGAGCCAGAATTCATTCGCCGGAAAAAGAAGAACTTTTTGCTTTCAATTTAGATAGTGATGTTGTAAAAGCTGCATTAAATGTCGAAATCGATCCTGAAATCACAGTAGTTTTATTCAAAGAAAATGTTTGGCAAACCAATAAATGGAGCGAAAAACTAAATGCTTTTCAGGCCGATTTAAAATACCATCCAGAATTGGTTGATTATAAAAACCTGGAAGATTTTGGCGCAATTAAAATTTTCTTCTCCTGTGATAATCATGAAAAATTAGTGAAGTTGAAAGATGATATTTTAGCCCATTCTTCAGAACATTTGCACCATGCTTTTAGCTTGCCAACCTGTTTAGAATTTATGGATAAATCTATTGATAAAGCAGTTGCGATCGAAAGAGTTCTTGAAAAACAAGGATTTACTCTTGATCAGGCAGTTTCTTTTGGTGATGGTTTCAATGATGTTCAAATGTTATCAGCATCAGGAAAAGGGTTGATTATGGGAAATGCTCCGGATTTATTAAAAGAAACTTTACCAAAGTTAGAAGTAATTAAAACCAACGCAGAAGATGGTGTAGCACAATTTATTGCTGCAAAAATTTTGAATAAAGAATTAGCTTAAAGCTAATGTAAAACAAGAAGTAACAATTATAAAATTTAATCTTTTACAAATTAGATTTTTAAACTTTTGATAAAATTAAGATCCTTGAAGATTATTCTTCAAGGATTTTTTTTGTTAAATGAATATTGTGCAAAGAATTTCGCAAGGAAATAATGAAAACATTTTTTTAATAATTTGCAAAGTGTATTTTTGTTTGATCAAAAAAATAATACCATGACAAAAAACATTTTTATCCTTGCCTTTTTGATTTTTTCTATTTCGGGCAAAAGCCAAACATTGAAATTAGAAGAAATAATGAAAGGCGAATCTTTTATTGGAAATCAACCCACAAACGGACGTTGGTCTCTGGATGGTAAAAAAGTATATTTTGAATGGAATCCAACCAATGATTTAGGTACAAGTACTTATTCGTGGCAAAAAGGAGCAGCAAAACCAGTTTTGGCTGAACCAAAAGAAGCTGCTTTTTCGAAACAGGATTTTAAAAGAAAACCAAATTCTGATATCGTTTATTATATAGATAAAGGCGGTTTGTACTCATATACAATTAGCACAAAAACGGTTAAGAAAATTATTCAGCAAAGTACTCCAATTTCAAACCTTGAATTAGGAAAAGACAATGGAATAGTATTCTTTGAACAAAATGATAATATTTTTAAATACAATACTAAAGAGGGAACAGTTCTTCAAATTACCAATTTTAACAAAGGGACTAAAAAAGAAAAACCAGCTGATAAAGATTCTTTTTTAAAGACGCAACAAAAAGAATTATTTCTGTTTATTAGAGATAAGGAAGCTAAAAAACAATGGAATCTTGCCAAAAGTAAAGCCGTTAAATCTGATTTTGCTAAAGAATATTTTTATGGAAAAGATAATTTCTACAATCTAAAAGCAAATCCAAACGGAAATTTTGCCACTTTTAGTCTGGTAGAAGAATCTGATGTGAAAAAAGAGAAAATGGAAGTTTTTATAACAGATGATGGTTATAATCAAACTCCTGATACCAAAGAAAAAGTGTCAACGGCTAATTTTGTAAAAACTAAGTTTGGAATTTATTCTGTAGCAAAAGATACCGTTTATTATGTCAACTTTTCGACTTTAAGCCATATCCAGGATACTCCAAAGTATTATGAATCGTATGAGAATTTAAAAAGCAAAGCCAAAGAAGATAAACTAATTACTTCTCAGGCTCCGATTTATAATGAAGACGGATCTTTGGCAATTGTCGAAATCAGAAGTCAGGACAATAAAGACAGATGGCTGGTAAATTTAAATCTTGAAAACGGTACCTTTAAAGAAATCGAACATCAGCATGATGATGCGTGGATTGCTGGTCCCGGAATTCCGTCGTATTCTTTTGATTCGGGAACTTTAGGTTTTCTGGCAGATAATGAGACGATTTATTTCCAGTCTGAAGCCACAGGATATTCGCATTTGTATACTTATAATGTAAAATCAGGTAAGAAAATACAACTTACAACTGGAAATTGGGAAGTTCGTGATGTAACATTATCTAAAGATAAAAAGGCATTTTATTTAACCACAAATACAACACATCCGGGAAATAGAAATTTCTATAAACTAGCAGCAACGGGTGGAGCTTTAGAACCAATTTTAACTAAAGACGGAGCGCATGAAGTAGTAGTTTCTCCTGACGAAAAATCACTTTTGGTTCGTTATTCGTATAAAAATATTCCTTGGGATTTTTATATTGCCGACAATAAAAAGAATACGACTTTACAACAAATTTCTTCTTCAGTTTCTGATGATTTTAAAAAGTACAAATGGAGAGAACCGGAAGTGATTACATTTAAGGCACAAGACGGAACTCCTGTAAATGCAAGATTGTATACGCCAAAAGCAGAAAATGCGAATAAAGCTGCCGTAATTTTTGTTCACGGTGCTGGTTATCTGCAAAATGCTCACAATTATTGGAGTAATTATTACAGAGAATATATGTTTCACAACATGTTGACTGATTTAGGTTACACAGTTCTGGACATCGATTATAGAGGAAGTGACGGTTACGGACGTGATTTTAGAACCGGAATTTACCGTTTTATGGGAGGAAAAGATTTATCTGATCATCTTGACGGGAAAAAATATTTAGTAGAGAAATACGGAATCGATGCCAATAGAGTAGGGATCTACGGAGGTTCATACGGCGGATTTATTACTCTAATGGGAATGTTGACGACTCCCGGAGAATTTGCTTCGGGTGCGGCATTGCGTTCTGTTACAGATTGGGCACATTACAATCATGGATACACAGGAAATATTCTAAATTTTCCGGAAACAGATCCTGAAGCATACAAAAAAAGTTCTCCTATTTATTATGCAGATAATTTAAAAGGAAATCTGGTAATGCTACACGGGATGGTGGATGATAATGTTGAGTATAAAGACATTGTACGTTTGTCGCAACGTTTTATAGAATTACAAAAGAAAAATTGGACTCTTGCATCTTTCCCGGTTGAATCTCACGGTTTTAAAGAAACCTATTCCTGGATTGATGAATACAGCAGAATTTTGAATTTATTTAATTCAACGCTTCTTAAGTAAGTTTACAGTTTTCAGTCGCGGTTTTCAGGCTCAGTCGCAGTTTTCAGGCTCAGTCTCAGTTTTCAGTCACAGTGAAAAGCAGTTAACAGAGTGTTTAGAAAACTACAGTAAAGCTTTGTCAAAGTTGTAACATAATTTAATTTCTATCTTCAAACATAGCCTGCGGTTTCAACCACGGGAACACAATAGGAGACGTGATAATATTGAACCCCGTGGTTGAAACCACGGGCAATGTCTGACAAGTTTACAAGTGAAAAAACTTTGTGAAAGTTTAAGAACAAACAATCTTGGTTTTAAACTTTCACAAAGCTCGCGCAAAGACTGAGACTGTAAACCGAGACTGTAAACCGAGACTGAATACCGCGACTAAAAACTGAATACTGAAAAACTTGCTTGCTCTTTTAATTAGTTTTAAATTTGCATTCATAAAAAACAACACAACTAGCAATAATGAGCAATACAATCACAACTACAAATTTTAATTTTCCGGATCAGAAATCAGTTTACCGCGGAAAAGTTAGAGAAGTTTACAATATAAATGATGAGCTTTTGGTAATGGTAGCAACCGACAGACTTTCGGCTTTTGACGTGGTTTTACCAAAAGGTATTCCGTACAAAGGACAAATTCTGAATCAGATTGCAACAAGATTTATGGAATTGACAGAAGATATTGTACCAAACTGGTTGATTGCAACTCCGGATCCTAACGTTGCTGTAGGACATTTATGTGAGCCTTTTAAAGTAGAAATGGTTATTCGCGGTTATCTTTCAGGACATGCTGCACGTGAGTATGCTGCGGGAAGAAGACAAATTTGTGGTGTAACTATGGCAGAAGGTTTAAAGGAAAATGATAAATTTCCGGAACCAATTATTACACCAACTACAAAAGCAGATAATGGTTCTCATGACGAAGATATTTCTCGTGAAGATATTCTGGCTAAAGGAATTGTTACAGAAGAAGATTATATTGTATTAGAAAGATTTACTCGCGATTTGTTTCGAAGAGGGACTGAAATTGCTGCTGAACGCGGATTGATTTTGGTTGATACTAAATACGAATTTGGGAAAACGAAAGAGGGTGTTATTGTTTTAATTGATGAAATTCATACACCGGATTCTTCTCGTTATTTCTACGCTGATGGATATCAGGAAAGACAAGATAAAGGAGAAGAACAAAAACAGTTATCTAAAGAATTCGTTCGTCGTTGGTTGATCGAAAATGGTTTTCAAGGGCAGGACGGACAACAAATTCCGGAAATGACAGATGCTTATATCGAATCAGTTTCTGAAAGATATATTGAATTGTATGAAAATATCTTAGGAGAAAAATTCGTTAAAGCAGATATTGCTAATATCGATCAGCGTATTGAGAAAAACGTAGTAGAGTATTTAAGTACTAAAGAGTAGTTTTCGGGCTTATTTAACCGGAACTTTTAAAAATAAAAATGCCTTGTTATAGTAATAGCAAGGCATTTTCTTTTGTGTAAATTTCACTAACAAGTTCAATTTAGAATAAAGATAATAGAGAAGCAAATAGAAGTGCAATGAAGGAGTTCTCTGAGTTGCACTTTTTTTATTTACATTTTTTTTCATTTGTGTGTAACATATTGGATTGTTTAGACGACTACTATAGTAATCAAAAAAATTAAGAATGACATTTAAGCATTAATTTAATTTTTACATCAATCATAAAATCAATCAATCAACATGAAAAAATCAGTAATTATTTTAGGTTTAGCTCTGGCTATGTCTACACAAGTATCGAAAGCATCGAATATGAGGCAATTAGTAAAAGATCCAATCGATGATTCTCCTGCTAATGAAGTATCGTCTCTACATTACGCCGTATGTGAGGGAGATATTGAAAAGGTTAAAAAATTAATTGATTACGGAACCAATGTAAATAAGTTGGTTAGAGATATGTCACCTTTAATGTTGGCAGCCCGTTTTAATAAATTTGAAATCGTTAAAGTTTTATTGGCTAGCGGAGCGAATCCCAGGATCGAGAACGAAAAAGGTTTGAGAGCAATAAATTTCGCAGAGTACGCAAAAGCAACTGAATCTATCGCAATTTTGAAAAATGCAAAATAAGATTAGCAAAAAAGCATCAGTTGTAACTGATGCTTTTTTATTTATTAGCGATATAGATTATTGCTCTAATTTATCCTTTAGATTTTCAAGACCTTTTTGTAAATCGTTGCCAATCATCTGATCCATCTTCATCATAGGCAGCATGATATTCATTGGGTAGGGTATAACGCCATTAATTCCCCATTTTACTTTGGTCTGATTTCCTGCAACGGTTTCTGTAGACATAAACCCTACAGCGGTATCTTCCATTGGTTTCTTGAAACGTAAAGCAAAATCAATACGTTTTCGCTGTGTTATTTTGGTAATTTCCTGTTCACCAACACCAACTTCTTTTACATTACTTTCCCAGGCAGATTTTGATCCAACTTCTCCGTCAGTTCCGCTATAAGTTACTTTCATTTTTGGATCCATATTGGCCCAAACGCTAAATTCATTTTGATTTTTTAAGGATCTGACGTAATTAAAAACGGTATCAACTGGTTTGTTGATCGTAATTTCTCTCTCGATTGCATAATTTTTTGGCATCACATACGCCGCGATCAATACGATGGCAAGAATCAAAATGAGGACGACCAGAATTTTTTTAATGATTCCCATAATTTTTGGTTTTAAGGTTATTAATTGGTTTTTGTTTGTTTATTTAATGACAACTTGTTTATTTAAAGCGCTTTAAATATAGAGTAAAGTTATAAAACTTAAGACTTGAATTTATGATATGAAATTTTTTTTGATATTTTTTCATTATTACTGTAACATTTTGAATGAGATAGCGTCTATTATGTAGAAGCTTTTTTAAAAAGAGATAACATAAATTTTAAGCTTCACCGACATTTGTTATCTAAAAGTTAAGAATTAGTTAAAACATGGTACTTTGTTATACATAATACATGAATTAGGAGTACATTTACATAGAAATTAAAAATCATCATTAATCAATCAATCATTATGAAAAATTCAATCATTTATTTAGGAGTAGCTTTAGTAGCATTTGCAAATGTTTCAATGGCTTCAAATCAAACATCATTTGTACAACCACAAGTGGAAATCGTAAACAGTTTCTCAACTCCGCTAAACGTGGCAGTAGGTAAGGGAGATCTTGAATTTGTTAAAAAATTAATAGAATATGGAGCTGACGTAAACGAAATATCCGAAGATTTATCACCTTTGATGATAGCTGCACGTTATAATAAAGTAGATATTTTAAGAGTTTTGCTAGCAAATGGTGCAAATGTATCTGCTAAAAATGAAAAAGGATTTACGGCTTTAAAATATGCACAATTATCAAATGCAACTGAGGCTATCGCCATCTTGAAAGAGGTAAAATAAAAGTTTAAATAGAGTTTTTGAGTTAGTATATAAAACGACCTTCCTTGAGCAGAAGGTCGTTTTTTATTTGAATACTTTTTTAGCCCCGATGGGAGGGAAAAATCCTTTTGTCCGCCGCGGCGGACAAAAGATTTGGAAGGACAGCGGGAATAGCTCCTAATAAAACAGAAGATTCTTAAAAGTCTGTTTTTTGTATTTGATTATCCTGTATTTTCGAAAATAGAATCAATCCCACAATTGCGCCAATCGTAGCAAATAACATATCCGATTGTGTATCCCAAACATATCCTTGTGTTCCTAAAAATGCATCGCCGCCATCTCCGGTTGCTATCGAAACAAACCATTCGATAAATTCATATGCTGCGCTAATAGCCAGACAAATGGAAACTATAATAAAATTGAAGAAACTTTGATTGGCAATTACTTTTTTGCGAATAAATAGTTCCCTTATAATCATTGCCGGAACCAAACCCTGGGCAAAATGTCCTACTTTATCATAATTGTTTCTGCTTTGATGAAAAACTTCTTTGATGTAATCAAAAAACGGAACTTCGGCGTACGTATAATGTCCGCCAATGAACAGAATGATGCAATGAATTAAAATTAAGGTATAGGTAAAATTGGTGAATCTGAATTTTTTGAAAGTGAATGCTAAAATCAAAAATCCGATAATGGCAGGAATTACTTCGAGAAAGCAGGTAAAACCTTCTTTTGGGTTGATAACAGAGGCAAGTAGCGAAATAAAGAAAATGCTCACTAAAAAATAAATATACTTCATAAGGTTTTATATGTAATAAAAATAAGACGCAAGATAATGAAGTAATATTTAGTAAAAATAAAAAAAGCACCATTAAAAATAATGATGCTTTTTTCTTTCAAACCTAATCAAATTAATTTAACCAATTAATCAATCTTCAATTTCTTTATTCGATTGGAATATGTTTTTTGCGGTTGAACACCCAAAATATAATAGGGAAAACCAAAAGTGTTAAAACAGTTGCAGTAATTAATCCTCCAATAATAACAATTGCCAATGGTTTTTGTGACTCAGAACCAATTCCGGTTGAAATTGCTGCAGGCATTAAACCTATAGATGCCATAAGTGCGGTCATGACCACGGCTCTTGTTCTGGCTTTTACACCCATAAATATCGATTCTTCGAGTGTGAACTTGGCTTTTAAATTATGGTGAAATTCGGATATCAGAATAACTCCGTTTTGAATGCAAATTCCCAGCAAGGCAATAAAACCAACTCCTGCAGAGATTCCGAAGTTCATTCTGGTAAGATGCAGTGCAATAATTCCTCCAATAATCGCAAAAGGAACATTGGCCAAAACCAGCAATGAATCTTTGATATTGCCAAATAAAATAAACAAGAGAACAAATATCCCGATTAAACTGATAGGAACAACCTGAGCCAAACGGGCACTGGCACGAACCTGATTTTCAAATTCTCCTGTCCATCCTACAGTATATCCGTTCGGAAGTTTCATTTTAGCCACTTTTGCCTGTGCTTCTGCAATGGTACTTCCTAAATCACGATCACGAACAGAGAATTTTACTCCAATAAAACGTTTGGTATTATCTCTGTAAATAAATGCCGGACCGGTTATGGTTTTTAAATCAGAGATTTCTTTTAACGGAATTTTAATACCGCTAATAGTTGGAACTTTAAGTTCGGCAATATCATTTTCATCTTTACGATATTCTTTAGAAAAACGAACTCTGACATCAAACTTTTTATCATCTTCATATTTCTCTGTTGCTGTTTTTCCTCCAAAAGCTAATTCTAAAACCGCTTGCGCATCACTTAATGTTACTCCGTAAGCTGCCATTTTATCTCTGTCGAGTACAACACTAATTTCAGGCTGACCAACATTTCTTAGAATTCCGGCATCTTTTATACCTGGAATATTTTTTATTTGTGCCAAAACTTCGTTTGATAACTCGTCTAATTTATCCAGATCATCTCCATAAATTTTAACAGCATTTGAGGCTTTAAATCCTGCCACAGATTCTGCTACGTTATCAATTACGGGTTGCGAATAGTTGTAGGTGATTCCCTGATGAACGCGTAGTTTTTCATCCATTTCATTAATCAAATCATCCATGCTGATTTTTCGTTTCCATTCGGATTTTGGCTTTAAATCAACTTGAAGTTGTATAAATCCAAATCCATTTGGGTCCGTTCCGTCATTACTTCGTCCGGTTTGTGATAAAACATTTTTTACCTCAGGAAAACTTTCGAGATCTTTTCTAATTATTGCAGCTGTTTTTACACTTTCAGGCAAGGAAGTACTCATAGGTAATTCTGCGGTTACCCATAATGCTCCTTCGTTAAGTTGTGGTAAAAATTCTGTTCCTAAAAAACTAGCCGAAAAGAAAACCACTACCAAAAGTGAGAGTGAACCAATTAAGGTTTGTACTTTATGCTTAAAAGTCCAGGCAAAACTTTTACCTACAATTCGATCCCAGAAATTAACAAACGGATTGTTTTTTTCTTTTACATTTTTATTTAAAAGGATATGAGATAAAACAGGAACTAAAGTCAGGGTAAAAAGTAATGCGCCCATTAAAGCGAAACCTAATGTATAGGCTAGGGGAGAGAACATTTTTCCTTCTACTTTCTGGAATGAGAATATGGGTAATAATGCAGTAATAATGATTAATTTAGAAAAGAAGATGGCTTTACCCATTTCGGCTCCGGTTTTTTTAATCAAACTTCCTTTTGCAATTTTATTATATGCTGTCATTCCTAATTGATGCGCCCTATGATCTAAGACGACAAATAATCCTTCGACCATTACCACAGCACCATCAATAATAATCCCGAAATCGACCGCACCCAAACTCAGTAAGTTCGCGCTCATTCCCATCATTTTTAAGCATAAAAAGGCAAATAATAAAGAAAGCGGAATAACAATCGAAACGGTAAAAGTAGTTCTCCAGTCGGCCATAAAAAGGAATACCACGCAGGTAACCAGAATAATCCCTTCGAATAAGTTGTGCATTACAGTCTCGGTCGTGAAATTCATTAAATTATCACGATCATAAAATGTAACTAATTTGATGTCTTTTGGAAGAACATTATCATTTAAATCTTTTATTTTTGCTTTAATTAATGCTAGTGTTTCCTGAGGATTTTCGCCTTTTCGCATTACAATAATACCTTCGACAACATCATCATTTTTGCCTAATCCGGTTTGACCAACTCTAGGCATGGCGCTTTCATAAACCGAAGCCAGGTTTTTTACTAAAATAGGATTTCCGTTTGCATCATCAACAATAATATTTTCGATATCCTGAATCGATTTTAAAAGTCCGACACCACGAACTACAAAAGCCTGACCGTTTTTTTCGATAATATCTCCACCCACATTTAAGTTTCCTGCATTTACAGCATTATAAACCTGAAGTGGGGTAATGTTGTATTTGGCTAGTTTAATTGGATCAACGCCAACTTCGTATGTTTTGGTTTGTCCTCCAAAAACATTCAAATCAGCAACGCCGGGAACAGAACGAAGTTGTTTGTCGATTACCCAGTTTTGGTAAGTTAGTAACTCTCTACTATCTCTGCTGTCACTTTTTACAATATATCTAAAAATCTCACCCGTAGGTCCATAAGGCGGCTGAACATCCGGTTCTACATCATCCGGAAGCGAGACATTTTTTAATAAATTGTTTACCTGAAGACGCGCAAACTGATCGTCTACGCCATCATCAAAAATAATTTTGATTACCGATAAACCAAACATCGTAATACTACGAACGCTTGTCTTTTTTTGAACCGAGTTCATCGAGATCTCGATAGGCGAGGTTACAAATCGCTCTACTTCTTCGGCACTTTTTCCGTTCCATTGCGTAATGATGATGATTTGAGTATTCGTTACATCCGGAAATGCGTCAATAGGCATATTTTTGAAAGAAATAAACCCGGCGACTGCCAATAATCCTACCCAGAAAAAGGTAAACGCTTTATTCTTAAGCGAAAAAGCAATAATATTTCGTATGAATTTGTTCATGTCTTATTCGTTTAAAGCGCGATAAATAAATAACTGATTGTTGGTAATTACTTTCTCATTTTCTTTTAAACCTTTAGAAATGTAGGTTACGTCACCAACAACTCTGTAAACATCTACTTGTCTTGTTTCGATGTTGTTACGATCCTTAAATACCATTACAAAGTTTTTACTTTTATCAAAAACAATTGCCTTACTCGGTACGGCTATCATACTGTCTCCTTCGCTATAAGACAGTTTGATATTGGCATTCATATCAGGCTTTAGCATATAACCGGGATTTTGTAATTTTATACGGGCCTGCATGGCCTTGGTTTCGGGATCGATAACGTTGAAAATTTTATCGACTTTTCCTTTAAAAACTTTATCAGGATAACTTAAGGTAGTGACATCAGCATCGATTCCTAGTTTTACTTTATTAATGTCGATTTCATTAATATTCGCTAAAGCCCAAACTTCGCTGATCTCAGCAATATCAAAAATGTTTTCAGAACGGTCATTTCGTAAAAGCATATCCTGATTGATGCTTTTTTGAATAATAAAACCACTAATTGGTGCGGTTACTTCATAAATAGATCCCGCTTTGATGTTGTAGATTTTATACGTTTCCTGAATTTTACTCAATTGAGATTGCGCTTTATTTACTTCAGATTTTGCCTGAAGAACATCACTTTCAGAATTTAATTTTCCGTCAAATAATTCCTGAGCAACTTTCATTTGATTTTTCGCTACCAATAAATCGTTTTTCGCATCAATAGATTGTTTTTCGAAGTCAGCAATATCGGTACTTTTTATCGTTGCCAAAACTTGTCCTTTGCGTACATAATCTCCAAGTTCTACATTTACTTTGATAACGTTTCCGCCAACAAGCGGGTAAACGTCAATCATTTTATTGTTATCAGCGGTGATTTTCCCGTAAAAACTTAAAACGTTTTTTACAGGCTGTGTTTGTGCTTCGGCTGTAGTAGTTGTTTTAAGCATCGAATCGCTTAAAGCAAAAGACGTATTAGTATCAGGATTTTCAACTTCCTTTTTGCAGCTTGCGATTGATAAACTCACAAGAGCAATTCCTATAATTAGTTTATATTTCATTTTGTTTAGTTTTAGAATAAGTCTTTGTTGATGGTACTATTAAGTTCTTCGCCCGAAAGCACTACTTTTTTCTTTAATTCATTTACCAGTATAGAAGCCTGATTATAACTCTCCATAAAATCAGTAAATTCTAATAAACTGATATTTCGTTTCTGAAAATTGGTCAGGATTCCGTTATAAACCGCTTCAAAGTCTGAATTTACAGTAGGTTTTATCACAACATAGTTTTTACGGGATTCATCCCATTTGTTCCATGCCGATGTAATTTCGGTTTTCAATTGCAAGTCAAAATTTTGCTTCTCAATTTTTGATTGTTCTAAAATCGTTTGTGCATATTTAATGTTTCCTTTGTTTTTATTCCAAAGAGGTAATGGAATTCCAAGTGTCAAATTAGCTTCATTATTAAAAGCTCCGCTTCGCTGATCATAATTGGCTCCGAGAGTAAGATCCGGAATCGAAAGGGATTTTTGCCATTTTACATTTATTTCGTTTGCTTCAATATCTTTTTGTTTGGCTAAATAATCAGGACGATTTGCGATAGCATCATCTTGAAAAACCTTAAGATCAAAAGGAATTGTTTTAATGTATTTATTAAATTCTTCCTTTGAAACATCAGGAACAATGTTTTCAGCAGAATTCAGTAATAATTTTAAGTTGGCTTGCTCTTCAATATTTTCATTTACAACTCCCATTCTTTCATTCTTAAAATTTAGAAACAGAGATTGTAAACGCACCACATCCCGCAAAGGAACATTTCCTTTTTGCGCCTGAATAGAGTAGGAGTTAATTAAGTCTTCAATATGAACAAGTTGTTTGTCTGTAGTTTCAAGACTTTTTGTGTTGTAATAAACAGTAAAAAAACTTTTTCGCAATTGAAGTTTTAAAGTCCTCAGCAAATCATTAAACTGTAGTTCTGCTAACTTTTCATTAGTTTGAGCCAGCTTAATTTCGTTGCGCTTTTTTCCACCTAAATAAATCAATTGCTCAATCCCAAATACTTTTTGTCCGTCTTTACCAATATCAAAATATTGCTTCCTCTCGGGGTTGTAAGCGTTTAATTCTGCGGTAATGGATGGATTGTCCCAAATACGGGCCTGAATCGTTAGTGCTTTCGATGCATCGATATTATATTGTGATGCCAACAAAAAAAGATTGTTTTTAAGAAATTGGCTTTCACAGTCCTGAAGGGTGACTGTTTTTTGAGCCAAAACTACCGGACCGAAAAGTACAAGTAGGAATGCACAGAGTTTTCTCATTGTATTATTTTTAATTATACAAATATGCTATCACCAGACTTTAAGACTCCTTAAAATCTACCTTAAAAATACCTTAAAATAATTTAAAAATGAAAAAATAACTGAAATAAATTCGTGTTAATATCTGGAATACTGTAAGTTATGGTTGCTTTGTGCAATGTTAAGATGCGTTGTACAATACGCAAACCAAGGCCAAAGCCTGAAGTTCCTTTTGAATTTTTGCCACGCATAAAAGGTTGAAAAAGAATTTTTTGTTCATTTTCGTTTAGCGTGTTCCCCGTGTTAGAAATAGAAATAATTAAGTTATTATCCTGAGTGCTAATAACAACTTTCGCCTGTTTATTGTCAGAGTAAACACAAGCATTTTTAAGAACGTTACTTATAGCGATTTCTAATAAATTTTTATTGCCTTTTATTTCTAAGGCAGTATCTATATTGTCGCTTTCTTCTATTTCGAACAAAATTAAAAACTCAGGATAGCTTTTATTTAAATTCTCTATAGCCGAAAATAAGATTTCATCCATACGATGAACTTCATTACTTTCATGTTTCTTATTGTCTATTTTAGATAAAATCAAAAGCGAATTAATTAATTCAGTTAATTGATTCACATCAGATAAAATAGTCTTCAAAAAATTCTTTCTCTCATTGCTGGTCTTAGTATCAGCGATTACGTTTTCTATTTGCGAAGTAATTCTGGATAACGGAGTTCTAAGTTCGTGAGAAGCATGTGCAGTAAATTCTTTTTGCCTTTGATAGGAGATTTCGATCCTGTCCATCATAAAATTGAACTCATTCGCAATCAAATCAATTTCATCCTTATTACTTTTAGATTCTACACGAGTATCAAGATTGTTCTCGTTTATATTCTTTATTTTCTGATGAAAAGTATTTAGCGGACTCATTAATTTTTTAACCGTAATCGAAGTAACTACCCAGCAAATACAAGTAAAAAAGATATAAGATACTATTAGTGTATATCTTAGAAATAGCAATCTGCGTTGACCAAAATTATCTGTGGCCGATATTAAAGCATAAAAATCCCTGTCATTGGTATCATAAAAAACACCGTAAACCTCATAGTTTCCTTGTTTCTTAAAAAAGGTTTTGTGCTTTTTTAGATATTTTAGATCATCTATAGACCATTTTATTTTTGCATCATCAATACTACTATAGATAAGTTTGTAATTAGAATCAAAAACCAAAGTTTTCTCATCATACAATTTATTGATCGAGTTTTGATCAATCATCTTCAAAAGCTGATTGTCGATTTCCTTTACATTTACAAGAAGTTTAATGTTCGATAGCGCCTTAATTTCGAGACGATCCCTGAATTCATCCTTCCTGAAATTGGAGTACAAAACAAATATCAAAGTAGAAGCCAACCCAAAAAGGATTGTAAATAATAAACTTACTAAAAGTGATATTCGATTTTTTAATGTCATTCCTGATCGCTCAAATAATATCCGTAACCTACCTTGGTGCGAATAAGTTTTGTTTCGTGGTCCTTATCTATTTTTTTTCTCAAAAAATTAATATAAACCTCAATTGTATTCTGATTGGTTTCGATATGATAATCCCAAAGTTTTTCGGCTATAAACTGTTTCGATAATACTTTTCCTTTGGCATGAGCCAAAATCAAAATGAGTTTAAATTCCTTGGGAGTCAGTTTAATCTCTTCACCTGAGCGAAAAATTTTCATATCATCTTCCAGAATTTCTAAATCATTTATAATAATCTTGCTTTCACTTTGCTGCGGAATATCTTTTCGTCTTAACAAAGATGAAATCCGGGCAAATAATTCTTCAAAATGAAAAGGCTTCACCAGATAATCATCGGCACCATTATCAAAAGAAGATAATTTATCCTCTATATCGCTAAAAGCCGTTAGCATAATGATTGGCGTTTTTTTATCCACTTCACGAATACCTTTGCAAACATCAATTCCGTTTGTACCGGGAACATTAATATCAAGAATGATTAAATCATAATCGTAAGGAAAATATTTTTTTAATAGCAAAGTACCATCATAATAGGGGAAACACTCGAATCCTTTTGTAGTAAAGAACGCTGAGATTTCTTTAGATAAAGTAAAATCGTCTTCGAGTAATAGTATCTTCATGCAGTTTTATATTTGCAAATTCGGCCATTTATAAAAATAACCGAATTTGCGTTTTTCAATCAGTTCTTATTTAAAATAAGAAAAAGTTTCATTGTTTTCAATTTTCAGTAACGATTCATAAATCAACTGAATTACATTTTCAACATCTTCTCTATGCACCATTTCTACAGTTGTATGCATATAACGCAAAGGCAAAGATATCAATGCCGATGCTACGCCGCCATTACTATAAGCAAAAGCATCAGTGTCAGTTCCCGTAGCACGAGAAGTTGCATGACGCTGAAACGGAATATTATTTTCTTCGGCAGTATCAACAATTAAATCACGCAATTTGTTTTGCACCGCCGGAGCATAAGCAATAACAGGACCTTTACCCATTTTAAGATCACCTTCAACCTTTTTATCAATCATAGGTGTAGTTGTATCATGGCAAACATCAGTTACAATAGCAACATTAGGTTTAATAGTCTGAGCGATCATTTCAGCACCACGAAGACCAATTTCTTCCTGAACCGAATTTACAATATACAAACCGAATGGAAGTGTTTTGTTGTTTTCTTTTAATAAACGAGCCACTTCGGCAATCATAAAACCGCCCATTCTGTTGTCAATCGCACGACAAACAAATTTGTTTTCGTTCAGGATCATAAATTCATCAGGATAAGTAATCACGCAACCTACATGTACGCCCATTTCCAGAACCTGTTCTTTAGTTTCGCAACCCAAATCAATAAAAATATTACTAATTTTCGGAGCCTCTTCCTTATCACGCAAACGCGTATGAATCGCAGGCCAGCCAAAAACACCCTTTACAATACCTTTTTTAGTATGAATATGAACCCTTTTCGATGGTGCAATCTGATGATCAGATCCACCATTTCTAATAACATATAATAAGCCATCATCAGTAATGTAGTTTACATACCACGAAATTTCATCGGCATGACCTTCAATTACCACTTTAAAAGGCGCATCAGGATTTATAACTCCAACAGCAGTTCCGTAAGTATCCGTAATAAAAGTATCTACATAAGGTTTCAAATAATTCATCCAAAGTTTTTGCCCTTCGCTTTCATATCCGGTAGGAGAGGCGTTATTTAAGTAGCTTTCCAGGAAAGCAATCGAGGTATCTTTTAAGATAGATTCTGTGCTCATAAAAATATTTTTTTGCTAATTTATAAATTTGGTATTAGAGTTGTGTATAAATATATAATTTTACACTTAAATTATGATTCAATGAGATTTACCTACTGCATTTTATTCTTTATATTGATTTCGTTAACGAGTCAGGCTCAGGTTACGCCCAAAGAAAACCAACAAATGGGTTACATCTTAACCGAGCAAGACTCCATTTTAAACGATACAATTCAATTGCCCGAGATTATTATTTCGAAAGAAAAACTTGATCCCGAAGCCCAAAAGCAATTCTTAATCCTTCAAAACAGGGTTTATAAAGTGTATCCGTACGCAAAATTGGCTGCAGATAGATTAACAGCCCTAAATAGCGGAATGGCACGTTTGAAAACCAATCGTGAAAAGAAAAAGTACTTTAAAATAGTAGAAGATTACCTTAATAATGAATTCGAAGCAAGACTTAAAAAGCTTTCCCGTAAACAAGGTCAAATTCTGGTCAAGCTTGTTCACAGACAAACCGGCATCACAACATACGAATTAATCAAAACCCTAAAAAGCGGTTTCAAAGCCTTTGTATCCAATACAACAGCCAATTTATTCGACATTAGTCTAAAAACCGAATACAAACCTTATGAAGTCAACGAAGACTATCTAATAGAAACCATTCTCCTCAGAGCATTTGAATCCGGTCGCCTGGTAAATCAAAAATCTGCTAATCCTGTAAACTACGACGATCTAATGAATCATTGGGAAGCAAAAGCAAAGACACTCAATAAAAAATAACCTTCCTATATATAAGGTACGATTTCATTCCCACAACCCGACAGTTTTCAAAAGCTGTCGGGTTTATTTTTATACATATATAGAGAGAAGCAAATTTGTCCTCCTGAGTAACCCGAGGCTTAGGGAGAAGCATCATAGATTGGAATTTGGAATTTTAAAGATTTGGAATTTAATAAAGATTAGGAGCTATTTCCCGCTGTCCTTCCAATCTTTTGTGGTGAACCCCACCACAAAAGGATTTTCCCTCCCATCGGGGCTAGGGCAGTAGTT